>CAXUKA010000205.1:0-11619 GCA_964251335.1 uncultured Hymenobacter sp.
TCTGTTGCCAGGGCCAGATTATCCTTCTGGTTGTCGAGCACATCGAGCGCATTTCCGAGGGTGGTGCGGCTCTGGGCATCTTGCAGGTCAATGCTTTGGCGCAGCGTTTCGAAGCCTTTCTCAATAGTCTGCTGCTGAATGCGTGCCTGCTGCACTTGATACTTGCGGCGGAAGCCATCGAACACCGGCACCGTCAAGCCCAGGCCCAGGTTGCCAAAGCCAAACCAGTTTTGGTTGATAAAGCCCGCCGAGTTGCGCGAGTCGGGCCCGCGGAAAGCAAACAGGTCGCCCACCTTGGCCGATGAGCCGCTGAAGCCGTAGGCCGCCGTGAACACCAAGCGCGGATAGTAGCCAGCGCGGCGGCTGTTATAGTCGAGGCCTGCCAGCGCCTGCTGGGTTTCGAGGGTCGAAAACTCGATGCGGTTATTGTAATTGATGGCCGCCGCCAATTGCGTAGGCTGGCCGCCGCTCAGGGCTATTTGCTGGTCTTGGCGAGCTTGGTTGGCGGTGTTGCCCGCACCAATGCCGGGAACCGGAGCGGTAGGCACGGGGGCACCAGCACCGCCGCCAGTGTTGTAGTTAGCCACCCCCAGGCGCATACGCAGAGTGCTGGCATCGATTACGGCCGCGCCGAGCGAGTCGGTAAGTTGCAAGGCTTGGGCCTGCGGCAAGCCCATCTGAAACTTGAGCAGCGCCACGCTCACCTCGGTGAGGCGCTGGGCTTTCTGCTGCTCCACCACCAGGTTGTTGCGCTGCACGCGCAAGCGGTCCACGTCGAGCTTTTCGGCAAAGCCAGCCTTAAACGTTTGGTTGGTTTGATAGAGCAAAGTATCTAGGCGCTGCACATTGCGCGAGAGCAGCGTGAGGCGAGCGCGGGCCACCAGCGTGCTATAATATGCCTTGCTCACCTGCTCTACCACATCGATTTCGGCCTGCTGAGTTTGCTTTTTCGACAAGTCCTCGTACACCTTAGCTGCCTTTAGGCCAACGAGATACGAACCATCAAATAACTGTTGCGAGAGCGACAAGCTGGTGTTGCCAGCGTACTGCAAGCCCAGCGCAAACGGCTGCGGCCCCGTCGACACGGTAGGCGTGTAAGCAGGGCTCAGAGTGACGGACTGCCCGGCCTGCGCCCGCGCTATATCGGTCTGCGTGAGGGTGGTGCCGCTCAACGTAGACCCGCCCCCAAAGGCTGAGAAATCGACCAGCGACTTTTGCAGCTTGAAGTTGTCGGCTACGTTAGCGGCCAAGTTCAGCTGGGGCAGGCCGGCGGCTTTGGTTTCGCCTACTTTGGCGTGGGCCGTTTGCTCGGTCAGGCGCTGGGCCAGTAGGCTGGGCTTGTTTTGCACAGCATAGTGCACGGCCTGACTCAGGCTTAGGGCCATCGGGCCAGCAGCTGGCTCCGTGGGCAGCGAAGCCGGAGTTTGGGCACTGGCCGAAGCCCAGCTTCCCAGGGCCAGAGCCGACAGGAGCGCCTTGGTTAATGCGTTCTTCATGAAAAAATAGCCGAAGAAGTTGATAATGAGCGAGCTAATGCCCTATTCTTCTTCCGTAATGTGTTGGTATTTATTGAAAAGCCGGTGGCCTTTAAGCGTCGCCACGCCCAGCAGAAAATGTTCGTCGAATACCTTATTTACCCGGTTGGGTGCAAACTGGGCGGGTGGGTAGAGGTCGGGGTTGAACGTCAACTCAATCTGAGCCAGGTTGAGGCGAGCCAACACCTCCACATCGAGGTCGCTCCGAAACAAGCCCTCGGCGATGCCCCGGCGCAGGTTGCGGGTTATCTGCTCGAGGATAAACGTGCTTTTGTGCGTCGAAAACAGCGCCCAAGCATTGGGGTGATACTTGCGTAGGTCGTAGAAAATGCTGGGGTGCACGTTGCCAAACTGCTCGTCGGCCCAGGCCGAAATATCCAGCATTTCGCGCACCGCATCGGCCGAGGTACCGGCAAAGCGGGCGCATTCGCCCTGGGCTTTGCAAAGGTGGTCCGTCATCACAGCCAGCACTATGTCGTCCTTGTTAGTGAAGGTTTTGTACAACGTTTTCTTCGACATGCCGAGGTCGGTGGCAATGTCGTCCATGCTCACGCTTTTGATGCCGTTGCGCAAAAACAGCGCAGCGGCGCGGGTCAGGATTCGGTCTTTGGTTTCCATGTTTGGCACGGCAAAGATACAACGGAAACTTTAGGCGAGTTCAAAGTTTCCAAAGTTTCTTTCTTTACCGCATCCAGGTTCATTTACCGCTTCTTTGACGCCGTTGCTTTCGAATTACTTTAACCATTCGCACATTTTTTTTCGTAGCTCGCAGGCTGCCTTTGCCAGCTACTCAGATTAGTTTCGCAAAGCTAAATAATTTGGCTTAATATTTTAGTATAACTGTGCTAAAATTTTTATAAGCGCTTCGGTATTCAGGCGGCCCAAATTGCGGCCGGTACCTTTGCGCCCCGTTTCATTTCTTTTCGCATTCGCATGAAAATCCGCGTTGGCTTTGGCTACGACGTTCACCAACTGAAAGAGGGCCTACCCTTCTGGCTCGGCGGCATCGAGGTGCCGCACACCCACGGCGCGCTCGGCCACTCCGACGCCGACGTGCTCATCCACGTCATTTGCGATGCGCTGCTCGGCGCGGCCAACCTGCGCGACATCGGCTTCCACTTTCCCGACACCGATGCGCAGTACAAAGGCATCGACAGCAAGAAGCTGCTCGCTGAGGTGATGCGTATTCTGCGCGCCAAGGGCTACGAAGTCGGCAACATCGACTCGACTATCTGCCTCGAACGTCCTAAGGTGAACCCGCACATTCCGGCCATGCAGCGCACGCTGGCCGAGGTGATGGGCGTAGACGAGGATGCTATTTCGATTAAGGCCACTACTACCGAGAAGCTGGGCTTTGTGGGCCGGCAGGAAGGCGTGGCGGCGTATGCTACGGTGTTAATTACTAAAGCGGGGTAAGCTTTAGCTTGCCTTTTCCACTCTTTCCTTTCGCTGGCAAGCTGAAGCTTGCCCTCTATTATTATGAAGTACTCCCTTCTGCTACTAGCAGGCTTGGTGCTCCCCACCGCCACTCTGGCCCAGAAAACCAAGACCAAGATTAAAGCCACGCAGCCGGTATCGGCTCCCGCGCCACCCGTTGCCCCGGCCCAGACTACCGACCTCGCCACCCGCTACGCCGAGCGCTACATCACGCAGGAAAAGCTGCAGCGCGACCTATCGGTGCTGGCTTCGGACGAATACGAAGGCCGCGAAACTGGCACCAAAGGCCAGAAAATGGCCGCCGCGTATATCAGCCAGCAGTTCAAGCTAGATAGCCTGGTGGCACCGGTAGGCACCACCAAGGAAAACACGTATCTGCAAACCTTTAACCTGGAGCGCAGCGCGTGGCGGCCGGGTGGCGTGCTCACGGTGGGCGGCAAGAAGTACGAGTGGCTCAAGGATTTCTACGCCTTCGGCCGCTCGCCCTTCCAGCAGGCTACGGCGGTGCAGCCGGTGTTTGTGGGCTACGGCATCGAGCAGGGCGCGTATTCCGACTACGCCGGGCGCGATGTGAAAGGGAAAGACCTGATAATCTTATTAGGCGAGCCGCGCACGCCCGAGGGTGGCCCCATCCTGAGCACCGATGGCAACGACACTAAATGGGGCGTTGATTTTCGGGCTAAGGCCGCGCTAGCCGCACAAAAAGGCGCGCGCAGCGTGTTTTTCGTAGACTTTTCGGCTAATTCAAACTTCGCCAAGCTGATGGGTCGGCTCACGCCGCGCATCATGCAGCCCATTATCGCGGCGACCGAAGCCGGCGGCGGACGGGCACCGTCGTTCTTCGTATCACCGGCCGTGGGGTACCAGTTGCTAGGCACTACTGAGGCGGCCATCGCGGCCTATGAGAAGGCTATTGTCGCTGCTAAAGCTCCAATAGCCAGCAAGTTCAAAGCCGCTAAATTCACTATTGCCGCTCCGCAGGACCGGTCGGCGGTGAGCACCGAAAACGTGCTGGGCTTTCTACCCGGCACCGATAAGAAGGACGAGATTCTGGTCGTGTCGGCGCACTACGACCATCTGGGTATCATTGGTGGCAAGGTGTATAACGGGGCCGACGACGATGGCTCGGGCACAGTGGGTATGCTGGCCATTGCGGAGGCCTTTGCCAAGGCGGCGCATGCCGGAAATGGTCCACGCCGAAGCATTCTGTTTCTGGCTAATACGGGCGAAGAAAAGGGTTTGCTGGGCTCGCAGTACTACACCGACCACCCGTTGTACCCGCTGTCCTCGACCATTACCGACCTCAACATCGACATGATTGGCCGCACCGACGCAGCCCACGAGGGCAAGCCTGATTATGTGTACGTTATCGGCTCCGATAAGCTGTCGTCGCAGCTGCACGCGGTGCTCGAAAACGCCAACCAGCGCCACGGCAACCTGGCGCTCGACTACCGCTTCAACGACCCCAACGACCCCAACCGCTTCTACTACCGCTCGGACCACTACAACTTCGCGGTGCACAAAATCCCGGTGGCGTTTTTCTTCAATGGGGTGCATGCTGATTACCACGAGGAGAGTGACGAGGTCAGCAAAATTAAGTTTGATAAGCTGGAAGCGCGGGCGCGGCTGGTGTTTTATACGGCTTGGGAGCTGGCTAACCGCGACGAGCGGCCGGTGGTCGATTCGAACAAGCCTTGAGTAATTTCCCGCAGGGTTTTGCAAGGTGAGGCACAGCGTTTCGCAGGGTTTTTCTGTTATGCCTCTGTGAACCGAAGGAAAAAAGAAGTTAAATCCTGTGCCTAATCCTGGGAAACCCTGCGGGAAACTATGTTAACGAAAGCTACCTCCTTCCAAACCGACGCCGAAGCCAAAGCCTTCGACCTCGAGCACCGACGCAAAATCCGCTTCAACATCGGCAAGTACGATGCTGCCGTGAGCGCCGGCATGCAGCTTTATCAAGACCACGAGTTGGCCCGCGCTCGCGCCGCCTACCTCAAGGCCGGCGTGCTCGAAAAGCTGGATGAGTACTTGCTGCAATTTGAAGCCGCCTTCACGGCGCGCGGCGGGCGCGTGGTGTGGGCGCAGGATGCCCAGGAAGCGCTGGACGAAATCGGCCGCCTCACTGCCGCCCGCAACACGCGCACGGTGGTGAAAGCCAAGAGCATGACGACGGAGGAAATCCACGTCAATAAGTACCTGCAAGGCCGGGGCATCGAATCGGTCGAAACAGACCTGGGCGAGTACATCGTGCAACTCAATGGCGAGCGGCCCTATCATATCGTGACGCCGGCCATGCACTTGAGCAAGGCCGACATCGCCGATATTTTTGTGAAGCACCTCGGCATCGAGCATACCGACGATGCGCAAAAATTGGTGCTCACGGCCCGCTATCTGCTGCGCGACAAGTACACCTCAGCCGAGGTCGGTATCACGGGCGGCAATTTCCTCATTGCAAAAGAAGGTGGCGTGGCCGTGACCGAAAATGAGGGCAACGCCCGCCTGTCGGCCACTTTTCCGAAGCTGCACATTGCGGTGGTGGGCATCGAAAAGCTGATTCCGCAGCTCACCGACCTCGACTTGTTTTGGCCGCTGCTGAGCACCAGCGGCACCGGCCAGCAGGTGACAGTGTATAACACCGTGTACTTTGGCCCGCGCCAGCCCGGCGAGCCCGATGGACCGGAGGAGATGGTCGTAATCCTGCTCGACAATGGCCGCACCAATCTACTCGCCCGCCCCGACCGCCGCGAGGCGCTGCGCTGCATCCGGTGCGGGGCGTGCCTCAATGTGTGCCCAGTGTATAAAAACATTGGTGGACATACCTACGAAACCACCTATTCAGGGCCGATTGGCTCGGTTATCAGCCCGCATTTATCGGGGTTGAAAGAGCACCAGCACCTTAGCTTCGCCAGTAGCTTGTGCGGGGCCTGCACCAGCGTGTGCCCGGTGCGCATCAATCTGCACAACCTCTTGCTGCTCAACCGCCAGGAGAGCGTGCGCGAAGGCCACAATACACTGGTCGAAAAAACTGCTATTGGCCTATGGCGCTGGAGCATGCGCCACCGCTGGGCGCTCGACGTGCTGCCCGGCCGCCTCAAGGATTTCAGCCTCGGCTACCTGCTCGACCAGGCTGGCTGGCGCAAGCGCCGCGAGAGCCTGAAGGTGGCCGACAAGTCGTTTCGGGAGCTGTGGCAGGCTAGCCACTAGTCGCTTGAGGCGCTCGGCCCGTACAACGGGCCATGTCTTCTACTGTTGAGTACACTCTGCGCCTGCTGGCGGGGGCGACCGGAATCTGGCTGGTTATCACCACCGTGTCAGGGGCCATTCGCTCGTTTGTGCTGCCGCGCAGCGAGTCGGTGCGGCTCAATGCTTTCGTATTTGGCGGGGTGCGGGCGCTGTTCAACTTTGCGGCGCGGCGCGCTAGCAACTATGCCCGGCGCGACCGCATCATGTCGCACTACGCGCCGGTGGCGCTGGTGGCGCTGCCCATTGGGTGGCTGGCGCTGGTGGGCATTGGTTACACGGGCATCTACTGGGCACTGGGCGTCGAGGGCTTTACCAAGAGCTACGAACTGAGCGGCAGCTCGCTGCTTACGCTGGGCACTACTTCCGAAAGCGGATTGGTAGTCAATGTGTTCAGCTACTCCGAAGCCACCTTGGGGCTGCTGCTGCTGACGCTGCTCATCTCCTACTTGCCGACTATCTACCAGGCTTTTTCGCGGCGCGAAATCGTGGTGGTGCAGGTGGAGCTACGGGCCGGGATACCGGCTTCGGCGGCGGGGCTGCTGTTATGGCTGGGCCACGACCACGATTTTCTAAACGATGACGCGCAGTGGCTGGACTGGGAAAAATGGCTGGTCGAAATAGATGAAAGCCATACTTCGCTGCCAGTGCTGGCGTTCTTCCGCTCGTCGCAGGGCGGGCGCTCGTGGGTGACTACGGCCGGCCTCATCCTCGACACGGCCAACCTCCTGTTTTCGGCCCTCGATGTGCCCCGCTCGCGCCAGGTCGAGCTTACGTTTAAGGCTGGGGTACTGGCTCTCAATCGTATACATCGCTTCTTCGACCACACTGCCGAAACCGAGCCCGCCGAGCTTCGCACGTCCGAGGAGCAGGCTGCTTCGGTAGCCAGTCGCCAAGCCTTCGCCGCCGCCTGGCAAACGCTACGCGGCTCGGGTTTAGCCTTGCGCCCTGATGAAGAAGCGGCTTGGCAACATTACCACGAACGCCGCCGCCGCTACGAGCCGGCACTAGAGTTTTTGAATGCGCTGCTGATGGCCCCGCCGGTGGAGAAATAGCTTCGGCAGCACGTAGCTGCTGCACTTGCGCCTCGCAGGCACAAGAATTCTTCTTCTTGCGATAATTATATATAACAACCTCGTCAATAGTAATTGTCGAGGTTTTTTACTATTCACCCAATACCCCCATTATTTCTTCTTTATCAGATTGTTGCACCGTCATAAAATGGTACTTTATATTTAGCCTGACAGAACTGTGAATACTACAGGTATTTAAGTATCAGCCTCTTTCAGGCATACTTCAAGCACCCAGGTTATCGCCAGCCATTGAACTGCGAAGCACCCTCATTTCTGCGGAGTTACAACTATTCAGCCTGCTTATCGCCGACCATCAACTGCTCACGCAAGTCTCTGGCCGTGAGGCAGCACCAACTCTTTTTGCCTACCTCTTTACACTCACTTCTTTACTTTCTCTATGACCAAAAATTTACGCTTTAGAGCGCCGGCTCAGTCAGCGCCATTTCCTTTTATAGCCGCCCGGTGGAGGCAGTTGCTAGCGATGCTGGCACTACTGCTAAGTAGTAGCAGTACGTGGGCACAAGTGACGCTCACTGCCACAAGTGGCACCGCTACTGGCAGTTACACCAATCTTACTACTGCTTTTGCGGCTATCAATGCGGGCACGCATACCGGAACTATTGTAGTGAATATAAATGCTAATACTATTGAGGCGACTACTGGCGCCTACCTCCAGGCTAGTGGCCAAAGTGCCACTTCGTATACCTCTATCCTAGTGCAGCCGACAGCGGCCAATCTCACGGTGACAGGGTCCGTCAGCAACGGCAACGGAGTAATTGGCCTGATTGGGGCAAGCAACGTCACGATAAACGGCGCTTTAAACAGCAGTGGCACCACTCGTAGCCTGACCATTACGAATAACGGCACGGCTGCCAATACAACAGTTATTCGGGTAGCGGGCATCGCCACAGCGGCCACTGTCACAGCTACCAACGACGCTATTACCAACTGCATTATTACCGGGGCCAATACCCGTGACACTGGCTACGGTATTTATGCCGGCACCGATGCCACTACCGTCGCCAGCCAAACAAGCGGGGTTACGACGGCGGGCACTGGCAAATACTCAACGCTAAATATCACTAACAACTTGATACAGAGCACAGGCCGGGCCATTTACGTGGGGGCGGCGTCGGGCTCGGCGGCTACGGGGGTCAGCATCACAGGCAACACCTTGGGTAATACTACGGCTGGTAACCTGGCATCACTGGGTATTTTATTGAGCTACGCTACATCTCCGGTAATAAGCGGTAACACTATTCGGAATATTACCACCACGTTTGCGACAGCAGGCGCGGGGTCAGGCGTATACCTAAGCAATTGCACCTCGCCTAGCGTGTTGGGCAATACGATTAGCTCCGTATCCTCTTCGGCGAGTGCTCCAACTAATGACATCTACTGTCCGGCGGGTATTACCATTGCGGCTGGCACTACTATCCCCACTATCGCAGGCAATAGTATTACGGGTGTTCAAAACACGAACACTAGTAGTTATTCAGCTGTAGGTATCAACGTACTGACTAGCAGCGCTTGCACGATTTATAACAATGCCATTTCAGCCATAAATGCGGTGTTTAACAACAACAAGTACAGCTATATATATGGTGTTTTTGGTATCGCACTGGGCACCGGAACCGGGCATAAGCTTTATTATAACTCTGTTTATTTACAGGGTGCGCCACTTTCAAGCAGTTCGGCAAGTCCTGAACACACAGCCTGCCTGGCAATTGCCAACACTAGCATAACCGGCCTCGATATTCGCAACAATATCTTCGCCAACTACTTCGGCGCTACTTCGGCTGTTAACACCTGCATTTCGATACCCTCCGGCCTGACTAGCAGCGCGAGCATTACCATTAATAACAACGCCTACTACGCCCCCACCACGACGGGCAATTACATCGCGCAGCGCTACACCCCTGGGAGCACCACCGATGCGACCTATACCGCTGCCACTTTCAGCGCCAGCGCCACTACGCCTGCCGCCAACCTACGGGCCTACACCAGCACGCTCGGCAATACCAGCAACGACAACCTCTCGTTTGCGTCGACGGCCACGCCGCCGTTTACATCGGTCACTGACCTGACCATCCCGGCTGGCACGACTACCACGGTTGAATCGGGCGCTACGCCAATTTCGGGTATCACGACCGACCTCCTGAGCGTGACCCGCGCCACGGGCAGCACCTTCCCGCCCACCGCCGCCAATATCAACCCCGATATGGGGGCCTATGAGGGCAGCTACGCCCTACCGGCGAATATGGTGGTAGCGAGCACCACCTATTCACAAAACAGCGCAACCACCATATTGGGCCAGAATAGCCAGCAAGTGACGGGCGTAGTTATCGCAACAACGGGCATCACCAACCCGCTTACGCTTAGCAGTATCACGTTTTCGTTGGGCAGCACCAGCACCGCCGACATCAGCAATGCCAAGCTGTATACCACCAGTAGCAGCACCTTCACGCTGGCCTCGGCTACGCTGCTGACCACGACTGGCACTATTGCCTCGCCTAGCTACACCCTGATGCTGAGTACGCCAGCTACGCTGGCGACGGGCAACAACTACTACTGGCTGACTTATGATATTCCGACCACGGCCACTGCCGGCAATCGGGTGGCATCGGTAGCCACGGCGGTAAGCGTGGCGGGCACGAGCTATACGCCCACGCTCAGCGGGGCGGCCGGCTCGCGGCTTATTGTGGGGCCTCTGAGCGGCACGTACACGGTGGGCAGCGGCAGCACTTACACCACCATCACGGCGGCCATTGCCGACCTGACTGCCCGTGGGGTAAACGGGCCGGTGGTCTTCTCGCTCACCAACAGCGGCAGCACCAGTGCCTATAGCACGGCCAATGGCGAAACGTTTCCGCTAAACATCACGGCTTATGCGGGCTTCAGCGCCACAAATACGGTTACGTTTAAGCCGGCTGTGGGCGCTGCACCATTTATTACCAATGACCAGGCTACGGCCCTCTTCAAGCTGACGGATGTATCCTACATCATTCTTGATGGCTCGAATGCGGCGGGCGGCACCACCCGCAACCTGACCCTTACCAACACCAGCACCAGTAGCACCGCACTGGTGTGGGTAGCCACCTCGGGCGGCACGCTCAGCCACGACAACACCGTCCGCAATTGCGTGATGCAGGGCGGCTCGAACGCCAGTACCTACAACTCGACGGGGGTGAACGTGAGCGGTACCTCGTACAACATTGCGACAGGCGGCAACAACAACATCACCGTCGCCAACAACCAGGTGCAGGGCACCTACTACGGCATCGTGTACGGGGGCACCAGCGCCAACCCACTGACTGGCAGTAGCATCACCAACAACGTGGTGGGGCCGGGCACGGCTGCTGCTGCGAATAACATTGGCCTATGCGGCATTTTTGTGCAGCAGGCTACCGCGCCGAGCATTACGGGCAACACGGTGCAGAACGTGGTGGGCAGCGGGGCTATTGCAATGAACTTTCCGGCGGGAGTGGCTAATGCTACGGTGAGCCAGAACATCATCAACACCGTGACAGGAAGCGGCAGCGATGCTTACGGTATGCAGCTTGGGGCTGGCTTTACGGGGGGCACGGTGACCCGCAACCAAGTGCTGAACGTGAATGGAGCAGTCTCGAATGGCTACGGTGGGCACGGCATTGACATCAACAACGCCGGTAGCACAGCAGCTAATCTCACGCTGAGCAACAATTTCGTGGCGGGTATCGGAGGCTCGGGCTGGACGACCTTCACCAGCACTAGCAATGCAGGCAGCACGGGCATCCGCATCTACAACGGCACGCAGGGCGGCATTAACTTGTACTATAACTCGGTGAATCTGACGGGCACCACCAGCTATTCCAGTGCCTCGCTGGTATCGGCAGCGCTGTACGTGGGCGCAAATACCACCGGGCTGAATGTGGTGGATAACCTCTTTGTTAACATCCTGGTAAGCACGGCCAACAGCACCGGCCCCAAGGCGTATGCGCTGTATTCGGCAGCGGCCAATACGGCGTTTTCAGCCCTCAACTACAACGACTATTACACAGGCACCACCACTAGCAACCCCCAAGGCTACGTGGGGGCCATGAATGGTACCGATGCCCAGACCTTCGCCAGCTTCCAAACGGCCTCGGGCAAGGATGCCAGCTCGAAGAACGTAGACCCGGCATTCGCCTCGGCCACCGACCTGCACCTTAATTCGCAGGTGCTCGATAATACCGGCACGCCTATCTCGCCAGCTATTGCCGGCGTAACCACCGTGGACATTGACGGGGAAGCACGGAGCGCCACTACCCCCGATATGGGGGCCGACGAGTTTACCTACGCAGACACTACGCCGC
>CAXUKA010000206.1:0-11611 GCA_964251335.1 uncultured Hymenobacter sp.
GCCAGGCAGCGGGGGCTTCTTTGTGTACGGGAATGCTAGCTGGCAGTAGCGCGAACTTTCCAGTTCGCGTTCGTAAGCGTGCAGCCAAACGAGCCAGACGTACCCAACAAACGCGAACTGGAAAGTTCGCGCTACGGCGCGCAGGCGATACTTATGCGGCCTTCTTTTCGAGCGCGTGCAGCAACTCGTCAGCGGCCTTCTCAATGTCGTGATAGCCTTGCTGGGCGGCGCGCTCCTTGGCGGCGATTAGCCCATCGCGGTGCACGGTTTTGAAGTCGCCGTAGGGAAATTTGTAGCGGCCTTTGGTGTCCTCTCCAGCGCTTTTGTCTTCGCCGAGGTGCCACTTGGCGTACTCCTCAATTTCGTGCTTTTTGAGGAAAGCGTTTTCTTCGGTCGAGCCGGGATTGTGCTGGCCCCAGTGACCTTCATCGTTCTTGATTTTGCCGTCTTTAATAAGGCTTTTGGCGAAGATTACGGCCGCGTGATTGAGGGAAATGCTCATGACAGGTTGAGGGAAAAATACCCCTGCCATACGAGCAGAAACAGACGCCAGGTTATAGTCGTGGTTAGTTGCTTCTACCTAAAAAAAGTCCCTTCCAGCGTGCTGAAAGAGACTTTTGACTGAAGCGTAAGGTAACTACTTAATTCACGTACAAGGCCTCTAGGCGCTGGCCCATGCTGCGGATGCTGCGCTCCGAAACCCGGCCCGTGAGACGGGTGCTAAGGGCACGCAACTCCGCATTATTCAGCACGCCCAGGTCGTGCAGCCAGGCCAGGCGGCGCAGCTGCGGCTCAATAAAGCCCAGCGGATTAATGGTGCCGTATTCCTGGCGCAAATAGCTCTTGGTGTGGGCATCGAGCTTCTCGGTAAAGTCGCGAAATTGGCGGCGGTCGCGCGGGTGGTCGGCCAGCACCAGCTTGAGGCGGCCAGTGTGCAAAATGGCCTGGTGCCACCAATTGTGCAGACCGTAAAGGAAGAACGCCACGAGCGCCGCCCCCAGCCCAAACGCCCAAAACCAGACATCATCGGGCAGCGGCCGGCTATCCACCATAAACGGCCGGGCCAAGTGCACGCCCGCGTAAATAACACCACCCAGCACCCACAAAAGCTGGCGCTGCGGCACGGTATTGCGGTATTCGAGGCGAATGGGAAGTAGCTCTTCGTAAGGTATTTCGACCGCAATATCGACCTGCCCCCGGCCATCGCGCTGGCTCACAAAAAAGCCATGCTCGCGCACCGTAAACTGGGTAGACCGGGTAAGTTGGCTTTGCTGAAACTGCATAGAACGCTAAAAATACGGCATAAATAAAGGCAAATACCCGACTCATGGAAGACTTTACACCTCAAAAAGTTTGGGCCAGACTGGTCTTATTGCAGGCCTGAAAAAGGCGCAGGTGAAAAGCACAAGGCAAACAGCACCATCATCACCCAACCCAGCACCTGCCGCCCTGGGCTCAGGGGCCGCTCATCGGGGGCGCTGGGGTGGTAAACACCCGACACCCGCCCCAGCAGCAGCCCAAATAACAGCCAACCTGGCTGCCCTTGCGCGGCAGGCCAAAGCGTGATTACCGCCAGCTGCGCTGCCCACACCAGCCCCGCCAAGGCCAGCACTTGCCGTGGCCGGGGCAGCGCCTTCCTGAAAACCAGCCATAAGTACAAGGCATATGGCACCCCTCCATAGACCCAAATTTGCCAGTCACTATGAAAGGAAAAAATACCCAGCCCTGCATAAAAAATAAAACCCACGAACAACAGCCCCGACAGCCGCCCCGCCCGCCGCGGCCCCAACAACCCATACAAAATATGCCCGCCATCGAGCTGCCCGATGGGGATGAGATTGAGCGCCGTGAAGAATAAGCTCAGCTCGCCCGCCACCAGGATAGGGTAACGTAGCAGCTCATTCGGATGGGGCAGGCGTGCCGGGTCGGCCAAGCGCTCTAGCAATTGATATAGCAGTGGCCGGCTCAGCGTGAGGCCAGCTTGGCCTTGGTAAGCCTGCGCGTAGTCGGCCCCAAAACGGATAAACTCGGGGTGAATGTGCTGCACGTAGGCCAGCGGGTCGGGCAGATGCGTGAAGCCGTAGGCCAGCACGCCCACCGCTACCACCAGCCCCGCCAGCGGTCCAGCCAAGCCAATGTCAAAGAACTCGCGCCGCGAAAAAATGGCCTCCCGAATCCTAATTACCGCCCCAAACGTGCCCAGCCCCAGCGGGAACGGAATGTAGTAGGGCAGCGAAGTCTTCACCCGATTGTACCGTGCCACGAAGTAGTGCCCAAACTCATGCACTGTCAGCACGCCCAAAAAAGCTAGCGCGTAGGTCAACCCACGCCCTAACTCTTCGGCCCGTTGCGCGGCAGGCAGGGTAAATACTGATAAATTGATAAAATCGAGGCCGCCCCGCGTCAGGCTCACGCCCGCCAAGATGGTCGTAATCAGCGTCACGATAAACAGCCCAATGTGAATGGTCGCCGTGCGCGCCTTGGAAGGCGGACGCTCGTAGCGGCGAAACAGCCGCCGCGCCCAGGCTCGCTGCGTAGGTGGGGCGGGGGCGCTGGCATCGGCTGGAAAGCCCGCCAGGGGCTCATCGCCAGGCAGTAGGGGAGGGTACTCCGGGGTATTCTTGGGGAAAGACACGCAGGGCTTCGGGCAAGGCAGTAGTGAGAGTGAGCGGCGGGGCCAGGTGCAGCACCCGCAGCCCCAGGCGGCGGGCCGTAGCAATGTGCTGCGGGCTGTCCTCAATGAATAACGTATCGGCGGCCTGCCAGTTCATTTCGCGCAGCGCGTGGTGGAATATCTCCTCGCCCGGCTTCCGCAAGCCCACTTCCTGCGAATAGAAAACCCGGTCGAGGCAATCAGCAATGCCGTTCTTAAAGCCGTATTGAATGGCCAGCCGCCGGTTTATCTCAGCAATGTGCAGGGCGTTGGTATTGGAAAGCAGCGCCGTCTGGTGCCCCGCCCGCCGCAATTCGCCAATGAGGGCCAGCCGCTCGGCGGGCACATCGAGTAGCAGCGCGTGCCACGCCGCGTCTATTTCGTCGTCGGTCGCGTCGAGGTCATACGCCGCCCGTAGTCCCTCGCGAAACTCGGCCGGCGATAGTTTACCCGTTTCGAGCAGGTCAAACAGCTCGTGCTGATTGGCTTGAGTGTACTCCACGGTGCTGCCCGCCCGGCTCAGGCGGCGAAAAGCGGCGGGGGTACGGTCGTAGTCGATGTCGATGATGACACCGCCGAAGTCAAAGAGGAGGTTGGGAAGCATGAGAAGCTAGGAACTGATTACTCCGGCAAAGTTCAGCCTCTAAATTGCCCTAACATGCCAAAAAAACAAAATCTGCCGTAACTTTGGCGCAGCCGCTACGCCTCGCGTCCGGCATGGGGCCTATAGCTCAATCGGTTAGAGCAGCTGACTCATAATCAGCAGGTCCTTGGTTCGATTCCAAGTGGGCCCACTAAAACGGCCTTTACAGCAGTGTAAAGGCCGTTTTTTATTTTCTGCCCCCGGTCTTGTCCCCGGTTTACTGTTCCTGCTCTTAAAAAGAGGTAGACACATAATAACGTTGCGGCACTCATGACAGAAAAGACCTGGAAAGACTACCTGGGCCTGCACTTCAACCTAGAGGGTGCTCGCGCTGCTTTTGAGCATGACTGTGAGGCGCTGCTGCAGGCGCTGCACCCGCAGGAAAACGTGAAGCTGGTGCGTGCCAATCCGGGAGATGAAGGCGTTGATGTGTTTGTCGGCGACATTGGGGTGACGCCTATTGAGGTGTACCAGTGCAAGTTTTTTCTGGACTCTTTGGGCAAGTCGCAGAAAGACCAGATTAATGCTTCCTTTAAAAAGGCTATCACTTCGACGCAGTTTACGGTCAAGAAATGGGTGCTCTGCATTCCGTTGGAGGACTTCGACTTGCAAGAAAACAAGTGGTGGGCCGCCTGGAAGGTGAAGCAGGAGCGGGCCTATAGTATCCCAGTGCAGTTGATGAACGGCCGGGAGTTGATTCATAAATTTAAGTTTACGGGGCTGTACCGGCAGGTTTTCCAGTTGGAAGACTCTACGAAGATTGCCGAACTGCATACGGCCGTGGTGGGGCCGGGCGCGCTGGTGGAAACTGCGCAGCACACCACGCAGCAGCTAACCGAGGTGCTGGCCCTGCTGCAAGCGGCCACGCAGCCGGCGGCGGCCTCGGCCGATGTGGAAGCTGTGCTCAACATTGCCGAGCAGTTTATCCGGCAGTATAATCCTCGCACGGCCCTGCAGTTGCTCACGCAGTTGGGCGAGCATCTAGAGCACCGGCACAGCGAAAATGCCGTGCTGAACGCCCGCTACGAGTACCTAATTGGTGCCGCCCACCGGGAGTGCGGTGAGGTCAAATTGGCGCGTCCCCACGCCTTACGCGCCTACCGCTTGCAGCCGCATAACCGCCGCTACGTCGCCGATGCCGCCCTGGCGGAGGCCGGCCAGGGCAACTTGGAGCAAGCGCAAACCATCGCAAAGCGGCTGCTAGATACAACGCCCGAGCACCCAGTGGCTCAGGCCGTGCTGGTGTTTTGCCAGGGGGCCACCCAGCTAGTGGCGGCGCTGGCGCAGGTGCCCACCGAGGTGGCGCAGACCCCTGCGTTCAGGCTGGCCCTGCTGGATTTGCTTGAACTCATCGATTCGACCACGGCAACTCTGGTGTTAGGCAGCGATTTAAGCGAATTTCCCTGCCCCCCGGCGCTTACGTTCGAAACGGAGCGGTATTGGATTACCGTGGCTCAGGTTATTGTGCAGCTGGACGTGGGCAGCGCCGTGTACAAGAATTTCAGCTTCGCGCCGCCGGCCGCCGGGCAGGTACCCGCGCGGCTGCGGCAGGCCTACGACGTTCTGACTCAGTACGCCCAGTGCCTGGCCGGTACCGAGAAACGTGTGCTGGGTGGCAATGCGCTGTTTGTGCGCGGGCTGGCGGGCTACTACCTCACTGGCCAAGCCAGCGAGTTTGACGACTACAAGGCCATCTTCTTTCAGCAACCGGTGGCCTTGCAACAGCGCTTCGGGTCGTGGTGGGCCAACCTGCTGGCCCGCTGGGATAGTCCGGCGGCGGTGCTGGCCGTACTCGATGTGCTTGACTCCGAAACGGATGCCAACGTTGATTATCTCCGCTTTTTACAGCAGCGTGCCCTCAAGCTAACCGACGATGCCCGCGCCAGCCTGGACCGTGACTTGAGCCGGGCCCCGGTCATCGAAACGACGTTTTACACCCGCGCTACGCTCTACCTGCTGGTGTTTTGCGCCACGACTGAGGAGCGGGAAGCTTTCGTGGACCTGTGCCAAAGCCGGGGGCAGCTGACGCAGGAGTTACCCGCCAGACTGCTGCGGGCGGCCACGCTGCAAGCCAATAAGGAGCGGCAAGCCGAGATGGTGCAACTCATTGACGAATGCGATGCCCTCTCGCAGCAGCAACCCGACCAGCAATACACACTGGACGTGGCGGAGCTTTACTACTTGGCCGAGGAATACGAGAAATCGATGGCCACGCTGCGGCGGCTGCCCCCGGCCTCCGACCCACATGTGGGATTTATAACTGAGCGCCTCTACATCAATAACCTGCATGGCCTGAACAAAGGCAGCGACGAGTTGCGCCAGCGGCTGAAAGATTGGCGGCTAAATCGGCCTGCTGAGCTAAACTATTGCTTTTGGGAGCTGGAAATAGCCGAGTTGCTCAACGATACTGTTCAGTTGCTGGAAGTGGCCGAATATGCCCATACGGCTTTTCCCGACGATGGCCGGCTATACTGGAAGTACCTGTACGCGCTGCACCTGCTGGGGATGACGGAGCGCCTGCGTCCGGAGATTGAGCGGATAGTGGAGCATCCCAGCCTGCTAGGCCGGCCGCAGCTCTTCAACGTGGCGGCGGTGGCCAAGCAAGCCGGTTGGCACCGGCTGGCGCTCGACGTGCTATATCCGCTAGCCTGCGACCGCCAGGACATTCAGGCGCGGGACAAGTTCATTCACCTAGCGTTGCTGAGCGGCGACGAAGTGCCTGTGCCCCCCACGGTGGCCGCCATCGGCACTACGGTGGTGTTCACTCTTGATGGCCAGCCCCGTCCGCCCCTCTCACTTACGGCCGCTGCCGTCGAGGGTGGCCAGCATCCATTCGCCAGCCAACTGATTGGCCTGCGGCCGGGTGACACCTTTACGGTGCCCAATGCCCTGGGGAGCCGCAAGCGGCATGGGGTGGTGCAGTCGTTGCTTGACGCCCATACTGCGCTTTTTCAGGATATTCTTCGCCAAGCTGAAGAGCAGGACGGTGACTTCAGCATTCGAACGCTGAAGTTTAAATCGGGGAGTTTTGAGGAGTTGGAGCGAGTACTTATCCAGCAGTTCGGCACCGATGAGCAGGACCGCCAAGATGCCATTCGTGAGTTGCTGGCTGAATGCGCCGTGGGCGAATCCGGCTTTTCGGCTGTGGCTCGTGGGGTTTGCTCGGGCAACGGCCTGGAAGCCTATCAACTGCTGACTTCCAGCCAATCGGCCGGCTTTTTCGTGGCTCCGCTTGCTTGGTATGAGCAGGTGGAGTTGCGGCCCGAGTTGTCTTACGTCCTCGACTGGTCGAGCTTGCCGCTGTTCTACCAACTGCATCAAGCCGGGTTGCTGGCGCTGCCCACTTCTTTGTGGGTAGCGGCCCAGGTACCCGAATTTTTACAGGAGCTCATTGCGGAGAAGGAGCGACTCCCGGCTTCCCGCATGAGTTTGTCCATCTCCAAAAGTGCCGTACAGGGTATCCCTTATTCGGACAATTACAAGCAGGATGAGCTGAATTTTTTGCACCAGCTCCTGGCTTGGGTGCGGCAGCACTGCCAGTGGCGGCTGGTGCCCGAAAAGCTGGATGTGCTGCGCGAAGCGGCCCGCGAGGAAAAAAACTGGCTCACCGACGACGAGCACGACTACTTCGCGGGCGTGATGGATGCCTTGTTTCTGGCTGACCAGGCGGATACCCTGCTTATTTCCGACGATATGGTTTTCAATGAACTGCTACGGCGCAAAGGCGCGGTTATCAGCACAGAGAAATACCTGCGCACGTTCGCGGTAGAGCAATACAACGCGGCCATTCTGCCTATCCTGCTGCAAAGCCGCTACGTCGGCCTAGCCATCGACACGGAAACACTGATGCGGCTGTTTGTAAGTGTTGGGGGCAGTTTTAGCGGCGTGGCACTTCAATACCTTGAAAGCCTGCCGCTGCTGGTACGGGATAACCCTAGGGAGTTACTGCGCATCCACCAATTCCTGGTCCAGCTCTATCTAATGAAAAGCTTGGCTCCCGCACAGAAAAGTGTGGCCGCTGTAGTCGTTTACGTCCATGCACTAAGGTATTTGAACTTAGTGCCCGAACTGCAAGCCATTGTCAAAAACTTGATACGTCGGCTGTTTAACTTGATACCAATACACCAACGTCAAGTGCTACAGGATTTTGACCTAGCCTGGCAGCAGCTTAGTCAAAAACGATTGCTTCTTTGACTACGCATGTACGCCCGAAGTGCGATACTTCTAGTGGCTGTTGCAGAACTCTGCTTATGACTTTGCGCGCTGTCGCTGGCTGCTGAATCAGCCTGGAAAATGGGTTATAACGCTACTCGTTAGCGGTTTTTGCGCTGAATGCTTGCTCTGGTGAGCGAACGAGCGAGTTCTGCAACAGCCACTCTACTTATAGCACAATTCGTCATCCTAATTGAAGCAGTTGATTGCTTTTCAAATTAGGGTGAGCGTCCATACACTACATATAAATTCCTCCTCTATCACGCAACAACGGAGGTAGATTCTGCTGCGTGCGTTGAATAGCCTTCGTGCCGGCCATGAACAACTTGGGCGTGCTCTACAGCGCCAAGGCCCAGGGCAAGCCCTACTACTGCCAGGCGCTCGACTGGTTCAAGAAGTCGGCCGAGGGCGGCAGCGCCACCGGCATGTGGCACCTGGGCCAGGCCTACCGTCAGGGGCTCTGTCCGCAGGCACATAGTGTGAAGCTAGCCAAGCAGTGGCTGCACAATGCCGTCGACATCGGCAGCCAGTCCTCGGCTACAGGGCCTGACCGGTACGCGGCTGAGCAGTCTGCGCTAGAACTGCGCAAGCTGCAGCTAGCCTATTATGATCAACAGCACCGGGTGCTGCGCCCGCTAGGCGCGCCATACGGTGGCCATTGATAGTGAGATGGCCAGGGCGAAGGCGAGGGGAAGGGGCCAGCGGGTGAGGTAGCGGTGGCGATGGTGGGTGAGCACGTGATTTTTATGTGATGCTAAACTTACTGGAAATGATTAGCTAACAAAAATCGCGATGCAATGCTGCATTTTTTTTCTGCAAAAGCCTTGTAGCACCGCAGAAACGCACTACATTTGCCAATGCAATTCTGCATCAAATCCCTGCAAAACGATGGACAATAAGTATAGAGAAGTCGACGCTTTGCTGGGCGGACTATTCCACTCAGACAGTCTACGAGAGCGCTTCGATAAGAAGATAAAAGAGCTTGGCATCTCATCTACAGCTGCCACTAATATTATAGGGGTCCAACTACGCGCGTTGAACGGTATCCTTGACGGAAACCAGAAGACGATAGATATTACTATTATTAGCAAACTGGCTAGTTTCTTACAGTTATCTCGGGAGAAGATTGTTAATCTCTATCTGGATGAAGTAGAGAAGAACTTTCCTACAGCTACTATATCGGCCAGTAAAGTTGAGTTTATAAAAGCAAATTTTGATTTAGCAGTTTTGCGTAAGGCAAAGTGGATTGATAATATTACTGACTTTGCTCATATTGAAAAACGTCTTGTTGCTCGACTAGGGTTGAAATCAATCCTTGAGTATAAAAAGCCGACAGTTGATGTGGCTTTTTGCGTAGGAACTAGAGAGCTAGATAATGAATTGACACGTGCTGTTTGGATTAGTGCTGCTCAAGCTTGTTTTGGGGAAATAGCTAATCCTTACCGTTATGATAGGGATGCTCTAATTAAATTATTCCCTCGTCTGCGGTGGTACACAACTAATGAAGAGCGTGGGTTATCTGAAGTAATTAGGCTATTGTATCAGGTAGGGGTAACAGTGGTTCTGCAGCCTTCATTGCCAACGTTGCAGTTGCGAGGAGCCACTTTTAATCACGATGGTAAACCATGCGTTATAGTAACTGATTATGTTGGTTTTTATCCTACACTATGGTTTGCCTTATTTCATGAATTATACCACGTTCTATTTGACTGGGATGAAATCAAAGAAAATCAGTACCATGTAACTGATGATAGCAATAAGGACTTGTCAGTCCAAGAGCACGAGAAAGAAGTTAATAATTTTGCAGGAGAGTATTTGTTCTCACGCGATAAAGTCGACATGGTAAAGAGGCTGCTACACGATGAGGCATTTGTAAAACGGTTTGCCGCTGACAATCAAGTGCATCCTAGTGTAGTCTATTCTCAGTGTGCTTTTTACTTACCAAAAAGTCGTAATGCTTGGGCTCTAGCACGGAATCATTCACCAGCAGCAGCTGAAACTATTAATAAGTTTGGCGTTGCCCTGGAAAATGGTGAGCTCGTTGAAGAACTAGTGCAACCACTTAAAAAAATTCTTTACATTTAAACCTTTTACTGCATGAAAAAGCCTGATAATGTTGCTGTAGAGGAAAAGGCAACGAAAAGTTCTGCCAAGCCTAAGAGAGAGGTGTCGCAACAGTCCAAAGAGCAACAACTGCTGCTGGCTGGTATGCTCATTCAAGGTGCTGATGAATTAGCACTAAAAGCGCGTGACCTCAAACGCAAAAAAGAAAGTGAAGTTATTGAGCTCCATAGTGGTTTCAAAATAACAATTGGGCAAATAAACGCCATTGTTTCTGGGAATCCCCTTGATTATGAGCCAATGTTCCCTAATGATATTCCTTTTTTCTCGGAAATAAATCGGTTATCGGATGAGAAATTTGATCCAATAGCATACATTAAACCTATTTTTGTTGGAAAAATATTACGCGAAATTATTTACGGAAGGTTTGATAAATCAGTATTGCCTGCACTTCGAGCGGTGAATCCAGCTTTTACAAATGGTATCAGGCCCCGTAAACTTTATCACTATTTAACTCCGGAAGGTATTGTTTTGCTTGAACAGTACAGGGACGAAGCAATAAAAGTCATGGAGACTTGCAGCACAATGTATGAATTCAGGCAAAAGCTTTTTCACCAGTACGGTGTGCCATACCAAATTCAAGCTTTATAGCAACACATAAGTGTGTAAAATAGCCCCGCCCACCAGCGGGGCTTTTCCATGCCGCTCATGCGTCGTCCACAACCTTTCTTTAAGTACGTCATTGAGAGCTTCGTGAAGTTGGCCCAGGGCGCGCCCATGCAGCGCGTCATTTGGCGCGGCAAGCAAGTAGTACCTAGTATCATCGGCGAGCCCCACGAGGCACCTGTATACCGTATTGACAATGACCACTGGGATTGCTACTACGAGCACCAATTACACCCGGCCTTAACCCGTGAAGAGGATATCCCTGCGCGCCAGCGTGGCTTGTAGCCGCTGGGCTAGGTAAGTGCCGTGCTTGAGCATCCAGTAGAGCTGCACGACGGGCGAGAGCAGGCGGAAGGCGTAGAAAGTCATGGGCGCAAAGAAAAAAGGCCAGGCTTTTCCATGCCCACTACTCCGGCAGTCACTCGGCTGGTGGGTCTACTCCAATGGCGGGCAAAAGGTCTGCATACGGAGCCAGGTATGGGCGCTGGCTTCATCATCAAATACCCGGTAGCTAGTTGCTGGCGTTAAAGTGCTGGTACCATGCCTTCCACAAGTCCGGGTCCGCTTCCACTCGGTTCATCTTATCGGAGTCAATCTCGCGCAGTTGCTTTGCTACGGTTTCCCTGGTCCACCGACCGGAAGCTATGTTGTCTTTGTAGAGTTTTAGGAGCTTTGGTAAGCTCCGCTCGACGATAAATAGCCAGTCGTCCTTGCGGAAATAGCCTACCCGCACGTCGAATTGGTAGCTGGCCAGCACATCGGTATCCTCCAGGAGGGGCCGTTCATTATTCCGAAACGGGTTTATTAAAACCCCTGGGGTTGCGCCGCCGACTAATCGTTGAGCACTGTCGAACTCGCGTTCCCACACCTCGATTAAGGCGTCGGCCTGACGCACGCGGTACGGGCTGTAATGGGCGCTGGCCCATTGCCGAATCTCGGGGAGCATCTTGCGCCACATTTTGAACCGGCTACACTGCGAGGCGTGCAGGGCGGCCATCCAATTCACGAGTTGGCCTTTTACCTCGTTCAACGAATGAGAGGCCAGCCATTGATGCAGCGGCCGGGGTATTTCTACCACAAATGGAATCCACTCGCCTCCAATTTGAAAGCCCGGCAGGCCGCGGAGTAACACGCCTGTCTGCACCGCCGCGTGCAACACTTCCAACTGCACTAGCTGACTTTTCTCGCCTAGGAGCAGGCTCACTGGCACTTTGCGGGTGCGGATTGCCTCCAGGTTAGCAACCCGTTCGAGAAACACTGCTTTGGAGAGCTTGGCCAGCTGGGGAAGCTGCTGATTGACAACGATGGCGAAGTGCTCGTTGTACGGGTGGGCGGCAGAAATCATGGGATAGGCGAAGAAGCGGGAAGGTACGGAC
>CAXUKA010000207.1:0-11609 GCA_964251335.1 uncultured Hymenobacter sp.
AGCTACGGCCGGGGGGTGTACGGCAAATTTGTGGGTGGCGGCTCGCTCAACTATCGCCGCAAAAACCTGAATCTGTACGGCACTTGTGCCTACAGCGACCGCCGCGATTTTACGCGGCTCGAATTTGAGCGGCAGTACGCCGCCACGGCCACCCTGCCGGCCGCCAGCAGCCAGCAGTACAGCGAGCGCCTGCCGCATCTGCAATCACACAGTGCCAAGGTGGGGCTCGACCTGACGCTGTCGAAGCGCACGACGCTGGGCGTGGCCCTGACTGGGCTAGCCAGCCAGACCGGTAGCATCACGACCAGCAATGGGAAGTTTGTGGAGCAAATGGGTGGTGCTTCCAGTAGCTATACCTCGCAGGTTATCCAAGACCTCAACCGGCCCAGCGGCTCGGTCAACCTGAATTTGCGCCATGTTTTTGCCGACTCGGCCACGGCCAGCGCCATCAGTGCCGATGTTGACTATGCCCGCTATTATACCCGCCGTCAGCTCGACCTGTTCACCAACTATGAGTTACCTACCCAGTTCACTAGCTTGCTCCACGGCGACCAGCATAATACCCTCGATATCAATACCGCACGGGTAGACTATAGCCGCCCGCTGCCGCACCGGGCGCGCCTCGAAGTCGGGGCCAAAGTGACCCAAGTGGTGAATAGCAGCGATGCCATATTTACCAATACTATAAACGGTACTACGACAGCGCAGCAGAGGATATCCTATCCTTTTCGCTACCACGAAAATGTGAACGCCGCCTATGTAAACCTGCACGGTGCTACAGGCAAAACCACCCTGCAAGTTGGCCTGCGTGCCGAGCAGACTAATACGAAGTCGGACACTTCGGACGTGAGACTGCGCGAGAAGGACTATTTCCAGCTGTTTCCGAATGTGCTGGTGCAGCATACTTTCTCCAAAAACCACGCGCTGGCCCTAAGCGTAGCGCGCCGCATCGACCGCCCCAGCTATAGCCAGCTCAATCCGTTGCGCTTCTACGTAGAGGCTACGTCGTACATCGCCGGCACTCCCAGTTTGCAGCCTCCTACAAGCTACAACTTCGAGCTGACGCATACCTACAAGGGCAAGTACAGCGTAGCGCTGGCCTATGCGCGCACCAATCAGCCCATCGTGAATGCTGTGCAGCCCGCGCCCGATGGCGGCCGCGTGGTGGTGAACCAATACGTGAACCTGACCACCGAGAACTTCTACACCCTGACTCTGACCGCGCCGCTGGAGCTAGCTAAGTGGTGGGCGCTGGATGCTAGTGGCTTGCTCTACTACAACCAATACCAGGGCTACCTCAATGGCACTGACCTCGACCGAGGAGGGTTGGCATACAATCTCAAGGTCAATAGCAGCTTCACGCTGCCTCAAGGCTGGTCGGCCGACTTAAGCGGGCTATACGAGTCGAAGGAAGTGTACAATTTTCAGCGCATCAAAGACCGTGGGCAAGTATCTGTTGGCTTCCAGAAAAGCCTCTGGAACAAGCAGGCTACTCTGCGCTTGAACGTGGCTGACGTATTTTATACCACGCCGCTACACGTAACCTCGACCTACGACAACTTCTCCGAAACTTACTACCAGCGCTACGACATGCGCGTAGTAACGGCCGCGCTCACCTACCGCTTCGGCAATGGCAAAGTGGCCGCCGCTCGCAAGCGCGCCGCCGGGGCTGAAGAAGAGTTGCGTCGTGCCAGCACCAACGGGCAGTAATCGTAGCCTAAGCTTTAGCTTGTGCATACGTAGGTAAAGCCCTCGTGCGCAAGCCAACGTTTAGGCTACCTCTTTTATGGATTTAGTAACCGTTACCAACGTCAGCCTGGTCGAGCAGGGCATTACCATTATCGCCCCCATCAGCTTTGCGGTGCGGGCGGGGCAGCGGCTGGCGTTGGCCGGGGCCAGCGGAGCTGGCAAAAGCACGTTGCTTCAGCTCATTGCGGGCTTGGCGCAGCCTGCCACTGGTGAAATCCGCATTGCGGGCGAGCGGGTGCGCGGGCCGCATATCGCGCTGGTGCCGGGGCATCCGGGCGTAGCCTATTTATCGCAAAGGTCCGACCTGCCGCACTCACTGCGCGTAGAGCAGGTGCTACGCTACGCCAACCAGCGCCCTGCTGCCGAGGCCCAAGCACTCTACGAGTTGTGCCGCATCGCACATTTGCTGCCCCGCCGCACCGACCAGCTTTCGGGCGGCGAGCAGCAGCGCGTGGCCTTAGCTCGCCTGCTGCTAGGTGCGCCCCGCCTGCTGTTGCTAGACGAACCTTTCTCGAACCTCGACCGGGAAAACAAGCGCACCATGCAAGCCATCATTGAGGAAGTAGGCACGCGCTTGGGCATCACTTGCCTGCTGGTGTCGCACGATGCCACCGACGTGCTGCCCTGGGCCGATGAGATACTTGTGCTACGCCGGGGACAGTTGGTGCAGCAAGGCTCGCCTCAGCAGCTATACTACCAGCCTGCTGATGAGTACGTGGCCGGGCTTTTTGGTGATTATAACTTAGTGCGGAGAGCCGATGCACAACGGTTGTCTTCGGCTACGCCCCTGCCCCTTGGTGCAGCGCTGTTAGTGCGCCCCGAGCAACTGCTTATAGGGAGCAAAATAGAAAACGCACTGCTTGGCACCGTGCGGGCCGTGCGCTTTTTGGGCAGCTACTACGAGGTGGAAATTCAGTTGCCCGAAAACGTCGTGCGAGCGCGAGTCAGTACAGCGGCTTTTGTTCCCGGTGCTGTAGTGGCGGTTTCGTCAATGGTGGGTAGCGGCTGGGCAATACTTGAATGAAAAGAGCGGGCTCTAGCAATGCCGAATGACATTGCTAGAGCCCGCTCTCTGCTCCACTTACGGATTAATCGCGCTTGCTTTTCAGCATTTGCTTCAGTGCGCCTAGTTCATCACGCAGCTTGGCGGCTTGCAAAAAGTCCAGCTCCTTAGCCGCCGCTTCCATTTGTTTTTCCGTGGTTTTAATGAGTTTTTCCAGCTCAGCGCGGTTCATCATGGCTATTACCGGTTCGGCGGCCATGGCCAGCGCGCCATCACCAGTGGCGTAGGCCGTAGCGGGGGCCTGCGCCTCCACCGTGCGGTAGTCGGCCAGGTCGGTTTGACCCATAATCTGGGCGTGCGACTTGCGTACCGTGCGCGGCGTGATGCCATGCTCCTCGTTGTAGGCCATTTGGGTGGCCCGACGGCGGTTGGTTTCGTCAATAGCGCGCTGCATCGAGCCCGTCATGCGGTCGGCGTAGAGGATAACCTTGCCGCGCTCGTTACGAGCGGCCCGGCCCATCGTCTGAATCAGCGAACGCTGGTCACGCAGAAAGCCTTCCTTGTCAGCATCTAGAATTGCCACCAGGCTAACTTCCGGCAAGTCAAGGCCTTCGCGCAACAGGTTTACGCCGATGAGTACATCGACTTCGCCTAGGCGTAAGCGGCGTAAAATCTCCACGCGGTCCAGCGTTTTTACATCCGAGTGGATGTACTCGACCTTGATACCCAGGCGCTCCATGTACTTGCTCAGCTCCTCAGCCATGCGCTTGGTGAGGGTCGTCACAAGCACGCGGTCGCCGCTTTTCACGCGGTTGTCCACCTCGTCGAGCAGGTCGTCAATCTGGTTGATGCTCGGCCGCAGGTCGATTTCGGGGTCGAGCAATCCAGTAGGGCGAATAATCTGCTCCACCACCACGCCGTTGGCTTGGGTTAGCTCGTAGTCGGCTGGCGTGGCCGATATGAATACCGCCTGCCGATACATGCCCTCAAACTCGTTGAAAGTCAGCGGCCGGTTGTCAAACGCTGACGGCAGCCGGAAGCCATACTCAATGAGCGCAGTCTTGCGCGAACGGTCGCCGCCCCACATGGCGCGGATTTGCGGAATGGTGGCGTGGCTCTCATCCACCACCAGCAAATAATCGTCGGGGAAATAGTCGAGCAAGCAGAATGGTCGCGAGCCCGGCTCACGGCGGTCGAAGTAGCGCGAGTAATTCTCAATGCCCGAGCAATAGCCCAACTCGCGTATCATTTCCAAGTCAAACTCGGTGCGCTCCTGAATGCGACGGGCCTCCACATCGCGGCCTTCCTTCTCGAAGTACTTGTGCTGGGCCACCATGTCATCCTGAATTTCGCTGATGGCGGTGTTTAGCGTTTCCTTGCCCGTCACGAAAAGCTGTGCCGGGTAGAGGGTCATGTTCTTTTCATCGCTGATTTTCTTGCCGCTGGCCGGGTCGATTTTCTGAATCGCCTCAATCTCATCGCCAAAGAAATAAATGCGATAGGCATGGTCGGCATAGGCCGGAAACACGTCCACCGTATCGCCCTTCACCCGAAACGAACCCCGCGTAAACTCCATCTCGGTGCGCGAGTACAGAATCTGCACAAACTGGTAGAGCAGATTATTGCGCGACACCCGCAGGCCGGGGGCCAGAAAAATGACGTTTTTGCCAAACTCCTCGGGGTTACCGATGCCGTAGATGCACGACACCGAGGCCACCACCACCACATCGCGCCGCCCACTCAGTAGGGTAGAGGTGCAGTGCAGCCGCAGCTTCTCGATTTCCTCATTGATAGCCAGGTCTTTCTCGATGAAAACATCGGAGCTGGCGATGTACGCCTCGGGCTGATAATAGTCGTAGTAGCTGATGTAATACTCGACAGCATTCTGCGGAAAAAACGCCTTAAACTCACCGTAAAGCTGGGCGGCCAGCGTCTTGTTATGGCACAGCACCAACGCGGGCTTGCCAGTCTCTGCAATCACGTTGGCCATCGTGAAAGTTTTGCCCGTGCCCGTGGCCCCGAGCAGCACCTGGGCCGGCTCGCCGCCGTTCACGCCCTGCACGAGCTGGGCAATGGCGCGGGGCTGGTCGCCGGTCGGACTAAATTCTGAGGTAAGCTGATAGGTAGACATAAAGCGGGCAAAGCAGACCGGAAAAAGGCCAGCTAACTTAACCCTAAATCTGCCGCTTGGGTTTCTGCACTTCGGATAAACATGTAAAACGGCAAGGCACTCCGTTTCCGCGCCCAGATGTATCCGGACGCGGAAACGGAGTGCCTTGCCGTTTTACATTACTTACTGCTTCCTACTTGCGTGGGTCGCGCCACACCAGCTTCGCTTCGGTAGCTTGCTGCGCAAAATCGGTGCAGTTGCCATCGCCCCGGCCGGTGAAGCCGCCGCTGGGGGCGCACATTACCTGCATACACTCATCGTAGAGCGTGTTGAAGTTATCGCAGCACGGGGCCGACACTAGGTACACCGTCTGGCCATGGTACTTATAGGACCATATCTCGTAGGTGGGGTTGGCTTTGGGCTGGGCTTGTAGCTCGGCTATTTTGGCCTTGATGCCGTCGGGCGGGCAGGCGGCGGTAGCTGCCCGATTTTTGCTAGGGCAGCGAAAAGCCAGCAAGGGCAACGTACATAGGCAAACCAAGCGCAGAAAGCGGTGCATATAGCAAAGTTAGTTGCTGGTCGGCACGGGCTTGAGGCTGCCGCCAAACTCGATGCCTGCCTCGATGCCCACGCTATACGGCCGGCTCTGTTGCAGGAAGTTGCGGTCGGTTTCAGAGTTCAGCGACTGTACACCCATCTCAGCGGTAGGGCCTACGTTCAGGCCCCAGCCCCGGCCGGCTGGCCGGTAGCGCACTCCAGCACTGCCTCGCAGCAGCGCCGTGAGGCGGCGATAAGGCGTGCTAGCCGAATTAAATGAATAAGTGCGGGTAGCCTCGGGGTTGCCTGCCACTTCGCTACGCACATTCAGCAGCGCACTCACGATGGCCCCGACGCGGCCATAGAACGATACGCCTGACTTGGCTTGGTTGTCATATTGCAGCTCAAGCGGAATGCCCGCCGAGCGGTAGCGGAACGACGAACCATGCAAATCGCGCGGAGCGCTAGCATTATAGTTGCCGGTGCCGGTGCTAGGGCTAGAGCTAGCCAAGTCGGCAAGCTGCTCACCGGTGAAGGCAGCCGAAGTGGCGGAGTAGGCATCTTGCTGCGCTACTTCAATCCCCGTGCCCACCGACCAGTGCCCGCCCATCCAGCGGGTGGCGCGCAGTGTCAGGCGCTGGCCTAGGCCGGGTTTCAGGTTGGCCCGGTACTCGGCGGCCGCGGCTCGCGTCAGGCTCACGGTATTGAGGCCCAGCGCGGGGTTGTAGTCGGAGCTGCTGCGGTTAAAGTCAATATTGGGCTGAAAAGCCGTGATGGCATACTCAGCTCCGTAGCGCCAGCGCCGCAGCAGGGTAGTGGTGGGCTGCGGCAGCTCCTTCATCGCCAGCTCGGCCGGTGGCAAGGTAGCCGAAGCCAGCGCCAGTTTCGCCAAGCGAGGGTCTAGCAGCGCTTCGTCCGTGAGGCGGGCAGCCCGCTCATTTTGAGCGTAAGTACCTTCTTCTTGTGCGGCTTCATCTTCCGTAGTAGGTTGACCTACAGCCGAAAGAGCGCCGGTAGAACGAACAGATGACGAAGTAGTGGTAGCAGCAATAGCGTTCGGGTTAGTAGAGGGAAAGGTGAATGTGCGTGCCAGCGCGGTGCCCGCAGCTTGGCCGGTACCGTCAGCCCGCTGGCCAGTGGTCGCATAGGCCACTGTGCCCGCTGTAGCATCAGCCTGATTGCGCTCGATTGCGCCGTGACCAGCCATCTTGGCCGCTCCCGACCAAGTCGACTCAGTGCGATGGCCTGCCTGGCCAGCCCGACCTAGCGAACGAGAGCCAATTGCCGTTAAGGTATTCGCAGCAATAGTATTGCTTTGATTGCCAGCAAGTCCATTGATTCGATTATCGGTTGCCTGCTCAGTAGTGCCACCTGCCGCTGCGCCACTAGCAAGGCGCTGAGTTGAAGCTGAAGTCGAAGTATAGTTATCGGCTAGTACGCCATTAGCAGTATTCGTAATACCAGTGCGTGAAGTAGCTGCGCCAGTCACGGCGAGGCGTGCTGCATCGCTTTGTGCGTGGGCGCTGGCCAAGGTAGCCATAGCCACCTGCTGGCTATGCCACCAGCCACCACCAGCCAACGTAGCCAATAGCAGGCTGGCCGCCATACCCCAGCGATGCACCAGTAAGCGGCGACGATATTTCTCGTTTTGGGCTAGTAGCAGGCTATTATCAATATGGTCCCACACCAGCGGGCGCGGGGGCACAGCGGCCGCTTCGCTCTCTAGCAAGTGGTGGCGAAATAGTTCTTCTAAGCTGCCCTTGGGCGGCGGTTGCGATTGCATAATGGACGATTAAGATAGGGGCCGCGCCTGCCCAGACAAGCGCGCTAATTTAGTTTGGAGCACTACCCGAGCGCGGGCGTACTGCGATTTGCTGGTGCCTTCTGAAATACTGAGTAGCTCGCCAATCTCCTTGTGCGTGTAGCCCTCGATAGCGTAGAGGTTGAATACCAAGCGGTAGCGCGGAGCCAATTCCTGCACCACAGCCAGCAGCTCTCCATAAGCGTAGTTACTGAAGGTAAACTCTTCGCTAGCAAGTGTTTCGGGGTAGTCGCCGTCGCTCACCGCTACCAGCGGGGCATTGCGGCGGTGCTGGCGCAGGGCCGCGTTTATCATCACGCGCCGAATCCAGAATTCCAGCGGGCATTCGCGCCGAAAGCTGCCCAGCGTGCGAAACACCGTTAGAAAGCCTTCCTGCAACACGTCTTCGGCCTCGAAAGTGGTTTGGGCATAGCGCAAACACACGGCCATCATCCGCGAGGCATACTTCTCGTAGAGCTGCTTTTGTGCCAATTGGTGGCCCTGTAGGCAGCCATCAATCAGCTCATCTTCAGTAGGCACGGCGCGGGCCGCCGTATGGCTGACCGTCAGGCCAGTGGGGCGCGCAGGCAGGTCTTGGCCAAACGAGGCGGGCCAGGCAAGGGCACTCATGGCTGGCACCGGGCCGTGCCGGCGGGTATTCCATTCGACATAGACAACGCGACGTAAAAGAAAGGTAAGCAAGAAAATGGGTTATCCCCACAAACCCGACTGGCATAGAGAAGCCTGCACCCCCCATAAGCGTTGCATGGCAATAAGGTAAATTGTAGTAATGATGATAAATTATTTATTATAAGACGCTTACAACAAGAATGCGAGGTTTGATAGAATGATGTTGCTACACGAAATAAGTGTGTATAGATGCGAATCATTGGCTAAGCCTTTCTGGCATTCTAGCCTTCTGCTCAGTTGCTTACCTCACCATTCCAGATAGCCCATGCGGCTTCGGCCTGCCGCTCAAGCATGTCGAAACCGTTTTTGGTGTGTGCCCCAGCCGCCCGGCCGTTTTGCAGGAAAAGCGTCTCGCTGGGATTGTACACCAGGTCGTAGAGGTAATGCTGCGTCGTGAGGGCAGCGTAGGCTAGGGGAGGGTAGCTATTTATGTCGGGATAAGTGCCTAGCGGGGTGGTATTTACAATGAGCTGGTGCGCGGCCAGCACCTCGGGTGTTAGCTCGGCGTAGGTGAGGTGTGGCCCCAGGGCATCGCGCGACACTTGCCAGTAGGCGATACCCAGTTCGCGTAGCGCTACGCACACGGCTTTGGCCGCGCCGCCGGTGCCGAGCACGAGCGCTCGCCCTCCAGTGGCCGGCACTGGGTAGAAGGTGCGTAGCGACTCGCGAAAGCCCACATAATCAGTGTTGTGGCCGATAAGGCTGCCATCGGGCCGCCGCTCTATCACATTAACCGCGCCTACCCGCGCTGCCGACGAGGCTACGTTGGTGAGGTAGGGCCACACTTGCTCTTTGTACGGAATGGTGACGTTGAGCCCGGCCAGGTCGGGGTGCCGGGCCAGCAAGGCGGGTAGCTCGCTGGCTTCGGCTAGCTCAAATAGCTCGTAGCGGCAGTCATCCAGCCCCAGGTTATAGAACTTTTGAGTGAAATATGCCTGTGAAAACGAGTGCGAAAGCGACCGGCCAATAAGCCCAAACGTGCGCATAACTCTGCGGAAAATAAGCAGAAAGAAAACACTGAGGGCCAGCCAAATAAACTGGCCCCGTACGTGGCTAGGCCCGAGCCAGCTTGCTACGAATAAACTGCCACAGCGGTGGCAGCACCGAAATCAGCACAAGGCCATAGATGACCAGCGTGAAGTTGTGCTGCACCCAATCGAAACGGCCCAGAAAATAACCAGCCAACGTGAGCGATACCACCCACAAAAGCGCCCCCACAACGCTGTACGACACAAACGTGCGGTACGTCATGGTGCCTACGCCGGCCACAAAGGGCGCGAACGTGCGCACGATTGGCACGAAACGTGCCATGATAATGGTCTGGCCGCCATGCCGGGCGTAGAAGTCCTGGGTCTGTTCCAGGTATTTGCGTTTCAATAGGCGAAAATCCTCACGAAAAACTCTTGGCCCCAAGTAATCACCAATAAAATAGTTAAGGTTATCGCCGATGAAGGCCGCTACTAGCAGCAATGGAATCAGGTAGAAGACATTTAGCAAGGGGTGGCCGGTTTCGGGGTTAGGCTGAGCAGCCAAGGCACCAGCCACGAATAGCAGCGAATCGCCGGGCAGAAAGGGGAAAATAACGACGCCCGTTTCGGTGAAAATGATGAGGAAAAGCAATAAATAGGTCAGGTTGCCATATTCATGCACCACGTTGACGAGCGTCTTGTCGAGGTGTAGAATAAGGTCAAAGAAGTGCTTGATAAGCTCCATGCGAAGAAGTGATTAAGTCCGCAAAGTAAAAGGCGGGCCGCTTAGCAGGATAGGAATACTTCGGGTTATGCAAATAAAAATAGCCAATTAGCTCGGCTGTTTCGGCTGGTAAAGCGCATAATCTTCCTTGTATTCAGGAAATAAAAAATTTGATTTAAGGTTTATATTTGCGCCTTTCTTAAGATTGTTTAGCGGATAATTAACTAATAATCAAGATAATATTATATTAATTAGCAGTGCATCATCAAATAGTCTAATTAATGGCATTTTTTTAAGAACACCCATCCACTTTTCTGTGCTCACGTATATGCCCCAAACTCAGCCGTGCGGCTCAATAATTAGCTAGTCCCCTTCTACCTTTTTTTACATGAATAATTTTACTACACCCATCCGCAAGCATGGAGCCTTTGTGCTGCTCTTGCTCGTGGCTTTTCTGCTGAAGTACGCACCTGCGCAGGCGCAAGCGTTGACTATTGCCGATGATGTTATCACCCTAACCACTCAACCAACTGGTTCTTCTGCTACTGCGGGCCAGAATTTTACTGGGTCGGATAACAATGGACTATATAGCAACCCAACCCCGCTGGGCATAACGAATGACCCAAACATGCCGGCTACACCAGTGCCGCAGTTGGGTACGTATGACTTGAACAATAATAGCGCCTTGATAATCACAGGTGCCCAATTGCAGGGTACTATAGGTTCGAGTGCGACTACAGTGACTTCTACACGATTGGAATACCGGGTCTATTTATCGGGTACCGCTACTACTAGTTTACCCAACTATAGCAGTCTTACACTAACGCCTAGCCAAACGGGTTCGGGGTCCGGTAGCATTTTTACAGGCACCGCCACTAACAGCTCTATTAACCTTCTGACTGGCTTGACTAGTGGGGGGACTTATATAATTGATGTGCGCTTTGCTGCGGTAGCTAGCCGGGGTAACCTCATTAAAACAACATATGACCCGAGCGGAGATTATTTTTACGCTAACTTCTATGTGACCCCGCCGCCCACGACTCCTCCTGGCGGCACTACCACTTGGCAGAGTACGACAGTTACGGGTGGGAGTACCAACTGGAACGTGGCCGCTAACTGGAGCAACGGTGTACCCACCCGGTTTTCCAATGCCGTTATCCCTTCGAAGGCTAATTCGAACATCGTCTATCCCATTCTGAATAGCCCAACTGCCCTTTATGAAGTTAATAACCTGACGTTGCTGGGCAACCAAAACTCGTCAGCCGCTCAGCTCACTATTAACACCGCTACGCTACGAGTTTATGGCAATATCAGCCAAGTAGCTGGTGGTCTAGCTGGTAATACTACCGGTACAGCAGGCACAAATGATGCTATTAACAACTCTACGCTGGTACTAGCTGGTGCCGACCAGGTTATCACGGGCAACCTGCTGGTATCGGATATTATAGTAGCTGGCTCGGGTATTAAATCGGTTATCAACCAGTTGACGCCGACCAATATCCTTGTTTTTCAGCCTGATAATGCTACCAACGGAGTGATTGTGCAGTCGGCTGCGCAGGACGTGAGCAGCGGCACCGTAAATACGGTATTCGACACGACGGGCAACTCGTACATTCAGTTGGTGTCTTCATCGACAATCAGCACAGTGGCTGGGCAAAGTGAAACCAATACCTCTTATATCAAAGGTGTGACGCGTGCCGACCGTCAGGTTACGGCCTTGGTACCAAATACATTTGGTAATATCGGCTTGGATATCACGGCTAATCATACGCCTGGTAACATCGTAGTTTATCGGGTAGTGGGCGATGCACTTACGGGACCAGTAAGCTCCACGGCTGTGCCTGTGAAGCGCCAATACCGCGTAGTGGGTGACGACAATAGCGGAACCAACGTCTATGCTAATTCGGCCATCAACGTTGTGTTTCACTACCTCGACTCTGCCGATGAGCTGAACACCATTCAGGAAGGCAACCTAGTGTTGTACCGCACGGTGACAAACGGTGCGCCTTACCAGGGAATACCCAGCA
>CAXUKA010000208.1:0-11540 GCA_964251335.1 uncultured Hymenobacter sp.
GACGATACGTATTTACACCGCCTACTGGCTCAACTGGCCGAATGCGTTTAGTCTGCCGGTTAACTCATAACTCTTTCCGACCTTTGTGGCATGTCTGCCCTTTCTTCTGCAATTACCCTTTCTGGCATTTTCATCTACCCTGTCAAGTCGCTGGGCGGCATTAGTTTGCCGGCGGCCGACCTTACGCCCAGGGGCCTGCGCCACGACCGCCGCTGGCTGATAGTAGATGACCGAAATTGCTTCCTGACCCAGCGCCAGCACGCCGAAATGGCCCTGCTGGCCGTAGAGCCAGCCTACAATGGCTTTTTGCTGCGCCACCGCCAGCGGCCCGATTTGCTGCCGCTTTATATCCCTTTCGAGGCCACGCCGGAGAAAACGCTGTTCGTAACTATCTGGGACGATATGGTATTTGCCTGGCGCGGCAGCAAAGAGGCCGACGAGTGGCTGAGCGATGCCTTGGGCCGCGTTTGCAAGCTGGTGTATATGTCGGATATGGTGCGCCGCGAGGTCGACCCCGATAAGCCGGAGCTTAACCCTGCCGGTACGCTCGTGAGCTTTGCCGATGGCTACCCCTACCTGCTGGCCAGCGAAGAATCGTTGGAAAAGCTCAATACCCAGCTCGCCGCCCCGGTGCCGATGGACCGTTTCCGGCCCAACCTGGTAGTGCGTGGCCTGCCAGAAGCCGACGCGGAGCGCCAGTGGTCCGATTTTCAGATTGCGGGGCAGCCCTTTCGGTCGGTGCGCGAGTGTGGGCGCTGCGTCGTGACGACCATTGACCAGGCTACAGCGCAAAAGCAGGCGGGCGGTGAACCGCTGCGCACGCTGGCCTCTTACCGCCAGCAAGGCAAGAAAATCATGTTTGGCCAAAACGTAACCGGCCCCGCCACCGGCTTGGTGCGCGTAGGCGATGCCGTGCTGCTAGATTAACCCCCAAGCCGACCAAGCCGTTTAGCGGCTATGGATTTGGCTTTCATATTGGATTTTTTGCGCCGCCTGTCGGCAAACAACAATACGGCCTGGATGCAGGAGCACCGCACCGACTACCTGCGCGCCCGCAATAATTTTGCCGAATTGATAACAGAAGTTTTGCGCCAGGCTACACCCGCTGCCCCCGAACTAGCGGGCCTCACGCCGACACAAACAATGTTTCGCTTACACAAGAACGACCGTAGCCAGACCGACCCCGAGCCGTATAAGCGCCGCTTTGGGGCGGGGCTGGTGCCGGGCGGGCGGCACGCCGAGCGCGCCGGTTATTTTCTGGCGTTGAGCCCCGATGGCAACTCGGCGTTGCGCGCCGGGCGCTTTCGGCCCACGCCGGCCGAACTGGCGGCCATCCGGCAGGAGATTCACTACAGCAGCGAGGAGTTTCACCGCCGCTTGTCAGATGCTGAGCTCCTGCGTCACTTTCCCAATGGCATCGATATGAGCGCGGAACAACTCACGCGCCCGCCGCGCGGCTACGCGGCTAGCGACCCCGAATTGCCTTGGCTCAAGCTTAAAAGCTTTGGCGTGGTGCGCCTATTTTCGGATGAGGAAGTGCTAGCACCCGGTTTTATCGGCCGCGTGGTGGCAGGTATACAGGCGGCCCGGCCGTGGGTGGAGTTTCTGAATACCGCGCTGGATGCGTAGTTGCGCGGACCTTATAGTCCGCGTTTGCGTAGTTGCTCACCCACGAACACGGACTACAAAGTCTGCGCAACTGTGGTTTAAAACAGGCCGAAGAGCTTGCCGTTAATACGCTCGATGATGTCGCCCAAATCCTCGGGGCGCTTCACATAATCAAGCTCATTCACGTCGATGATAAGCAGCTTGCCCGCGCGGTAGCTGGCAATCCACTGCTCGTAGTGCTCGTTGAGGTTTTTGAGGTACTCGATGCTGATGGAGCTTTCGTAGTCGCGGCCGCGCTTCTCAATCTGGCCGATGAGCTTGGGCAGGTCGGCGCGCAGGTAGAGCAGCAGGTCGGGCGGGTTCACGAGGCCTATCAGCGTCTCAAATAGGGCGTAATAGTTCTGGTAATCGCGCTCGACGAGCTGGCCCGACTGGTGCAGATTGGCCGCGAAAATGTGGGCATCTTCGTAAATCGTGCGGTCCTGAATCACGCTTTTGCCCTCCTGCACCAGCTCCTTGATGCGCTGCGTCTGGCGGAAGCGGCCATTGAGGAAGTACACCTGCAAGTGGAACGCCCAGCGCGGCATATCGCCGTAAAAGTCTTTGAGATAGGGGTTGTCATCTACCTCTTCCAGAAATACTTCCCAGCGAAAATGCTGGGCCAGCTTGTGGGCCAGCGTGGTTTTGCCGGCTCCGATGTTGCCGACGATGGCAATGTGCATGACGCAGGGAGGCTATTGTTTGTGCGAAAAGGGAACCACAAAGGTAGTTCGGAGCCTTCGCTCCGAGCCCAGCGAGCAGATACATTTGGGCGACTCCTGGTGTAGCTGCTCGCTATACCCACACTCGGAGTGAAGGCGCCGAGCTACTGGTAATGCCGCCCTTTCCAGTCGACCCCACGCCGACCAAACAGCCGGCTGAAAGCCAGGTTGGTGGTCAGTGCCAAAGAGAAGAGCTCGAACCCCACCACCAGATATCCAGCCGGCATGGGCAGGCCGGCCCGGCGCGTAGCCACGCGCACCATCAGGGCCTGGCCGGCTATTTTCAGTAGCATGGCCCCTAACGCCCAAAGTGGCCGGTCGGCTGCCAGCAGCCCCACCACCGCCAGCCAGTAGCCACTGAATAACACCAGCCCCACCTGCACCTTGCGCGGCAGTGCGGCTACGCCACGCACCCAGCGCAGCCGCTGCCGCAATAGCGCGGCCCACGAGCTGGCCGGTAGTGAAGCCGCCCGCACAGCCGGCTCGAACAGCTGCCGGAAACTGTAGCCTTGGGCGTTCACAGCCTCAAACAACGCAAAGTCTTCGGTGATGGAAAAGGGCAGTGCCTCGTAGCCGCCAGTGGCGCGGTAGGCGGCGCGGGTCACGAGCATGTTGTTGCCCATCGCCGTCATGGGCTGGCCCGAGTCGGTAGCTACCTGCATGGCGGCCAGCGATAGTAGCCAGTCGATGCCCTGCAACCCGGCCAGCAAACTTGGGCCTTCGACCACTGTGAGGCCCGTGACGGTGCCTACCTGTGGCGCGGTATGGGCCAGCATGCCTTGCACCCAAGTGGGCGGCAGGGCAATATCGGCATCGGTAAGCAGGAAATAATCGGTGGTGGCGCGGTGGGCAAGGTGGGCCAGCACGTTGGCCTTGCCGCGGGCGTGGCCCAGAGTTTCGGTGATGAAAACTACTTCAAATGCTCCGGCGAAGTTCTGCATAGCCGCTTCGGCCACGGCGCGGGTGCGGTCGGTGCTGGCGTCGTCGCCCACCAGCACTTCGAGCAGGTGAGCCGGGTAAGCGAGGGCACGCACGCTGGCCAGGCAACGCGGCAGGGCGGCTTCCTCATTGCGGGCCGCGATAAGAATGCTCACGCGAGGCAGCGGCGTGGGCAGCGGCACCGGGGCGGGCGCACCGGCCCGCGTAGCCAGCCGCTGCACGATATTACCCAACCAAGCCAGCCACAACGCACAGTATATCAGGCACAAATACGCCATCGCCAGAGTCAGTTATAAGGTTACGAACTCATAGCCCAGCGCACTGTAGTGCGCCAGCAGCCGGGGCAGCAGAAAGCGTAGCGAGCGGCTGGCCTTGAGCGAGTCGTGCAGCACCACGATGTCGCCGGGGCGAGTGGCGGCCAGGGTTAGGCGCAGGGCGCGCTCGGGGGTGAGGTCGCGGTCGTAGTCGCGGGTAAGGAGCGACCACATGATAATGCGGTATTCGGGACGTAGCTGCCGCAGCACCGGCCAAGTAAGGCGGCCGTAGGGCGGGCGGAAGAGGGGTTGAGGGCAGGAGGGCAGGAGAGCAGAAGAATAGGAATTTAGCTTTTCATGTCCTAACTCTCCCCTCCTACCCTCATACCCTTGCAAGAAAACCTGGCACTCGGCCACGCCGGCCAGGTACTCGGCGCGGGGCGTATTCCAGGCGCTACGGTGGTGCTGGGTGTGGTTGCCGAGGCGGTGGCCGGCGGCTAGGGCGGCGCGGGCTATATCGGGATAGCGCACTAGATTGTCGCCCACACAGAAAAACGTAGCTTTGGCCTGATACGCTGCCAATTGCTCCAGCACCCAGGGTGTTTCTTCAGGAATGGGGCCGTCGTCGAACGTCAGGTATAGGCGCGGGCGGCCGGTGGGGCCGGCCGGCGCGCCGCGCCACTCGGTGCCCGGAAAAACGGGCCGCAGCCAGGCAGGCGGGCGAGTAAGCGGATTGGGAAGTGACAAAACGAAACCGGGCGCTTGAATTAAGAGTTAAAAAGCGACTGTCCTAGTAAGGCGGCACGACGAAGCATTCATTTTCCACACCTTGCCACTTCACTGCCGCAAAGGAAAGGTTGCTTCGCCGTTCCTCCTCACAATGACAAGCGCCTTCCGCCTGCTCACCATTCCACTACTCACTAGCTCACCACCATGCCCCGCAAATCCTTTTCCGACCTCATCAATAGTCCCGGCATGCCCGTGCTGGTCGATTTCTACGCCGACTGGTGCGGCCCGTGCAAAACGATGGCCCCTATCCTTCAGCAAATTGCGGCTCAGCACGAGGGCAAGTTGCGCATCATCAAAATTGACGTGGACAAAAACCCGGCCGTAGCCCAGCAATTTCGGGTGCAGAGTATTCCTACGCTTATCCTGTTTCACAAAGGCCAGCCGGTGTGGCGGCAAGCGGGCGTAGTGCCAGCCGCCCAGCTCAACCAAAGCGTCGGCGCGTACCTGTAAAATCAAGTTAGCCTGTAAGTAAACTAAACGCTTGCGCCGGGCGTTGGCGAAAAACCGTGCCCCAACGGTAGTTACTTTGCAGTATGAGTCAGGTTTACGCCCTACGTAATTTTTTTATTCTTAGTGTCTTATTCGCCCTACTGCCCGGCCTGAGCCAGGCACAGACCCGCTACCTCTTGAGCGGTGTGGTGCGCGATGCCAGCGGCGCGGCTCTACCAGGGGCCTCGGTGGCCGTGCCGGCCCTGGGCTTGGGCACGGCCACCGAGGCCGATGGCAGCTACAGCCTGAGTTTACCGGCCGGGCCGCAGCAAGTGGTGGTGTCGTTTGTGGGCTACGTTTCGCAAACGCTGGACATCAAACTCAATCGCAATCAGAAGCATAGCTTCGAGCTGGTCACCAACCAGAATGAGTTGGGCGAGGTCGTTATCCAGGGGCAGCAGTCGCTAAAAGAGAAACTGACCACGACGCAAATGGGCGTCGACCACCTCAGCATTCGGGAGGCTAAGCTGCTGCCGGCGCTGTTTGGTGAGGTCGATATTCTCAAAACCTTGCAGCTCAAGCCCGGCGTGCAGAGCGGCGGCGAAGGCACCAGCGGTCTATTTGTGCGCGGCGGCTCTTCCGACCAAAACCTGGTTCTGCTCGACAATGCGCTGGTGTACAACCCTAACCACTTGTTCGGGCTGTTTTCGGTGTTCAATTCTGATGCCGTGCAGAGCGTCGATTTGTACAAGGCGGGCTTTCCGGCGCAGTTTGGCGGGCGGCTATCGTCGGTGGTCGATGTGAAGATGCGTGAGGGCGACCGCCAGAAATACGTGTTATCGGGTGGTATCGGGCTTATTTCGTCGCGCCTCAGCTTCGAAGGGCCGATTAATAAGGGCAAAGGCTCGTTTATCGTGAGCGGGCGGCGCACGTATTTCGACATTTTCACCCGCGCCCTCAACCGGGCCAACGCGGGCAAGGAAGACTACAGCCCCATCCCCGATTACTATTTCTACGACTTCAACGCCAAGGCCAACTACACCCTGGGCGAGAAAGACAATCTGTACCTGACGGGTTACCTCGGGCGCGATAATTTCGGCTTCACCTCGCCCAATGGTTTCAACTCGAAGTTTAGTTGGGGCAATACTTTGGGCGTGCTGCGCTGGCAGCACGTGTACTCGCCCAAGCTCACGATGAATACGGCGGTTTCGGTCACGAATTATAAGTACAACCTCAACAACAGCGTCGACCAGTTCAGCTTCGAGCTGGGCTCCAATATCCTCGACTACACCGGGCGCACCGATTTTACCTACGTGCCCAACGACCGGCATACCATCCAGTTTGGGGCACTCATCACGCACCACAACTTTGGGGTGGGCCGCTTGCAACGCAGCTCGCAGGATAACAGCGTGAACTTCGGGGCCGACGTGAACTACACCGGCCAGGAAGGCGGCGTTTACGCCTCCGACAACTTCAAAGTGAGCGATAAGCTCCAGCTGGAAGGCGGGCTGCGGCTGTCGGGTTTCCGCAGTTCGCCCGACGTTTTCGGCGGCGTCGAGCCCCGCGCCTCGGCTCGCTACTCGCTCACCGACAAGATTTCGCTCAAGGGTAGCTACGCCCTCATGTACCAGTATGTGCACTTGGTTTCGAACTCGGGTGCGTCGCTGCCCACCGATATCTGGTATCCTTCGCGCCTATCGGTGAAGCCCGAGCGCTCGCAGCAGGTAAGCACCGGCGTGAGCTTTTTGCTGGGCGGTGGCAAGTTTTTGCTCACCGATGAGGTGTACTATAAGTGGGCGAAGAACGTGATTGACTTCAAGGACGGAGCCCAGATTTTTGCCAACACCAACCTCGATGGCGAGTTCCTGTTCGGCCGCAGCTGGGCCTACGGCAACGAGCTGTACCTCGAAAAAAAGGAAGGCAAAACCACCGGTTGGCTAGGCTATACCCTGGCCTGGACGCAGCGCAACTTCCCGCCTCAGCTCGGCACTTCGGGCATCAACGGCGGCAAAGACTTTTTCCCGAACTACGACCGGCGCCATAACCTGACCGTGGTAGTACTGCACAAGCTTAATAGGCGCATCGACCTCACAGCCAGCTTTGTGTACACCAGCGGCGCGCCTACTACGCTGCCGCAGGGGCGCTTCGCCTTGCAGGATATCTACCAGGGTGGTATTCAGGCTATTCCGATTTACCCCGACCGCAATACCTACCGCCTCATCCCCTACCACCGCCTCGACCTGGGCATGGTGTACAAGCTGCGCCCCTCGCGCATTGGCGGCGACCGCGACCTGACGTTTAGTATTTATAACGCTTATAATCGGCGCAATGCCTACTTCATTTACTTCGAGCAGGTGAAGGACAAGGCGACTGATAAGGTGACGGGCTACCGGGCGCGTCAGGTGTCGCTGTTCCCGATTATCCCATCGGTAACGTACAATTTTCGCTTCTAGACCGCAGCTTTAACAAATTTCGCAGATACGCTCGCTGCGCGGGCTGACTTGATATTTAAAATTATGATTAGCAGCAAGTTCAGAAAATTGGGGATGGCGCTTTTGGCTACGGGGGCGTTGGGGTGGCTGGCGGGCTGCGGCAGCTTTCAGAAAGACATCAACGTGCCGCTGCCCGACTACTCCAACCAGTTGGTGGTGGAGTGCTACCTCGAAAATGGGGTGATACCGCGCCTGAGCGTCACGGAGTCAGTGCCTTACCTCGACAATGGCCAGGCCGTGGCGGCCGGCTCGCAGGTGCTCACGCTGCCCAACGGCCAGACCGTGCAGCTACCCACCGACGTGACCGTGAACTTGACGCTGCCCAATGGCCGGGTGGTGAACCTACCTTTCAACCCCGGCCTCGATGCCACAACTGGTAAATACTATACCCACACCGGCACTACGCCCATCACAGCGCTCACCGGGCAGCAGTTTGCCTTGGATGTGCAGGACAAGCGCGGGCGGCACATTACGGGCACAGCCGTGGTGCCCACTTTCATCCCTATCGACTCGGTCAAATACAAGTTCAATACCAACACTGACCGCAAGGCGTACTTCATGACCAAGTGGACCGACCCCGGTGCCACTACCGATTTTTACCGCCTGATGCTGCACAAAGGCAAGCCCGCCAACAACTCAGAGACCGACAACGATATCCGCGACCGGCTCTTCAACGGGCAGCCTTACGCACAGGTCACCACCTACCGCTTCTACCCCAACGACACTATCACGGCCACGCTCTACCACGTCGATTCGCTGTATTTTTCCTTCCGGCAGTCCGTGCGCGACGCCCGGAATGCCAATGGCAATCCGTTCTCGCAGCCTTCGTCTATTCATAGCACAGTGCAAGGAGGCATCGGCGCTTTTACGGTGCTTGTAAAAGACCAGAAGACATTGATTTTGAAATAATCGCGAAATACTTAAAAAGGGAGAAGCGCCGCAGTATACTGCGGCGCTTCTCCCTTTTTAAGTATTGCCTAGCTCACTCCTATTCTGCCAGCACTGCCTTCATCAAGGCCGTAAGCCGCGGCTCGGCCACGGCGGCAGCGGCCAGAATTTCAGGTAGCTGCACTGGCTTGAGCTGGCCGGGATAGCAGAGGTCGGTAATGACGGACACGGCCAGCACCGGTAGCCCCAGGTGCCGCGCCGCAATCACTTCGGGCACTGTGCTCATACCCACGGCATCGGCCCCAATGGTGCGCAGGTAGCGGTATTCGGCGGGCGTTTCGAGCATGGGGCCGGGCACGGCCACGTACACGCCGCGCTGGGTCGTGGCATTCTGGCCTAGGGCCACAGCAGCGGCGCGAGCGCGGTCTAGTAGCGCGGGGTTATAAGCCGCGTACATATCGGGGAAACGCGGGCCGAGCTTCGCATCATTGGGGCCGATGAGCGGATTGCCGGGCAGCAGGTTGATGTGGTCGTCGATGAGCATCAAGTCCGATATGGCAAAGTCGGGGTTGAGGCCACCGGCAGCGTTACTCACGAATAGTTGCTTGATGCCCAGCAGCTTCATCACCCGCACGGGCAGCACTACCTGCTCCATCGAGTAGCCTTCGTAGTAGTGGAAGCGGCCTTGCAGCACCACTACTTTCTGGCCGCTCAGGGTGCCCAGCAGCAGGCGGCCGGCGTGGCTTTCCACGGTACTCACCGGGAAATGCGGAATGTCGGCGTAGCTGATTTCATACTGCACATCCACCTCTTTGGCCAGCGCGCCCAGGCCCGTGCCGAGGATGATGCCGGTAGTGGGCTGGAAGTGCTGAGTCTGGTTTTGAATGAAAGCGGCGGCTTCTTGAAGGTATTGCATGGTTTAATAAATATCAGATTCAAAGCCTATCCGCTCTGTCATGCTGAGCTTGTCGAAGCATCTCGCGTGGTGTAGTAATCAACCAAGCCTAGCAACGCTGTGAGCGAGATGCTTCGACAAGCTCAGCATGACGAACGTTTTCAAATACCCGTTTAAGTCGGAAACTACTGCACTGTCAGCCGGTCGTTCTTGGTATCCGCATCCAAGTATAGCCCGTGGTCGAACGACACCGCCCGCACAGCCTTGCTGGCCGGTACGGTAATCGTAGCCTGCTGCTGATTAGCGCGCCACAATTCGGGCGAGCGGTGCAGGGTTTCGGTGCTGCCATCGGCGTAGTCGATTTTCAAATCGACGGGCACGGCGAAGCCACCCACGTTTTTAATCGTCACAACGGTGCCTTGGGCAGTTTTGTCGGCTTTGGTCAGCGCCAGGTCGATGTAGTTGTTCGTGAAAAACCAGTTCTGGAAAAACCAGCTCAAATCCTGGCCCGAGGCGTTGCTCATGGTGTTGAAATAATCCCACGGAATGGGGTGCTTGCTGTGCCAGCGGCCCATGTACTCGTGCAGGCATTTCTTGAATAGCTCATCGCCGAGCATATCCTTGAGCGCCAGGTAGCTGAGCGATGCTTTGCCGTAGGAATTGTTGCCATAGCCGGCCTTCAACTCACTGCTGGGCGTGATGATGGGCAAATCCTCGGCCGTGCTGGGGTCGTTGATGTAGCGCACCACCCGAAACTTGCGGTAGAAGTCATCGGCCTGGGCATTCCCATTTTCGGCCCGGCCGATGAGCAGTTCAAATGTGGTGGCCCAGCCCTCGTCCATGAAAGCGTAGCGGCTCTCGTTGATGCCCATGTAGAAGGGGAAATACGTATGGGCAATCTCGTGGTCTTGCACCAGTTGCGCAAATTTCAGGTCGGGTACGGGGCTGTCGTTCACCATCATGGGGTATTCCATGTCGGCAAAGCCCTGGAAGGCCGTCATCTTCGGAAACGGGTACGGCACGCCCGGCCAGTTGCGCGAAAACCAGCCCAGCGCGTTCTGCCCAAACTTCACCGACGAGTGAAAATCCTTGGTCGAGTCGGCAAAGGCGGCCTGCACGCTAGCCCGGCGCTTGGTGGCGGGGTCCACGATTACGCTGGCCGCATCCCACACGTAGTGGTCGCTCAGGCCGAAGGTCACGTCCGAAATATCGGTCGATTTCCACACCCAGGTATTCAGCGGCTTTTGGGTGGTAATGTCCTTTTTGGCCAAGTCGGCGGCGGTCGCAATGTGCATCAGCTCATCGCTGGTCATCGACTTCTCGAGCTTCTTGGCATAAGCGGGCTGCAATACTTGCTTGGGGTTTTGCAGCGTGCCGGTGGCCCATACTATGTAGTTGGCCGGCGCTTGCACGCGCAAAGTGTAGTCGTTGAAGTCGTTGTAAAACTCCTTGCTATCCAGGAAAGGCAGGCGGTCCCAGCCGTTGTAGTCGTCGTACACGGCCACGCGGGGGTAGAAATACGCCAGGAAGTACGTCGTTTTGTCAATCATGCCCTCGCGCCCGCTTTGCACCGAGATGGGGAAGTGCCAGGCCACTTGCATCCGCACCGAGTCGTGGGGGGCCAGTGGGCGCGGCAGGCGCACCGCTTTTACCGTGGCGGGGCCAGACCAAGTAGCCGGCCTCGCCTGGCCATTCACGGCGAAGGAGTCGATAGCCACGCCGGTGGTCAGGTAGTCGGCACCCGCACCGCCCTCGCGGGCTGCCCCGGGCTGGTGGATATTTTGAATAAGCCGGAACACGAGCGTTTTGAGCGTGTCGGAACTGTTATTGAAATACGTAATCGTCTCGCGGCCCTTGATGTCGCGGGCGGGCGGCGCAGCCTGCACCGTGATGTCGTAACGAGCGCGGTTTTGCCAGTATTTGGGTCCGGGGCGGCCATCGGCGGCGCGAGTGCCTTTGTCAAAAGCCCGCTTGATATCGCGGGGCTGGTAGAGCGGCTGAGTTTGGGCGGCAGCTTGCTGGGCCAAGCTGCCAACAAGCAGTAATGTGCCAAAAGCAGCGTGGCGAAAGGGGTGTTTCATGTTGGAATTGATGCTATAACGCAAAAGAACGTCATGCTGAGCTTGTCGAAGCACCTTGCTCGCACTGCTGGATTGCTAAACCCAACGGTGCGAGCGAGATGCTTCGGCAAGCTCAGCATGACGTTCGCAATTGACTCGTGTTCTATTACTGGATTTCCAGCTCATACGGCAGCCGCGCCTGCACGCCGCGCATCTGCGTCAGGTGCTGGTACTGGCGGTACACCGGATATAAAGGGCCGAGCTTGGTTTGCAGGGCTTGATCCAGGGCAGCTTCATCATCGCCATCGCAGGTGAAACGGCTGAAAAACCGCTCGATATCCGACTTCTGGCGGGGCAGGCGCTGCACCGAGTAGTCGTCGGCCTTGAGGTGGGCGCGGGCGGCAGCAATTTTCACGGCATCGGAG
>CAXUKA010000209.1:0-11390 GCA_964251335.1 uncultured Hymenobacter sp.
GTGCCCATTTATATTTTCTGCTTTCTGTATTACCGCGACCACCTGCGGCAGTTTATGTTCCGCTTTGTGGAGCCCGATAAGCGCACAATGGTGCTGCACACCGTCGATAATATTCAGAGCGTGGTGCAGGGCTATATGTCGGGCCTGTTCACGGTTATTGTGGTGGTGTCTATTATGAACGCCATCGGGCTGCTGGCTTTGAGCGTGAAATACGCCATTTTCTTTGCCATTTTCGCCTCGGTGCTGGCGGTCATTCCGTACATCGGCATCATCGTGGGCTCCATCATTCCAGCGCTCATTACTTATGTCGAGACTGGTTCGCTCACGCACGGGCTGCTGGTGGTAGGGGTGTTTATGCTGGTGCAATTCATTTCGGATAACATTCTGGCTCCGATGATTACGGCTTCTAAGGTGAGCCTCAACCCACTTACCGCCATCATCGCTCTTATCCTGGGAGCGCAGCTTTGGGGCACACCGGGCATGATATTGAGCGTGCCGTTGTCGGCCGTTATTAAGGTGGTGCTCGATGCCAATAAGGCCACCGAGCCGTGGGGCTTCCTGCTTGGCGATGTAGGCGATGGCGAGGCCACGCCTAAAGACCCCAGCGACGACCGCAACTTCCTGTCCAAGTTCTGGGACCAAGTGCGTGGCAAGCGCCCACCACTGTCGCCCGAGCCCAAGCTGCCGCCCATGCCCCAGCCGCGCCGCGCCTGATTAGCTCAACGGGTGGCATTTTTCGGCCAAAATCTTATACTTTGGAAAGTCAGCCACTTCGCGAAGGAGCCCGTACAAGGCAGCACGAGCGGTGTAGCAACGATGCTAAATCACTCCTTCTCCTTTAACTCTCCCCTACCAAAATCATGGCTAACGAAACAATCACCCGCGCCTTTACCGACATTCTCAACCTGAATCGCACCTCGGTAAAAGGCTACCAGGAAGCTGCTGAGGAAGTAAAAAGCCCCGAACTGAAATCGAAACTGAGCGAATATTCGCAGCAGCGCGCCGGCTTTGTAGCCGACCTCGAAGGCTACGCCAAACAATATGGCATTGAGGCCAGCGACGAAACGACTATCGAAAGCGTAGCCACCGATGCTGCCGCCGCCGTGCACCGCGGCTGGATTAACATTAAATCGGCCTTCACGGGCGGCGATGACTCTTCGGTAATCGAAGCCGCCGAAACGGGCGAAGCTTCAGCGCTGAAGGCTTATGAAACTGCGTTGTCGGCCCAGGATATTCCGGCCGGTGCTAAAACGGTGTTCCAGCAGCAGCACGATGCTATTCTGCAAGCCAAGAACTGGCTGACGCAGAATAAGAATAGCTAAGCGCTACTTACGTTGTTTGTAAAAAGCTCACCCTTATGGGGTGGGCTTTTTTTATGCCTTGCGGGGTAACCTCACCCCCGGCCCCTCTCCTTGGGGAGAGAGGAGCCGACCGCAAATAAGCGTAAGCTCACGGTTACTAGTTGTCAGGCTCTCCCCAAGGAGAGGGGCCGGGGGTGAGGTTAGCGCGAACGCTTGCAACCAACTAGCGCCCTAACTTTGTTAGCATAGCTCCCCCGATTTTCCTGCTGCCCTTGTACGCTATTATTGACCTTGAAACCACCGGCGGCCAGCCCGCGAATGACCGCATAACCGAGCTGGCCATTTTCGTGCACGACGGCCAGCAGGTGGTTGACTCCTATACTACGCTGGTCAATCCGGGCCGTAGTATTCCGCCCTTCATCACCCAGCTTACTGGCATTACCAATGATATGGTGGCCCATGCGCCGCGCTTTCATGAAGTGGCCCGCAAGGTGGTGGAGATGACCGAAGGCTGCGTGTTTGTAGCTCACAACGTACGCTTTGACTATTCTTTCCTGAAGAAAGAATTTGCTGACCTCGGCTATAATTATTCGCGCAAAACACTCTGCACCGTGCGTCTGTCGCGCAGCCTCATCCCTGGCCAGCCGAGCTATAGCCTGGGCAAATTGTGCCAGAATATCGGCATCCCGCTCAACGGCCGGCACCGCGCCGCCGGCGATGCCGAGGCCACGGCCATTCTATTTGAGCGCCTCCTGAAAATAACCCAGGAAAGCGACGCCGCCGAAGAAGTGGCCGACACGCTGGCCCGCGTGGATGCCCTAGCGCCTGCCGGCCGCAAACCCGATGGCACTACTACGGAGAAAAAGCCCAGTCCCCGCCGCGTCGCGGCCATGGCCCAAGCCATCAAAACGGCTTTGCTCCCGCCTCTCATCACGCCCGAGAAAGTAGCCTCGCTGCCGCAGGAAACGGGCGTATACTACTTCCATAATGAGGCGGGCGAAGTTATTTACGTCGGCAAAAGCATCAATATCTACAAGCGCATTCAGCAGCACTTTGCGGTAGATGTGAAGTCGCGCAAGAGCCTCGATTTCAAGAATTCCATTGCTGACATTACGTATGAGCTGACGGGCTCGGAACTGGTGGCGTTGGTCTACGAGTCGCACTTAATCAAGCAGTTGAAGCCGGCTTACAACCGAGCGCAGCGGCGCTCGGTGTTCCCGGCCGGCATCTACCTCAAGACCGATGAGAACGGCTACAAGTGCCTTTACTATGGCCGCGCCGATGCCCGCAACTCGGAGATTCCCATCATTGCGCTCGGCAACCAATACAAGGCCCAAGGCTTCCTTTATCACAAGGTTGCAAAGTACAATCTCTGCCAAAAGCTCTGCGGCTTGTACAAAACCCAGGGCTCGTGCTTCGACTACCAAGTGCACCGCTGCCAGGGTGCCTGTGTGGGCCAGGAGCCGCCCGAAAGCTATAATTTGCGCGTGGACGAGGCCATCGACAGCATCACCTACGAGCACGAGTCGTTTGTGGTAATCGGCGCGGGCCGCCGAGCCGATGAGAAGTCGCTGGTAGTGGTTGAAAACGGGCGCTACGTGGGCTTCGGCTACGTCGATGAGACGTTTACGGCGCGCAAGCTGGCTGATTTCCGCGAGGCGGTGAAACCGTATGCGGATAACAAGGATATTCAGCAGATTATCCGCCTGCACCTGCGCAGCAAGCATAAGGGCGAGCAGGTAAAGATTTTTGCGTGAGGTAGTACCACGAACTGAAAATCCCGTGCTATCGTGCTATACCACGTGCAGAATCACGTAGAGCAAGGTAGTTGATTGCACGCTAGAAGAATGACAACCAAGCTGGTAATACATACTGGCTGAGCGTAGTACTAGCCCCCAAGCGCAGGCGACCCACGGCTTCGTTGGGGTCGCGCAGGGCTAGCGCTGGTCATCGAGTTGCTGCTGGGCAGCGGCTTCGGCGTGGGCTTGCAGCGGGTGGCTTCGGTGAGGGCCACGCGAGTGCCATGCCGTGCCAATATGCGCTGGCTGTACTGCTTTTCGAGTTCATGCAGGTGCTTGGTCACGGCGGGCTGCGAAATAAACAGCTCCTGCGCCGCCTTGGTAAAACTCAGGTGCCAGGCCACGGCGGTAAACACCCGCAGACGAAATCGGACATGCAGCAAAGAACGGGGCCGGAATGTTGCGCCCCTGGCGATGCAATTATGTACCCGCCGCCGTGGCCAATTCCGCCACTTTTGTTGTTGTGTTACCAATGCGACGCGGACGCTTGAGTCCGCCGCCTCTGCCGTATCAGCGCGGCCTTTTACTATGCAGCCTTCCTCTTCTATTCTATCTCCCATGGCCGAGCTCACGCCCGGCTCGGTTGAAACGGCCACTCTCGTCATCGAGGGCATGACCTGCGCCTCCTGCGTCAACTTCGTGGAGCGCACCCTCAAAAAAGCGCCCGGTGTGCAAAGCGCGCAGGTAAACCTGGCCACTGAAAAAGCCACTGTGGCCTTCACCCCCGGCCTCGCCAACCGCGCCAGCCTCAAAGCGGCTATAGAGGCGGCTGGCTACCAAGTAGCTGAGGCAGCGCCGCCCGTCACTAGTCAGACAATTGCCCCTGGAGAAGTCACCGACGAAGAGTTGGACGCTCGCCGGGCGCTGGCTTACCAGCATCTAAAGCGCCGCTTTTGGGTGGCGGCTGGGCTCGCGGCCGTTATTATGCCTTTGAGCATGCTCATGCTGTGGCCCGCGCTGATGCACCGCGTGTCGGAGCCAGCACTCAACTATATACTGCTGCTGCTCACATTACCGGTGCTGCTATACAGCGGGCGCGAGTTTTACGGGGCGGCCTGGAGAGGCCTGCGCCACGGCACGGCCAGCATGGATACGCTGATTTCGGTGGGGACGGGCGCGGCGTTTTTATTTAGTCTTGCGGCTACGCTAGCTCCTGGTTTTTTGCGGCAGCAAGGCATTATGCCAGCAGTTTACTATGATACTACCGCCACCATTATTGCGCTTATTTTGCTGGGCAAAGTGCTGGAAGCTCGCGCCAAGCAGCAAACCTCGGCTGCCTTAAAAGCGCTGCTTAATCTACAGGCCAAAACCGCTCGCCTGGTTTTGCCCAACGGCCGCGAGCAAGATGTGCCTGTGGCCGACCTACGCCCCGGCGACCTCGTGGCCGTGCGCCCCGGCGAAAAAGTCGCCACCGATGGCGAGCTGGTCGAAGGCTATTCGACCCTCGACGAAAGTATGCTCACTGGCGAAAGCCTGCCGGTAGAAAAGAACGTTGGGGCGGCCGTGTTTGGCGCTACTATTAATAAAACTGGGGCCTTTCGCTTCCGCGTGACTAAGGTGGGACGTGATACGGTGCTGGCCCAGATAGTGCAGCTCGTAAGCGATGCGCAGGGCAGCCGCGCACCCATTCAGCGGCTGGCCGATAAGGTGAGTGCAGTATTTGTGCCGGTAGTTATCGGGCTGGCGGTGCTTACGCTGGTGGGCTGGCTGATGCTGGGGCCAGAAGGCTCGCGGCTGCCGCTGGCGCTCACGGCATTTGTGTCGGTGCTGATTATTGCCTGCCCTTGCGCATTGGGATTGGCTACGCCCACGGCTATCATGGTGGGCACTGGCAAAGGCGCCGAATACGGTATACTAATCCGCAATGCGGAGGCGCTGGAAAAAGCCTACCAGGTCGATACCGTGCTGCTCGATAAAACCGGCACCATTACGCTGGGCGCGCCTGTCCTTACCGACTTTCTGCCGTTTTCCGGCTACCAAGCTACCGAGCTCCTGCCGCTGCTGGCCGCCGTGGAGCGCCAGAGCGAGCACCCACTGGCTACCGCTATAGTGCGCTACGCCGAAGCGCACCACGCGCCCGTGCTGGCAGCTACCGGCTTCCAGGCGGTGCCGGGCCAGGGTGCTACGGCCGCTGTGCAAGGCCACACCATAGTTATCGGCAATGAGCGCATCTTGCGCGAAGCCGGCATCAGGCTGCCAGCCAGCGCCCAACAGACAGCTAAAGAATTGCTGGCCAAGGCCAAAATCGTTTTATATGCTGCATTAGATGGCCAAGTGGCCGCAGTGCTGGCACTAGCCGATGAGATACGTCCAACTTCGGCCCGCGCAATAAAAAGCTTGCAAGGCCAAGGAATTACTGTAATAATGCTAACCGGCGATAATGCCCAGACTGCCGCCGCCGTGGCACAAGAGGTAGGCATCAAACGGTACTATGCTGAGGTTTTACCACAAAATAAAGCCGCTAAAGTACAAGAATTGCGCGCCGAAGGTCGCGTAATAGCCGTGGTGGGCGACGGTATAAACGATGCCCCAGCTATTGCACTGGCCGATGTTGGCCTGGCAATGGGCACGGGCACCGATGTGGCAATGGCCGCTGCTTCCATCACGCTCATGCGAGCCGACCTACGCGGGGTAGCAACGGCCCTAGCCCTCTCGCGTCAAACCATGCGCACTATTCGCCAAAATCTATTTTTTGCCTTCATTTACAACATTATAGGCATTCCTATCGCAGCCGGATTACTGTATCCAGCTACGGGCTGGCTGCTATCGCCTATGCTGGCAGCGGGGGCAATGGCTTTGAGTTCGGTATCGGTGCTGACTAATTCGCTACGCTTACGGCGATTTAAACCGTTCGCATAGAAAAAGCATCCATTCGCACAGAATATGGGTGCGTTCGTCCCAAATAGGGTTCCCAAATAAGTCTTATTTTTCCCATTATGAGACTGCTAAGCTTACAAAAAGCCCTAGTATAGGAGTTATATAAAACTTTGCCGGTAAGCAGTAGCATATTTATAACAAAAACAAGTTTGGCAACGGGTTTGCTTAATACAGGTGTCGCCTATCGCTCTCCTCTATTATGTACAACTTTACTGCAAATTTTCGCACCTTCGTTTTAAGCGCACTTTTCATTGGCCTGGCAGCTGGTTCCAGCATGGCTCAAAGCCAGATGCAGGCCCGTGACTTTCAGAACAACCGCACATATCGCACTACTGCTCCCGAGCTAGCTGTAGATGGCCTACTATCTACTTCGGCGACCGTGACCCCGACGCTGCTAGCAGATGCCGCCTTGCGTGTGACCTTTCCTACGCCAGTGCAGTCGGGCCAGCAGGGCATCCTGATTATTAAATCGAGCACCTCGCTGGCGACGGTGTTGGGTGGCTTGGTGTTGCGCACTTTTAAAACCTCCAACCCTGACAACACGCTGCAAACTGTACAGGTAAGCAGCTCACCGCTCATTCAGGTGACGGTAGCGCCAAGTGACCCCACCGCGCAGCAGGTTAAGTTTACCGCCACCCAGGCATTCGACCAAATAGAGCTAACCGCTGGCTCGCTGCTGAATACCAACTACTCAGTGGATGTATTTGCTGTGTTTGGCAGTGTGGCTCCGCTACCGGTGCAGCTAACTGCTTTCTCGGGCAAAGCCAGCGAAACCGGCGTAGCCCTGAAATGGGAAACAGCTTCGGAGCGCAATGCCGACTACTTCGAGGTGCAATGCGCTGAAGGTTTGGCCGATGGCTTCCGCTCGCTGGGCCAAGTAAAAAGCGCCGGCAATAGCACCCAGACGCATACGTATCAATTTGTGGACGCAGCGTCGGCGGGCCTGCACTACTACCGCTTGCGCCAGGTAGATATGGATGGGGCCGAGAGCTTTAGCCCCGTAGTAACGGTAGACGCCGGGCTGATGGCTAGCCTCACCGCCTACCCCACCCTCGCCACCCACACCCTGAACATAACTGGCCCGGCCGGCACGCACCTCAGCGTTTTCAACCAACAAGGCAAGCAGGTGCAAATGGCTGATATTGCCGCCAGCCAGCAGCAGCAACTCGATGTGAGCGGCCTGCCAGGCGGTGTGTATTTCCTGCGCGATGCCAATACGGGCCTCACCGCCCGCTTCGTGAAAGCAGGCGACCAACGCTAGACTTCCCGAACAACAACTTCCACTTATACAATTCCTTAATAGCCTTACGCTTATCGCCTTCCTTATATATTTATAGTTACTCTGAAAAAGCCCGGCCGCCTAGCTGGGCTTTTTTCGTGGTAGTAGCTATGGTCCTACACTTGTTGCCGGGGCAGCGAGTTAACTCCGGCTAAGAAGCGTAAGCTGGGGGCCTGGGTTAACCCGCAGTAATATTGCGCCCAGTAAGCAAATTCGGCGCATTGAACAAAGCAGCAGACTAAGCCCTGCTACTAGCTCAAAACGGGTGACCAACTTTGCCTTTTTCAACCAGCTCTACGTTCCGCTTCCTATGACTACGTATCAGCAAATATTCGAGAACAACCAGCGCTGGGTAGCCGAAAAGTCGGCGACCATGCCCGATTTTTTTAGCCAGCTAGCTGCCGACCAAGCTCCTGATTATCTGTACATCGGCTGTAGCGATAGCCGCGTGACAGCCGAGGAGCTGATGGGCGTGGCACCGGGCGAGGTATTTGTGCACCGCAACATCGCCAACCTGGTGGTGAACAATGACCTGAGTGCTTTGTCCGTGCTGGAGTATGCGGTGCGCCACCTGCACGTCAAGCACATTGTGGTGTGTGGGCACTACGGCTGCGGGGGCGTTAAGGCCGCCATGCAATCCAAAGACCTGGGTATTCTTAATCCGTGGCTGCGCAATATTCGGGATGTGTACCGCCTGCACCACGTTGAGCTGGATGCCATTGCCGACCCGGCCACCCGCTACGACCGCTTGGTGGAGCTTAATGTGCAGGAACAGTGCGTCAACGTAATAAAGTCGGCCGTGGTGCAACAGCAGTATCTACGCCACAAATTACCTATTGTCCACGGTTGGGTATTCGACCTGAAGACGGGCGTACTCAAGGATTTGAACCTGGATTTTGAGCATATTTTGCGCGATATCCAGCAAATTTATGACCTCAGCGACGAGGTATCGGAGACGCCCGCCGAGGAAATCAGCACCGCCCCAACCGGCCCCACGCTGCGTTAGCTGCCCCTTCTCAACCGGCAGTGGCGAGCTTTTTCCCTGCGCTGTGCCGGCAAAACCCAGCCCATTCTAGGGTTAGCTTTTTACTACGCCAGTAGAGCTAGTTTGCTCAAGCAATAAAGACCAAGGAAAGGGTCAGGTAGCGTTGTGCGCTGCCTGACCCTTTTTTACTTGGTGACGAGTTACTTCATTTACTCCGCCGATTCCACCTCGAAGCCGCCGAGGGCACTGGTTCCGGGTTCTTTTTGATTAACCAGTAGTAGAAAACGGGGGCCACATTGAAATGGATAGCCAGCAGAACTGGCTCCGTCTTCCGGGTGTATTTGCGCAGAACTAAGGCTCTGCTTACTGTCTAGCGCACTTGGCTGGCGTGCGTAGCGGCAACGGGCTAGTTGGTTACGACGGGCGAATAAGCGCTGAAAATAAATTAGTTATCAGTTCACTAAGGGCTAACCCGAAAGGCTATAGTTACCGTTGAGCTGCTTTTTTTATTAGTGCCAAATAGCTGCATGGCTGGCCTCGCCCTGCGTATGCAGCCGGGGAAATGCGGCGCGGCTTTCACTCAGCAGGCAGTCCGGCCCCACTTCTTTCATCCCAAACCACCCACCGCTATGCTCGCTATGAATTACCGGGGGCCTTATCGAGTCCGCGTGACCCACAAGCCCCATCCCGAAATCCTGCACCCGCAAGATGCCATCGTGCGCGTGACCCGCTCCTGCATCTGCGGCTCCGACTTGCACCTCTACCACGGCTTGGTGCCTGATACGCGCGTGGGCTCCACCTTCGGCCACGAGTTTGTGGGCATTGTGGAAGAAATCGGCCCCGATGTTACCAAAATCAAGGTGGGCGACCAAGTGCTGGTACCCTTCAATATTGCCTGTGGCGAGTGCGTATTCTGCAAGCAGGAGCTGTACGGCAACTGCCACGAATCGAACCCCGAAGCCACGGCCGTGGGGGCCATCTACGGCTACTCGCACACCGCTGGCGGCTACGACGGCGGCCAGGCCGAATACGCCCGCGTGCCCTACGCCAACGTGGGCCCCACGGTGATTCCGGCCGACATGAACCCCGACGATGCCGTGCTGCTTACCGATGTGGTGCCCACCGGCTACCAGGCCGCCGAAATGGCTGGCATCCAAACCGGCGACACGGTAGTGGTTTTTGGGGCTGGGCCGGTTGGCATTATGGCGGCCAAGTGCGCCTGGTTGTTCGGGGCGGGCCGCGTCATTGTGATTGACCACGTGGAATACCGCCTCGAATTTGTGCGCAACTATGCCCAGTGCGAGGCCTACAATTTCGAGTCGCTCGAAGACCCGGTGTTGTTCATCAAGAAAACCACCGACTGGCTCGGAGCTGACGTGTGCATCGACGCCGTGGGAGCCGACGCCGCCGGCAGCGCTATGCAAACCCTCACCGGCCGCAAGCTCTTGTTGCAAGCGGGCTCGGCCACGGCCCTGCATTGGGCTATTAATGCTGTTAAGAAGGGCGGTATCGTGTCCGTAGTGGGTGTGTATGGCCCCACCGATAACCTGGTGCCCATTGGCAACATGATGAACAAAGGCCTCACCATGCGCGGCAACCAAACGTCGGTGAAGCGCCTGCTGCCCCGCCTGATTGAGCACGTGCAGGCCGGCCGGCTCAACCCCAAAGGCATTATCACGCACCGCGTGCCGCTGGAGGAAGCGGCCGATGCCTACCACATTTTTTCGGCGAAGCTGGACAATTGTATTAAGACCGTCCTCATCCCCTCACCCGCTACATTCTAAGTTTCAGCATGGAAAAGACTGCGAAAGACTTTGCCCACATCAAGGGCTGGGGCATCGACGCTGACCCCAAAAACGACCCGACTTACCCGTATAAGCACCGTACCAACGGCGAGCACGCCGGCTACATCCGGCCCGATATTCCGCAGCAGCCGCTCACGGTGGAGGTACTGCATTCCAACGAGCGGCCCAATATGACAGCCGTTTTTGGCACCTCTGTGCCACCTTCCGGCCTCAGCGGTATGCTCCGGCGCTATGCCTTCAAGTTCAGCGAAAACGAATACGGCCACTGGCTGCCCCTGCTGCTGGCCGACCGCGTGAACGTGGTTGAAGGCATTTTGGACGACTTGGCGCACGGCCATATCCCCAATATTTTTGCGGAGAAAGGTGGACCGGCCGATTGGAAATTCAACCGCAAAAGCCAGCTGCTGAAAGCGGGCATTGGCACCGCGCTGGCGGTCGCCACCATCGTGCTGCTGAGCCGGAAACAAGACAAAAAAACGAAGCGCTAGCGCATTTGGGACAATTGCACAAGCTTTGCGACTCAATCACAAACATTTAAAAGTCAGAAGGCCAATCGACTACCGTAGCTTTTGTCGCCAGTACGTGGTGGCAAGAGCTACGGTAGTCGATTGGCCTTTTAGGCTACTGCCAGGCGAACGCCTATCCATTGCTTCCCGTCGGGGGCTCGGAGATGAGCCGCTATTGGGCTGGGTGCCCAGTAGAAAATGCGAGTAACCCCCTCACTACAGTTAGCCGCCTAAGCGCGGCCTTAGTTACTTTTGTAGATGATTCATATTGCCTATATGAGCCGTGCGGTACATCCGCTTTCCGACCAGGAGTTGCAGGAGCTACTCGCTCAGTGCCGCCGCGATAACACCCAACACCAAGTCACTGGCATCCTTTTCTATAGCCACGGCAACATTGCCCAACTCATCGAAGGCGAGCCCGAAGTACTGGAGCCACTTTTTGAGCGCATCTCCCGTGATGGCCGCCACTCTCACGTGCGCAAGCTTGTGCAGCGCCCCATTGCGGCCCGCAGCTTCGAACAGTGGTCGATGGCTTTTCATCCTTTAGAACCCTCGGGCTTTGAGGCCCTGGAAGGTTTTTTGCTGCCCCAGCACGTGCCGCCGCCCCCGAGTTCGCTTACCATTGCCGATGCGCTCATCGTGGAGCTTGTGCGGCTGGCCGTATTCGGCAATGAGGCTACCCTACCACCCATTGAGCCGCCGGCTTAAGCTTACTACCTGCGTAGGGCTGTCGGTAGCCAACCGCCCGCCCACACGACGCGTACTTTCGTTCTCTGCCCTCAGTTATGCCTGCTCAGCACCTTCAATCTATTCTGCGCCACATTCCGGCCGGGGTTGC
>CAXUKA010000210.1:0-9969 GCA_964251335.1 uncultured Hymenobacter sp.
GGCACACGTGGGTTTTTTACAGCACTTGCCGCTCAGCCAATTGGTATTGGCCAATGCGTTTTTAGTGCGCGACGTACCTTATTGGTGGAAGAAAGGCCGCACCGAGCTATGGAACCCCTAAGAAAGCCGCTGCAAGGCCTGGTTAATATCGTGCGGTTCAACTGGCACTTCTATGCGCTGGCGGCGGGGCTGGGGCTGGCTTTGGGTATACTGGTGCTGGCAGCGCCTGCTCCCCTCGGCCGGTGTGCCGGTATGCTACTGGCTTTGGGCGCAGTGCCGGTAGTGGTTTCGCTGGTCGTTTCGGCCTACGTATATGACTTTGCGGGCCTATACCAGCTTAGCTGGCTGCCGGCCCGCTATGTGCCCGCACCGGGAGCTACGCTGCTCAGCGTTAGTGCAGGCTTTGATGAGATAAGCCCGGTGCTGCAATGGCGCTGGCAACCCGGCAAGCTGTTAGCCGTCGATTTTTATGACCCAACCCGGCACACCGAAGTTTCTATTCGGCGCGCCCGACGGGCGTATCCGCTGCCACCCGATACACTTAAAACTACTACCCGCGCCCTGCCCCTGACCACCCACGCGGCCGATGCCACGCTAGCATTCCTGGCGGCCCACGAAATACGCGATGCCGCCGAACGAGCAGCCTTCTTCACCGAGCTTCGGCGCGTGACGCAACCCGGTGGCCCGGTTATCGTGGTCGAGCACTTGCGCGATGCGGCCAATTTTCTGGCTTATACCATTGGCTTTTTTCATTTTCACTCGCGGGCGGCGTGGCTCGACACCTTTCGGGCGGCGGGACTGCGGGTGGCGCAGGAGATAAAAATCACGCCTTTTATCACGGCCTTTGTGCTTTATGCCGATGCAGCTACAGCTTGAGAGTATTGGGGCGCTGCTAGTGGTGCTGGCGGGGCTGCACGTTGGCTTTGCCCGGTATTTCGACTGGCGGCGCGAGTTTGCCGTGGTCAGCCTCATCAACCGGCAGATGATGTACGTGCACACGTTTTTTATCGCCTTTGCCGTGCTGCTCATGGGGCTACTGTGCCTCACCTCGGCAGCCGAGCTGGTGGGCACGTCGCTGGGCCGCAAAGTGGCGCTGGGGCTAGGCGTATTTTGGCTGGCGCGGTTGCTTATCCAGTTTTTTGGCTACTCGGCTACCCTGTGGCGGGGCAAGCGGTTCGAGACGATTATTCACGTCCTGTTCTCCGTTTTTTGGGCCTACTTGAGCACAGTATTCTTGCTAGTGGGCTTGGGTAAAGGGTAAGACCTGGACATACCACCTGCACCAGCTAGCCCTTGCCAACAGCCGTCGTTTTCGCCAGAAAACGGCTCACTGCCTGCACGTACGGCACGCTTTGCTTTTCTTCCGAAAACACCATCATTGAGTTTTGGTGGTCTCCTTTTACCGGCAGCGCTTCGCGATGCTGCCCAGAAAGCGCCGCTCGCGCCACAGCTTGTGAGTCGGCCAAGGGCGTAGCTTTATCATCCTTGCCAGCGATGAGCAACCACGGGCAATTAACCTTAGGGGCTACTTGGCTATAAGTTGCAGCCGCAGCGGGCAGCAAAACCGGGCGCTCGGGCCGAATGCGCTGATAATACGCCGCTACGGCCTGGGGACTAGCCACATACCCCACCGTCAGCAGAAAATCGCATTGGCCGGTGGCCGCAGCCTCCGCTCCCATTATCGTGCCCATCGAAAAGCCCAGCACCCCTACGCGCTGCTGGGATGCCCGCCGCCGGGCCTCGGCAAGGGCCGCCCGCAAGTCGGTGGTGAACTCGGAATAATACAGGTAGTTTTGGTTGATGGCAAAGGCATCGCTATGCCCAAAGCCCCGGTAATCGAAAAGCAGCACTTGATAGCCAGCCGCCGCGAGCGCCGCAGCCGGATAAATATTCGAGGCCATATTGCCCGCATCGGCTCCGGCCACCACGATGGTGGTGTGCTGGTCAGGTGCACTAGCCAATGGTGCTATCAGCCAAGCAGCCAGATGCACCTGGTCGGACGTGGTGAGGGTCAGGTTCTGGTATTTCAGGCCCAGCGTATCGGGCCTGGCCCAGTAGGTGGCCACGGGCTTAATGGCCCAAGCCGAAACCGTTTGCAAAAGCAGGCAGCAGAGTACGAGGTAGCGCAGCATCCGAACTATAGTAGTAGGTGAACGACCAGCACATTAGATGCTGGCTTTCCAATAGACTACCGTTCGCTGGGCGAGTTGCACTTCATTTCACGCGGGCACTCGTCACGACAAAGGGCTGATAGCCTGGCCCCATTGCCGTACATATTATATACTCCGAATTTATGGGCTTGCGGATGCGCACGTACAGCGTCTGGTTTTTGCGCACCCACAAGGCCGTATCCAGCTTCAGGGCGAGGTAGATGGGCGCATAGGCCGAAGTCCCGATTATCTGCGCTACCCGCGCCTGGTCTTTGGCCAGCACCTGGGCCACGCCGCAGTCGCGGTTGCGGCCCTGCGTTTCAATTTCTATCTCGTCTTCTGCCTTCGCATTGGGTTCCGTGTCAGCATCTTTCTGGCAACCAGCAGCCAACACCAAAAGTGGGAGCAATAGTCTTTTCATAGATGAGAATTGAAAAAGCAATATATACTCTTGAGCACTAGCGCTCCGCAATCGTTGCATCAGCGCCCAAACCGCACCCCGAAAAAATCGCCCTTGTTCCAACTGGGCCGCTGAGAGTCCTGCGCCACCTGGTAGCCGATGAGAAAATTGAGCTGGGCATATTTCACCCCAGCGGCCCAGTCGAAGGTGCCACCTTCCACGTTGTCCTGCGGCTTGTGGTAGGTGACAGCGCGCCACTTTTGCACCGTCTCGCTGAGGTTGTTTTTGCCGTCGACCGTTTTGTTGCCGTATTTGATGTGCAAGGCCGGAATGCCCTGCACCACAAAGCTGTACTGGTCGCTGCGGATAAAGCGATTTTGGGCTGGCTCGGGGTCGGGCTCCACGGCCAAGCTCAGGTAATTGGCGGCGCGGCTTACTTCGGTGAGCAGCGACGAGTGGTCGGCCCCAAGTGCTACTACGCCCAACAACGGAGCTATTATTGTCGGCATGTCGGTGTTGATGTCGGCCACCAATGCGGTCTTGGGCACAGTCGGCATTTTGGCGAAATACGCCGAGCCGAGCAGCCCCATTTCTTCGCCTGTCATCAGCACAAAGAGTATTGAGCGCCGGGGCTTTTGCTTTAGCCCTGCATACAGCTTGCTTATTTCCAGCACACTAGCCACGCCTGTACCATTGTCGTGCGCGCCGTTCTAACTCGTGTCGCCATTGATGGGCGGCCCCACGCCCAGGTGGCCGACGTGGGCACGGTGGACTGCATATTCGTTTCTAAGAACCGGGTCGGAACCCACGATTTTGCCCACCACATTGTAGCTATCCACATCCTGGTAACGACTGCGGTAGTGGGCACTCACATGGCCTGATAGCGCCACCGAGGCCGCTTTGCCACTGCGCAGGGCGGCCAGCGCCTGTGTCGTATCAGTAGCCGCGCCGGAAAAAAACTGATTCAGCGTCGCGGCGCTGATAGAGCCCACCAGCTGCGCCGAGCCCGGCGCGTAGCTGCGTGACACAGCCACCCGCCCATCGGGGCCGAGGGCACTCACTACGCCTTTGGGGAAGTCGGGCAGGTGAGCATCGGCATGGGCGGCAGCCAACAGCACGCCCACCGCGCCGTGGCGGGCCGCCGTTTCGAGCACCGTGCGCAAGTCGCTGAAATACTGGCGCTCGTTGGCCCCAAACTGGCGGGGCAGCTGCCGCGTCACCACTACTACATTGCCCTTGGCGTCGAGGCCGGCGTAGTCGTCGTACTTTAATTCGGGGGCCGAAATACCGTAGCCAGCAAATACCAGCGCGGCATCTTTCACCACGACTTCGGGCTGGCCAGGATTGGGGTACACGGTGGCCGCCGCCCCATAGGCCAGCGGCTGTGCTGAGCCAGTGGCCGGCTGGTAGCTCACAGCTGCCCCCAGCTCCACAAAGGCACGGCGCAGGCGCACTTTCTGGGTGTAGCCACCCTGGTCGCCAGCCGAGGCCACACCGTTTTGCTTGAGCTGCGCGACCACGTAGTCTACGGCTAGCTGGTAGCCGGGTGTGCCCGGCAGCCGGCCGCGCAGGCGGTCGTCGGCCAGGTAGCGCACGTGCGCCTCGAAGGCAACGGGCTGCACCGTGGGTAGCGCGGCGACTACAGTGGTCGGCGGCGTCCAGGTTTGGGCAGCGGCTGGGGCAGCGAGCAGGCTAATAGTAAGGAGGACAAACCAAATTTTCATACGTTCCTATTTTGCTTACCCGGCGCGATTAACCTCACTTTCAGCCCCTATCCAAAAAGAGGAGACGAAAGGTTACCGCATTAGCTTTCCGTCAGTACCGTTTTGAACCCTGCTAGCCGCCCGGCCACGTCGCGGCCCAGCGCGTAGGCGTGCACCTCCGGCCCCGTGCCGATGCGGTATACCTGCGTGCCGTCAAGCTCCTGCTTCATGTACACTTGCAGGGCTTTGTAGCGGTTGGCGATATCTACTCCAGCCTTGCTGCTGTCGGTCGTTTGGTTGCGTAGAAACAACGTTAACTCCACCTTTTCCGCCTTTGCAGCAGCCGGTTCGCCTAGTATTTGCAGCAGCTGCGCATCGGTGAGGTCGCCAGTTGGGGCGGCGTAGCTTACGGCTTCAAGTGGCGCATCTGACTCGCTGCTGAACAGCAGGCCTTGCGTCAGCTTTTGTAGCTGGGCCAGGGTAGCATCGTCGGTAGCCGGAGCCGCAGTTTGCACCGGGGCAGTTGGCAGGCCGCTACCACCTGGCACTTTGGCCGCGATGGCAGTGGCTAGCTCCTGCATGCGCTCGGCGGGCACGGTTATTTTGGGGTTGGCGAAGTTCATGTCCGCCACCTTGTTCATCGGAATGAGGTGAATGTGGGCGTGCGGCACTTCCAGCCCAATAACCGCCACGCCGATGCGACGGCACGGCACGGCGGCCTGCACACCTTTGGCCACGCGCTGCGCAAATACGTGCAGCGCCGCCAGCGCCTGCGGCGTCATATCAAAGATGTAGTCGATTTCTTGTTTCGGAATCACCAGCGTGTGTCCTTCGACCAGCGGCGTGATGTCGAGAAAAGCCAGGTGGTCAGCGTCTTCGGCGACCTTGTAGGCGGGCAGTTCGCCCGAAACGATGCGCGAGAAAATGGTGGGCATGGGATGTGCGGTAAGCTTTAGCCTGCCGTGCGATAGGACGGCACTTGGCAAAGAACGCACAAAAAAGGCAAGCCCGGTGGGGCTTGCCTTGTACATAAGTGCAGTTTTCACGGCAAGCTACAGCTTACCACACAGGCTAGCGACCTACTTCCAGAATCTCGAATTGGAGCTTGCCGGCGGGCACCGTGATTTCGGCCGTGTCGCCAGCCGATTTGCCGAGCAGGCCTTTACCGATGGGCGACTTAATGGAGATTTTGCCGGCCGCCAGGTTGGCTTCCTCCTCAGCTACGAGCACGTAGTCGAGCACCATGTTATTCTTCAGATTCTTCAGCTTCACCTTGCTCTGGATGAGCACTTTGGTGGTATCCATGTTGGTTTCGTCGAGCAGGCGGGCGTTGCCCACTACTTCTTCGAGCTTCGATATTTTCAGTTCCAGCAGGCCTTGGGCATCTTTGGCAGCATCGTACTCGGCGTTTTCGCTCAGGTCGCCCTTGTCGCGGGCTTCGCGCAGGTCTTCAGCAGCCTTGGCGCGGCCCCGAATTTTGAGGTCCTGGAGTTCGTCTTTCAGCTTTTGCAGGCCCTCAGCGGTGTAATAATTAATGGTAGCCATAAATCGGTCAGGACTGTTTTCGCGGGTCGGGTGGGTCAGGTAAAAAAGAAAGAGAACGGCTGGCACCCGGCCAGCCGTTCTCCCTATCGGTATGGCAAAGATACGGCGAAAAATTGGTGCTTGGTTGGTAGTGTTTAGTGCTTGGTGCCTAGCGCTTAGAGCATCTTTAGTATCTAATAAACAGACCCATCCGCTATTTACTAAGTATTAAACATCAGGTACTAAGCACTAAACAAAGCCTCGATTTTTGCCACCAGCACCTCGTTGATGCGCTGGTAGCTCTGGTGCGTCCAGCCGCCGATGTGGGGCGACAGCACCACGTTGGGCGCGCCGGCTAGGTACTCGAAGCTGGCCTGCTGAGCAGGCGTGAGGGTGGCAAGTTTTTCGTTTTCGAGCACGTCGAGGGCCGCGCCGCGTACCTGGCCACTTTGCAGGCGCGCCACCAGCGCGGCCTGGTCGAGCACTTCGCCCCGAGCGGTGTTTACCAGCCAGATGTGGTGCGGGAAAGCCGCCAGAAACGCCTCATTCACAAACTGGTGGTTGGCTTCCGAATACGGGATGTGAATACTGAGCACCTCAGCGCGGGCTTGCAGCTCGGCCAGCGGCACCAGCTCAGCGTTGCCATCGGTGGCTATGGTGGGGTCGTGGTCGTAGGCCAATACGGTGCAGCCGAAGCCGCGCAGGCGCTGGGCAAAGGCCCGGCCCATGTGGCCGTAGCCGAGCAGGCCCACGGTTTTGGTGCCCAACTCTTCGCCCCGGTTGGCTTCGCGGTACCACTCGGCGCGGCGCACTTCAGCATCGGCTCGCAGGGTGTGGCGCAGCAGGGCCAGCAGCTGGCCGGTGGCAAATTCGCCCACAGCGTCGCGGTTGCCCTCGGGAGCATTTACCAGCGTCACGCCTGCTACCGCCAGGGCATCTTCGTCGATGTTATCGACGCCGGCCCCAGCGCGGGCCACGTAGCGCAGCTGCGGGCCGTGGGCCAGCAGGGCGGCCGTGATGCGCATTTTGCTGCGCACCATCAGGCCCTGATAGGGCCGGGCCGCGAGGGCAGTTGGTACGTCGGCAGCGGCGAGCTTGGGCTGGTAGTCGCCCTCGACGCCGATGCTGCGGAGCATGGGCAAGAGCGAGGGGTGCATTTCATCAATTATCAGGCAGAGGTTCATATTCTTTTTTGCGCGCTGATAGTAGCGCATGGTGCAAAAGAGGTTTCTAGAGGTTTTATGAAACACAAAACCTCCAGAAACCTCTTTTCAGTTTCGCTCGGTTGCGCTTACCGCGCTGGCGCATCTACCGTAAAATCGGCGGCCGTAAGCGCCATGGCTTGTACCGCCGTGGCTTCGCTCAGCATGGTAAAGCCTTGTTTGGTATTGGTGACTTCCATGCGCAGGGGCACGGCTCCGTTGCTGGCTTTGAGGAAGGTATAGAAATCGCCCATGGCGTGCTTGGCAAAGCCCTCGGGGTTTACGCGCAGCTTGGGGGCGTAGAAATACACGGTTGTGGTGCCCTCGGCTTCGTTGGCAATTTGCAGGCTCTGGCAGGGGTAGCCGGCGATGGTAGCCGTTTTGGTGAGCGGCTTCACGGTGCCCGGCGTGCCGGTGGCCGCGTCGAGCGCGGCGGCCTCTTTGCCGTTCACATAAAACCGAAACTGGTTGGTGGCGCCGGTGTACAGCTCCACCAGCTGCTTGTTTTCCGTGTACATCTTGTAGTTATTATCGCTGATGTAGTACGGGTCGTCGAGGCCGAACACCGGCCCCAGCTTGGCGCTGATATCATCACCAGCTAGGGTCTTAAACGTATTATGATACACGATTTTCCCACTGAACCACGGGCCGACCTTCGGCGAAGTGAAGCCGGTAGCGACCAGCGTGCAAGCAAGGAGAAGTTTTTTCATGCGTGAATTAGGGATGAGATTAGTGCCCGGTAGCCACCGGGCTGCCAAAGCTACAAGTTAGGTTTTCTATGGCAGACTAGGGGCCGCCTGTAACCCAGCCAGATTGGGTTTAAGGATAGTCAACTGAGCTCAGCAAAGCACCTCGCCTCAACCAGCGCCGCGTAGGCGCAGCGCTTCACCAGCCGAAAACCCCTACCGAGCCGGCGCAACAGGGGTAAACTCCTCGGCTGCTAGCAGCCGGGCCTGCACCTCGATGGCTTCGGTGGTGGCCACTACATCGCGCTGGGTATTGATGCTGATAATGCGCAGGGGCAGCGCGCCATCTGTAGCTTGCAGCATCGCATAGAAGCCCGGCGATGGGCAACGGCTAAAGCCAGCGGCGTCAACGCGCAATTCGGGCGAATAATAAACCAGGGTCGAAACACCGTCCTGCACCAGTTGCAACACCTGGCACACATGGCCTAGGATGATGGCCGTAGTGGGCAGGCAACTCAGCTTGGCTGCACCCACTGGCCGCATTGCGGCGGCTGCCGGCACTACCTGCCCTTTCTCAAAGCGTTGGTAGTCATTTGTCGCGCCGAGATACAGCTCTTGCAGCTTTTTATTGCGGTCGTACCGTTTCAGGTTGTTACCCTGCACATAAAACCAGCTTTTGGGCTTCACAGCGAAGTACAGCGGCTCGCCCGCTATAGTCTGATACTCGTGCTCGTACACGATGCACCCGCTAAACGGCGCGGGCGCACTAGCTGGCCGAACCGTACCCCCCAGCAACCAGATGCAAACTGACAGGGCCTTTACCATAAAATAGCAACCACCGCTGCCCGAAATTATTGCCCCGCCGCTACCAGATTGGTCAGCAGCACAAACTCGGCCACGCCTAGCTGTTCGGCCCGCTTGTCGAAAATCTCCCCGCTCATCGCTTCGGCCGATAATCCCAGCGGTTTCAGCGCATTGCGCAAGGTCTTGCGACGGGTCGAAAACGCCTGTTTCACCACTCGGAAGAACAGCTTCTCGTCGCAGTCCAGCTTTTCGGTGGCGTTGCGGGTGAGACGCACCACGGCCGACTCGACCTTGGGCGGCGGCACGAACACGTGGGGCGGCACCGTAAACAGGTACTCAATGCCGTAATACGCCTGCAAAAGCACACTTAGAATACCGTAGGTTTTGGAGCCGGGCGGCTCGGCTAGGCGCTCGGCCACTTCTTTTTGCAGCATGCCCACCACCTCGCGCACTTGCTGGCGGCTTTCCAGGACCTGGAAAAAAATCTGGGTGCTGATGTTATAGGGAAAGTTGCCAATGATGGCCAGCGGTGCGCCGGAGAACATCGCGCTCAGGTCTTGCTTCAGAAAGTCGGTGGCGTAGATGCGCGGGGCCAGCGCCGGGTAATGCTGCGTGAGGTACGCCACCGACTCGGTATCAATTTCGACCACGCTGGTTTGGTACTGCTTGTTTTCCAACAAGTACTGCGTGAGCACGCCCATGCCGGGGCCGATTTCGAGCACCTCGCGCACGCTCTCGGGCAGGCGTAGGCTCTCCACGATGCGGCGGGCAATATTAGGGTCGGCAAGGAAATGCTGACCGAGGTGTTTTTTAGGGCGAACGGTGTACTGGGCCACGGGCTTGACGGGCTACGGCAGGGAACTGAGCCGGAGCCGACAGCCAAGTTGCCGCCCCGCGCTAGTCCCCCATCTGGTGAGCAAACTACCCTGGCCGGGCGGCCAAAGGTGCCTCAAATATCGGCAGGCTGACCCGAAGCCCTCACCCAACACCCAAAAGGGACGCCCCGCTAGCCCACCGCAAACGCCAAAACAACGTAGGTGGCGCCCGCAAAATCGAGGCTACCGACGGGCTCCAACCCAAGCTTCTGGGTATGGACGTGCAAGGAAGCCGCATTTTCGGCCGCGATAAAGGCCACTCCTACGTCGAAGCGCCCAGCCAATACCCGTTGGTTGGCCTGAAACAGTTGCCGCAGTAATCCTTGCCCCCGGTAGGCCTGCTGCACCAGCACGGGGCCGTAGAAAAACAGCCGATACTCGGCCAGCGGCCGCTGCCGATAGTGTAGCTCCGGCAGCAGCGTAATAAGTTGCTGCACCAAAGGCGGGTAGCGCTCGGCCGCCAGCCAAGAATTCACCACAAACCCCATCAGTTCTTGCTGCTGATAGGCTACTTGCCCCGGCACCGAAGCCAGCATGGCCTGGAGCGCTGGTACTGAGAAGTTGCCGGTCAGAAAACCACCCTCGCGGGCCGTTTCGCTCAACTGCTGGTACGTGTACTGGTTGG
>CAXUKA010000210.1:9979-11317 GCA_964251335.1 uncultured Hymenobacter sp.
CCCCTGTGGTGCCCGGCACATTCACCTGATCGATCGCGCCAGTCAGGTCGTCGGCGGCCACGGCGAACAGGCGCGATGGCGTGCGCGCCATCAGGCGGTGCATGGCGACGGCGACGGATTGGGGCGCGTCGGCCACCTCAGCTACCCGGCATACAAACTCATTCATTACGTTGGCCTTTATTGAACTGCGGCGCGAGTCCTAATCTATCAGCACGCCCACGTAGTAATCAAACATATCGACCTCCACATTCTCTCGCGTCGCGCCTGGCAGGTCGAGCGGTTGCCATTTGGTCGTAGGCACTACGAAGCGGTACTCGCCGCTCTTCACCCGCAGGCGCACGGGCAGGTCGAAGCCGGGCACGCTGGCCACCCAACGGCCCAGCAGTTGGCCTTTTTCGACGCGCATTTCCAGCACCGGCAACTCGGCGTGCTGTAAGTATTGGGCAAAGACGCGGCTGAAATCGCGCCCCGCTTCCTTATTGATGTAATCGATAATCTGCTGGCCCGTCACAGTCTGGTGGTAGAACGTTTTGCCGAGGCCGCGCAGAATGTTGCGCCACTTGGTGTCGTCGTTAATCGCCGTGCGCAGCATATTGAGCAGGTTGCTGCCCTTGTCGTACATGTCGCCCGAGCCTTCTTTATTCACGCCGTAGGGGCCGATGATGGGCTCGTCGTTCTGGATGTTGCGACGCTGGCCGTGCAGATACTCCTGCCCCGCCTGCTTGCCGAATTGGCTTTCCACAAACAGTGCCTCCGAGTAGGTGGTGAAGCTTTCGTGCACCCACATATCGGCGATGTCTTTGGTAGTTATGTTGTTACCAAACCACTCGTGGCCGCTTTCGTGGATGATGATGAAGTCCCACTTATCGCCCCAACCGGTGGCCGAGCGGTCGCGGCCGAGGTAGCCGTTCTGGTACTTGTTGCCGTAGGCCACGGCACTCTGGTGTTCCATGCCGAGGTGCGGCGCATCGACCAGCTTGTAGCCATCCTTGTAAAAAGGATACGGCCCGAACCAATATTCCATGCTCTTGAGCATGGGCTTCACGTTGGCGGCAAACTGCGTTTTAGCCTTCTCCAGGTTTTCGGGCAACACCCAATAGTCCAGCGTCAGCGGCCCCTTTTCGCCCTGGTACACATCGGAGAAGTGGCTGAAATTCGCTACGTTCAGCGCCACGTCGTAGTTATTGATGGGATTGCTCACTGCCCAGTCGTAGCGGGTGTAGCCGCCGGGCAGCTTCTTGGTGCCGCGCAAGCGGCCGTTGCTCACGTCCTTGAGCCCTAGGGGCACGGCCACGCTGATGAGCATCGAGTCCACTTCGTCGGCCTGCTGGTCTTTGT
>CAXUKA010000211.1:0-11306 GCA_964251335.1 uncultured Hymenobacter sp.
GTGTATGACAATGCCAACATCCCGGAAAGATACTGCGGCGTGACTACGCCGCTCACCTTCAGCTTTGCCCAGCGGGCTTACGCCACGGTGTACCGCCAAACCATGCGCACGCTAGGGCTGCCCAGTGCTACCGTAGCGGCCCACGAGCCGGTAATTACCAACCTGCTGGCCCTGCGGCAGGGCCGTATTTATTACAATCTTAATAATTGGTACCGGGGCTTGCAGCTGCTGCCCAATTTCAGCCAGAGCAAGGCCGATATGGAGCGCATGATGGGCGTGCTGGAGCAGGTAGATTTTGTGCACGACCAGCACAAGACCCTGCCCCAAAAGCTAGCTCTGCTGCCCCGCCTGGCTCTAAACCTGGGTCGCCTGCTTGGCGAGTTTGCTCGCTTGCCCGGCCAGGTGCAGGCGTTTCAGGCCAGGTTTGAGGCCGAGTACCGGCGCTTTTATCAATTGCCGCTGGCCGACCTCAACGCCACCGAGCTGCTGCGCGAGATTGCCCACCTCGACCAAGCCTTGCTCACGCAATGGACTACGCCTATTATCAACGACTTCCGGGTGATGATGGCCAATGGCGCCGCCGCCCGCTGCCTAGCCAGCCTCGGCGTGGCCGACCCCGAAGAATTTCTCAGTCGCTACCTGGCCGGCAGTCCGGCCGATACCAATGCCACGCCGCTGGCCAGCATGCTGCCAGCCCTGGCGCTGCGCGAACTAGGCCAGCTAGCTCAGCAGGATTTTCCTGCGCTGCTGCCGCTGCTGCAAACTCCTGGTCCTGACCTGCCGGCCCAGATAGCGCAGCTAGCCCCGGCCTTTCACCAGCGGGTGCAGCATTACCTGGCCCGCTACGGCGACCGCACCATGGGCGAGCTCAAGCTCGAAACCGAAACCATGCGCACCAGTGAAGCGTTGTTTTATCAATACCTGCTTCCCTACCTCACCCCGCCCGCTCCACGGCCCGAAACAGCGACTGCCTCGCTACACGCCCAGGCGGCGGCCGAATTGGCCGAACTATTGCGGGGGCGCGGCTGGAGGGTGGCCCGGCAGGTGCGGAGTAGCTTACTCACATTGCGCCAGGCCGTAGCCCGCCGCGAAGCGCTGCGGCTAGAGCGCACTCGCCTCTTTGGCATGTACCGAGCAACTTACCGGCAGCTGGGTGAGCGCTTGGCAGCAATTGGCACGCTCACCGCACCCCTCGATATTTTTTGGCTTGCGGAGGCGGAAATAAGCGAAGCTACCCGCGCCAGCGGGCCGCAATGGACGGCGTTGGTGGCTGCCCGCCAAGCCGAATTTGCAGGTTACCGGACCGCCCCGGCCCCGCCCGGCCGGCAGGTAGAGCCTGCCCGCCCGGTAGCTACCCCCGAGGCCGCGCCCCCCGCCGATGGCTGCCTGCGCGGCACCGGCTGCTACCCCGGCCAGGTGCAGGGCGAGGTGGTCGTCATCACCGACCCGGCGCAGGCCGATGTGGGCGCGGTGCGCGGGCGCATTGTAGCGGCCCTGCGCACCGACCCCGGCTGGGCCGCGCTGTTTCCGGGGTGCCGGGCGGTGCTCATCGAGCGTGGTTCGGCACTGTCGCACTCCGTTATTCTGCTGCGCGAGCTGGGTATTCCCACCATCATCAACGTGCCTGGTCTGACGCAATACCTGCACAGTGGCCAGCTGGTGCAAGTCGATGGCCGCACCGGCGAAGTGGCAATAATTAGCTGATAGTCTTTGTTTAAAAATATGCGTATATGCATACTATTAACAGCTTGGTAAACATGGCTTGTTGGTAAAAATATTATTTATATTATATATAATATGTTGAGGTTAATCGCTACTATTGCGGCCTACCCCGACCCTTGCTCTGCCCTTCGACCTTCTTGCCTTTGAAAACCGATTCCCTAACCTTTTTACATGCCTGCTTTTCTCGACCGCTTGCCTTACAGTGGCGAGCTACCGGCCAGCTTTGATACAGTGGGCTGGCAACTGTATGCGGGCCTGGGCTATGCCCCAGACGATGAACCTGCTGCCCAGTTGTGTGCCCAACTAGCTGACACGCACGATATTATTTTCTACACCGACCACTGGAATCTGCGGCTCGCGGGTATATTCCCGAAGGCCGGTGGCGAGGTCGCGTATTTCGGGTTCTGGGAGACGTCGGGCGTGCTGCTGCGCAACCAAGTGGCTTTCGACATGCTGCTGCACGACGCGGCCGAGCGCGGGTTTCGGGTGGTGCAGGGGCCGATGCACTTTAGCACGTACTTCCGCTACCGGCTGCGACTGGGGGCCGTGCCCGCATGGCGGCAGTTCAACCGCGAGCCGGTAAACCCGCCCTATTACCCTGATTTGCTGACGCAGCTGGGCTTCCGGCCGGCGCTCACGTTTGAGAGCCGCTGCCTGCGTGCTGCCGATATTCCGCAGGTGTATGCGCAGCGCCAGGCCGTGCAAGAGCAGCTGCTTAGCACGCCCTTTGATTTTATTCCGCTTACCTCGGGCACTTGGAAAGCGCTTGAGGATGAGATTTTTGACCTGGTACAGCAGGTGTTCAGCCAAAACCCTGCTTACCGCGCCGTGGGCAAAGAACAGTTTCGCCTACTCTACAACGAAACGTATGCAGAAGGGCTTTGCCCACATACCTCAGTGCTATTCCGGCACCGCGATAGCGGGCAGCTGGCGGCCCTCAGCCTGTGCCAGCCCAACTACCACTCGCTGGGCCGCGCCGTGAGCAAGCACCCGGTTTTCGCCCGCGATTACCCTCGCCTCACTCACCCCACGCTGCTCGCCAAAACGGTGGGCGTGCATCCTGCTTTTCGGGGTCAGGGCCTCCAGGCCATGCTGGCCGCGTACGCTATGCAGGAGTTTCAGGCTTACTACAAGGATGTGATTTTTTGCCTGATGCGAACGGGAAACTTATCGTTGCGCTTCACAAAAGACTTGCCGACTGAGGTGGCCTATTATGCGCTGTTTGAGCGGGAGGTAGGGCTATAGTTATTATGCCTGTCACTGCGGGCAAAGCGAAGCAATCGCATCAGGACGAGCCGTTCGGGTTCTGTTCAGGTGCGATTGTTTCGCTTTGCTCGCAATGATAGAGTCATCCCCCAATGCCTGCAAAAAAGCTCTCTACCACCCGAGGCAAAAACGCATAAGGGCTCAGTGTGTGCGGCAGCAGGTACATTCCCAGCCGGTGCAGCCCAAACTCCAGCGTCGCCAGCCGGATACCCTCTTGAAAGGCAGCTTTATCGGCAAAGCGGCCGGTGCGGTCATGTAGCTGCTGGCGGTAATACTCGAAGTAATCGGCGCGCAAGTGGTAGCGGTCGGGGCCGAGCACAAAGCTCAATAGCTCCACCACATCGTATTGCGGCAAGTGGTAAGTAGCCAGCTCCCAATCGTAGGCCACAAGCTGCGGTTGGCCATCGGGGCCGGGCCGGAAGCAGGTGTTGCGCGGGTTGAGGTCGTTGTGAATGAGCGTTTTGGGCAAGGTGCCCAACGTAGCCCAGTTGGCCGGGATTTCTTGAATGGCCCGCTTGAGCAATTCCTGACGCGTAGGCGTGTACAGGTCGGGGAAGTGCCGACCGGCGTGGTCGAGCATCGCCTCCCAAAGCGGGGCCAGTCGCGGCCAGGTGGCCGGCGCGGCCTCGGGCGGAGCCGTGCCGATGGGGGTGAGATGGTAGGCGTGCCAGGCGGCCAACTGGCGCAGCGTAGCGCGCAGGTGGGCATCGGTCCAGTGCTCGGGGGCCAGCACGGAGTTAAGCAGCTCGCGGTCGCTGAGGTCTTCGAGCAGCACCAGGTACGAGTCGATGTCTGGGTCGGCGTACGTGGCCCACACGCGGGGCAGCAGCGTAACCTCGGCGCACGGTGGCGTGGCATATACCGTCAGTTCGCGCCGATGCGTATCGGCAAAGCCGGTGAGGTACTCGAAGGCTGGGTACACCTCAGCCATAACCCCGCCGCAAGCCTGGGCCAGCCCGGTTATCATCTGGCAGATGGCACGGCCGTGGGGCTTGGCTTTCAGCACCATGCGCTGGATGCGCCAAGGCTGGCCGGCCTCACGCAGCTCGGCCTCCAGCCCAAACAAGCCGATGGGCTGCGCCGTGCGCCCCGCCGTGAGATTAGACAGAATGCTGGTCGAGCTATCGAGCGACCACGGCCGCACGGCACGCACCTCGGCCGCCTGGGCGGGCGCGTGCTGGCGCAAAAGCGCTTGCAAAAAATCGGGATTCATAACGGGAAGGAAATGAAGTGATTTTATTAGTAGTCAAAGCCAAAATCAAAGCTCAAGGCGTCCGTCATGCTGAGCGCAGCGCAGCGGAGTCGAAGCATCTCGCGTGGTGCAGTAATCACCTGCGCTTCTCAACGTTGCGGTAGAGATGCTTCGACAAGCTCAGCATGACGGGCGTACTGGGTTTTATTAGCTGATTCAATTAGCTCGCAGCCAGTATATTCCAACACCCGCACCCCGCCAAAGTAGAAGCAGCCATCCTCCGCGCTCAGCTGCTCAGAAGCCGCCGCCAGCAGCGGCACAGCCGCCGTGCGGCGCGGAGCCTGGGCTTGCAACAACGTCCAGAATACAGCCCGCAGCGGCTGCGGCCGCTGGCCCAGCGCCCCACTCACGCGGCCAAACTCAGCGGGGCTGACGTACTCGAAAATGTTGGATAGGCTGGCTTTGGTTACGTCCTGGCCCGCGTCGGAAAGCAGGAACTCAGTGGCCTCGCCCGTCACCAGTTGCAGCCGGTCGAGCCGGCTGCGTAATCGGGCATGGTTAGCGGTCTGATAGCAAGGCGGCAAAAGGTATTCGGGCAAGTTTTCCGGCCCGAAAAACAGGAAGCGAAAAAAGAAATTGTCCTTCGCCAAGTGCCGGCCCAGGTGCCGACGCAGCCGCCGAAAAAAGGTAGCCCCACCCGCATCGGCCGCGTAGCGAAACAAGCGCGGGTCGCGTCCCTTGCTTAAGTTGGCCGCGTCGAAGTAATCGATAAAGCGCGTTTTGAAGCCGGGCTGATGAAGCTCGGCTTCGAAGTAAGCCAGCTGCGCGGGCACCGAATCGAACGTGAGCAGGTGCCGCAAACGCGCCTGCCACTCGGCCGGCAATGTGGGCAAAAAGCCGGTGACGTAGCCTTCGAGCTGCCCGGCCAGCAGCAGGCCGGTGGGGTGCTCGGCCAGGTAGGCAGCCCAGCAGCCGTAGGCCTCGGCGGGCAAGGTGACTTGTAGCTCGGCAGTGGCCCAGGCTACGGCGGCCGGGCCAGCCAGACCCAGCAGTCCGCGCAGCACGGCCGGCGGATGGTGCGCAATAACGTGCGTCTTCAGCCGAAGCAGCTGATTTTGCACCGGGTTCAGGTCGATGGCCGTGACCTGGCGCGGGCCAGCCAGCAGCGCATTCAGCACATTGCACCCCGCCGAGGTGATAATGAGCGCGTGGTCGTCGGCCCCGAGGTCGAGAGCCTGGTACATGGTGCGGTGGTCTTCCCACACCAGCCCATAGCGCAGGCGGTCGAGTGGGATGTTGGCAAATTCGGATTGCATAGCAGGAAAGGATGAAGGTGTTTCTCAGAGGGTTTCTTCTGAAAAAAGGAAGGGTTAGCGAAGTAAGTTGTAGCGAATTTTTGAGAAATGCCGGCCATCTACGGGTAGTTGGTCGCGCTGTTGCACCTGCCCCAGCAGGCCCGGCCCAAAGGCGGCTTCGCTCGCCGCTAGCAGGGCTTCAGCGGTGGTCATGCCCGCAAAAAATACGTCGAAAGCCGAGCCATCGGCGCGGGGCAGGGCCGCTACTTGCGTCACGCCGGGCAGGTGGCGCAGGTGGTGCTCTAGCTGGTAGTGCCCCACGCCTCGCACCAGCCTGGCCGCCCCGCGCCGGCCCGTGAGCCACAACTGCCCCGCCGCATCGAAGTAGCCAAAATCGCCGGTAGCCAGCCAGGCCGAGGGGCCGGCCGGCAGCGCTACGTGCGCGCCACGCACCAGAATCTCACCGCTTTGGTAAGGCGCAGTCTGGTCGGCGGGCGCTAGCTGGCCAGAGGCTTTAGACGAGGTAGTAAGTTCTTGATGATTAGCTGGTTGCCACACCGGCTGCGGGTTGCGCAGGCTGATGGTGAGCCCCGCGTGCGGCTGACCCACGCAGTAGCCTCGGCGCGGGTCAGGCGCGAGGCTGGCCACGGCCCGCACGGCAATCGGCTCGGCTTCCGAAGCCCCATAAATGACGTAGCAGGTAGCGTTTGGGAAATGCTTCTGTACCGCCGTCAGCAAGCTCTCTGGCACCGGCGAGCCGCCAATGCCCAGCGCCCGCACTGCCGGAAAGGTAGCCGGATAGTAAGCCAGGTGAGCCACCAGCTTAGTGAAATAAAATACATTGCCCGTCAGGGTTTCGACCCGCTCAGCAGCTAGTTGGGTTGCTATGCAGGCCGGGTCGAACTGCGCCAGACGGTTTCCCGGCAGGTCGGGCACAATGCTCAGCGCGCCCACCGCCAGATTGTGCAAAATGACATTCGGGAACAGTGGAAAATCGCGCTGCTCCGCCCACGGCGGAAACTGCAAGCGTAGCGCCTCGTGCTGCGCTTGGAGCACCCGATGGCTGCGCCGCACTGCCGTGGGCCGCCCCGATGCCGAGCCCGAGCTGTGCGAAATCAACGCCGGCTGCTCTAAGCCAACAGGCCGCAGAAGGGGAGCGGCCTGCTCCAAGATTTGCAATTCATAATTAGCAGGTTCGATGGCGGATACGCAACGGCAACCTAACAGCTTCCCCAGCCAGCCTAGCTTGCGCCGGGTGCCGGGCGCTACTACCGCCAGTCGAATCTGCTCCGCTTTTAGCAGCTGGTAAATGCCTCCCACTGAAGCTCCAGCCGGGGGAAGTACCGGCACTGCGCCCAACCCCAGCACGGCCAGTAGCGCTGCCACCAGCTCGAGGCTGCCGGGGTGGGCCAGCAGCACCGGCGCGCCAATTGGCACGGGGCCGTGGGCCTCCAACGCCTGCTGCCAGGTGAGTACTCGCGCCAGCAGTGCGGCCCCGCTCACGCTGGTTGGGGCTGCGCCGGGGCGAATGGTTGGCCAGCGCAGCACCTCGCGCGCTGGCTGGCGGCGAAGCTCGGCAAACAGGCGCTCGGCGAAGTTGGGGTGCATGAATGGGAGAGCGGGCGAGCCGCCGAAGGGTTGCGTTAGCGATACCCAAAGGTGAATCGGTTGGTCGAACCAGCGCTATCGTTCTTTTATAAAAAGCGGACTTTATAAATGACAACTTGCTGGCAAAAAGTGAAGGTGTTTATTTTTGTAAACATCTTGTTTTTAAGATTTTACATATAATCAATGCGCACGCAACCGGTCGCCGGACTCGCTTTGAATCAGACTTTGAACATCCCTGGTTAAGTGATATAAAACGAGTGCCGCCTAGCGGTGCCGGAAACCATCCGACACCGCTAGGCGGCACTGTTCTGTTATTATTTTTGAAACTATAAACCTGGCATGGCTACGCGGCGCTAGGCTATCTGCTTAGTGTCCATTGCTTTGTTGGCCATAGCTGCCTTGCTGACGTAGCTCTTCGAGGGCGCGGCGGGTTTCGACCAGCTTTGTTACTTCGTTGGCGTAGACGGTGATGCCGGCGGCCTGGCCGTTTTCCTCGAAGCGCTGGTAGAAGAACGTGAAATAGGTGTCGCGCAACTCGCCACTACCGTCGCCTTTGTCGAACTTAATGAGCCGCTCGCGGCCCTGGTAGCTTTCGCCGCTAGTGTACACCTGGTCGAGAATGTCGATGATGCCTTGGCCTTTGATTTCGGGGAAAACCTCCTCGGCCGTGCGGCCCACTATCTCGATGTGGCGCGCCAGGTCGACCATTGCTTCGTTGGCAAACTCGAAGCGGTGCTCGGGGCCGCGCATGATGCCGATGCAAGCCGGCGCTCTCATAAGCAGGCTGTACAGAGTTTGGCGCTGCTGCTGCGCTAGGTGGTAATTGTTGTAGGCTTGCTCTGAAAGAGTGGCCTGCTGCTCGTTGGCATCGAGCAGTTCCTGCACCATTTGCTTCTGGTCGTGGATGTCGGTGGCTCCGCCCACCCACATCGTAATGGTGCCATCGTCGGCGCGGCGCGGCACGGCGCGGGCCAGTATCCAGCGGTATTGGCCATCGGCGCGGAGTAAGCGGTACTCGGCTTGGAAAAGCTCGCCGGAGGCAATACGCTGCTGCCAGGTATCGAGCACCCGCGGCCGGTCGTCGGGGTGCAGGCTATCGAGCCACTTTTCGCCCAGCTCTTGTTGCTGCGAGTGCCCGGTGAAAGCCAGCCAGCGTGGGTTGAAGTAATCGGCGCGGCCATCGGGCGTGGTCGTCCAGATGAGCACCGGCAGGCTTTCCAGAATAAAGATGGTGCGAGCCTGCTCGTCGGCCAGCTTGGCCTGGGCCTCGGCGGCGGCCTTGGCGGCGCGCAGCTGCTCGGTCACGTTTTGGGTGCGCTGCAAAATGTATTGCAACTCGCCCGCTGCGTCGAGGATGGGGTAGTGCGTGGCCTGCCAATAAAACTCCTCGAAGCCGCCGCCCTGCTCGGCGGGCCGCTCCAGGTCGTAGCGGATGAGCGGCATGGTATGCGGCTCCAAAAACCGTCGCACGTGCTCGTGCGACTGCTCCATAATGTCGCCCTCATTCTTGTCAACCGCCGGAAATGCCTCGAATAGTGGGCGGCCCACTATATCCTCCCGAGCTTTAAGCGACACGGCCACGTGCTCATCGGTATTGTCCAGAATGGTCGAGTCGGGAGCCATGAGCAGCAAAGCTGCTGGTATAGAATGAAATATATGTTGATAATCAACGGGTAAGCTAACAGCGTTCATAAGTAGATAAATAACGAAGGGCGAAAGTACATAGGACGTAGCGCAAAACGCAGCGCCGCCGCTTGCGTTGCCCCTTGGCGGCCAAACGTCGGTACTTGACGGTTCAACCCCGGCTTTTGCGGGTTGGGTAGCTTTTAGTTGAAAGCCGCTGCCGGGGCCGGGCACCTTTGGGGCATCCAAACACCGCCAATGCCCGGCCCCATGAAAACGCCGCTACTGCCTCTGCTGCTCGTCCTCGGTACATTCGGTACCGCCACTGCCCAATCGAAGGAAGTCGTAAGCCAACCGACAACGCGCCCGCTCACTGCGCCCGCCACCGGCCCTACTCAACTCAGCGGCACCGTGCTCGACGGGGCGGGCCGCCCGCTGCCCGGCGTGAATGTGTTTCTGAAAACCACTTTTGACGGTGCTACCACTGATTCGCTAGGCCGCTTCGCTTTCACGACCACCGCCACCGGCACGCTGCCGCTGGTGTACACCCTTATTGGCTACGAGATGCAGGAAACGCCGCTGGCTTTGCCGGGTGGCGCGCTGGCCGTGCCACCGTGCCGCTTGCGCGAAAGCCGGGCCTCGCTGGGCACCGTCAGCATCGTGGCCGGGGCGTTTGAGGCCAGCGACGAGAAGCGTTCCGCTGCGCTGAAGCCGCTCGATATTCTGACTACGGCCGGGGCCAATGCCGATATTGCCAGTGCCCTCAACACGCTGCCCGGCACCACACGGGTGGGGGAGGAGGGCAAGCTGTTTGTGCGCGGCGGGGCGGCCTCCGAAACGCGCTACTACCTCGATGGCCTGCCCGTGCAAAGCTTTTATGGCGGGGCCACGAGCGGCGTGCCGGCGCGCGGCCGGTTTTCGCCGACCTTGTTTAAGGGCACCATGTTTAGCACGGGCGGCTACTCGGCCGAGTATGGGCAGGCGCTGAGCGCGGTGGTGGGACTGAATACCATCGACCTCGACCCCGAAACGCAAACCGGTATTTCGCTGCTGAGCGTGGGCGGTAGCCTGTCGCGCACCAAGCGCTGGGAGCGCACCTCGGCATCAGTGAGCGTCGATTATACCAACCTCGCGCCCTACTTCGGCCTCACCGCGCCCGACCAGCGCTGGGAGCAGGCCCCCGAGCACCTGGGCGGCTCGCTGCGCCTGGCCCATCGCACCGGCCAGACCGGCATGCTGAAGCTCTATGCCACCTACGGCAGCCAAACGGTAGCCACCCGCCAGCCCGACCCCGAGACCGCCTACGCCCAAACCGGCCGCCTCACCGCTTTGCAAAACCAGAACTACTACCTCAACACCACTTACCGCACCGCCCTGCGCCACGGCTGGAGCCTGAACGCCGGCGTGGCCCTGGGCCGCGAGCACAACGCCGTGCAGCCCGAGCCCCAGCGCCTCGACGAGCTAGAGCAAACCGCCACCGCCCGCCTAGTACTCACTAACGACTCGGCCAGCACTTGGTACAACCTCAAAGTGGGCACCGAAAATACGATGCAGCGCTACGACCTCACGTACCAGGCCGGCGCCGACCAGCCGGTTTATACGCCCGGTTTTCTGGAAAAGCGTACCGCTGTTTTTGCCGAAAGCGACCTGAGTTTGAGCGCTCGCCTCACGGGCCGGGTGGGGGTGCGGGGCGAGTATTCGAGCTTGCTGAATAAAGCCAACCTGGCCCCGCGCGTGGCGCTGGCCTGGCAGCTGGGCGCGGACCAGCAGGTATCGGCCGCCGCTGGCTTATTCTATCAAAACCCCACCAACGACCTGCTGCGCGTGCAGCCGGTGCTGAGCTTCGAGCGGGCTGCGCACTACATCCTCAGCTACCAGTACCAGACGAGCGCCCGCACGCTGCGCACCGAGTTGTATCGCAAAGACTACCAGGCCCTGACGCGCTTCGACCGCTATAATGTGCTGAACCCGGCCGCCTACGCCAACTCGGGCGGCGGCTACGCGCAGGGTGTGGATATTTTCTTCCGCGACAAATACCAGACGTTTAAGAAAATCGACTTCTGGGTGAGCTACGGCCTGCTCGACACGCGCCGCCAGTTTCGGGGCGACCTCGCGCCCGCCGTGCCCACTTTCGCCTCTACCCATAATGTGAGCTTGGTGGGCAAGTACTGGTTTGCCAAGCTGCACCTGCAAGCCAGCGGTACTTACGCCTACGGCAGCCCCCGTGCCTACTACGACCCCAACCAGCCCGGCTACAACCAAGGCCGCAGCCCCAGCTACCAGAGCCTCGACCTCAGCCTAAGCTACCTCACGCACCTGGCCGGGCAGTTTACCATCGTGCACCTGGCCGCGACCAACGTGCTCGGCCGCGACAATACCTACGGCTACCGCTACGCCACTACGGCCGATGCCGGCGGCCACTACGCCGGGGTGCCCGTGCGCACGCTCGCCCCGCAGTTTGTGGTGGCCGCGCTGCTGATTTCGATTAATAAAAAGTCGCCGGGCGATACGTCAGTGGCACCGGATTAATTCCATCCTAGTGCATTTACCCCACCCCCGGCCCCTCCCCTCCGGGAGAGGGGAGCCTGACGACTGCTTAC
>CAXUKA010000212.1:0-11279 GCA_964251335.1 uncultured Hymenobacter sp.
GTGCTATTCGGTGGGCTATTTGCGCTGGCTACTATCGCTTTAACCAAAGGTTCGATTTCGGTGATTGCCGTGGCAGCGGGCTCCATCGTGCTGGGTATCGCGGTCAATTATTCGCTGCACTACCTCACGCACCACCGCTTTCATCCCAATGCTGAGGTGGTGATTAAGGAGCTAGCATTTCCGCTTACCATCGGTAGCCTCACGACCATCGCGGGCTTCCTGTGCTTGCAGTTTGTGCCCGTGCCGGTACTGCAGGATTTGGGTACGTTCGCCGGGTTGAGTTTGGTAGGCGCGGCAGTTTCGACTTTAGTATTTCTACCTCATTTTCTGCCTGATAACCAGGCTGGCGTAGAGGCGCTGGCCGTAGAGCCACCCAATCGCTTAAAGGCGCTAGTGGCACGCTTTCACGCGCACCCAGCCTGGCTGGTGGCGCTGCTGGTGCTCACGCCGGTGTTGCTGTACTTCTCGTTTCGCGTCGGCTTTGAGGATGACCTGAACCAAGTAAATTTCATGACGCCGCAGCTGCGGCAGTCGGAGGCAGCGCTCAACCGCATTTCGTCGCTGTCGAAGAAAACTGTGTTTCTAGTAACCAGCGCGCCCACCCTCGACCAAGCGCTGGCCCGCAACGAGCGCGCCCTGCCTGCCGTGGAGCAACTTCAGCACGATGGCCAGATACTGCACTTTTCGGGCGTGTCAGTACTGCTGGCATCGCGGGCGGAACAGCAGCGCCGCCTGGCCCGCTGGCAACGCTACTGGACGCCTGCTCGGCAGCAGCAGGTACTTACCCGCCTCACAGCGGCCGGGGCGCAGCATAAGTTCTCGGCGGCTGCTTTTCAGCCTTTTACCGAAATGGTGGGCAAGCAATACACGTCCCTTTCAGCCGACGATGAGACTACGCTGCGCAAGGCGTTTCTCAACAACCTGATTGAGGAGAAGCCTGGTAAAACTACCGTAGTTAGCCTACTCACCACCACGCGCGGCCATTCGCAGCAGCTTTATCAGCGGCTGAGCGGCCTGCCGGGGGTGTACGTGTTCGACCGCCAGTACATTACCGATACGCTGGTGCGTATTGTGAATCAGGAATTTACCTTCATCGCTTTCTGGACTTCCTTCCTGGTTTTCGCGGCGCTGCTGCTGTCCTACGGCCGCATCGAGCTGGCACTGATTGCCTTCTTGCCGATGGTGGTGGCCTGGATTTGGATTCTGGGTTTGATGGCACTGCTGGGCATTAAGTTCAACATTATCAACATCATCCTGTCCACGCTGGTATTCGCACTAGGCGACGACTACTGCATTTTCACGATGGATGGCATGCAGCACCAGTACGCTACCGGCGAGCGCGAGCCAGGCACTACAAGCCTGTCTATTCTGCTCTCAGCCGTAACCACGGTTATCGGGCTGGGCACGCTGTTTTTTGCCCACCACCCGGCCCTGCGTTCAATGGCGTTCGTGTCGATTATCGGTATTTTGAGCGTGTGGTTGGTGTCGCAAACCTTGCAGCCCTGGCTGTTTAGCTGGTTTATCAGCCGGCCGGCAGCGCGCAAGCAGGGGCCGTACACGCTGTGGGGGTTGGCTAAGTCGATTTTTGCTTTTGCCTACTTCGTGTTTGGGGCGCTGATGCTCAACATTATCGGCTTCGGACTGAAGCTGGTGCCGGCCAACCGCGACCGCAAAAGCCTTTTCTACCATTGGCTGCTGAGCAAGTTTACTGGCTCGCTTATCAAGGTGATGGCCAACGTGAAGAAGACGTTTATCAACGACGTGGGCGAGGATTTTTCGCGGCCAGCCGTGGTCATTGCCAATCACCAGTCCTTCCTTGACATTCTACTGCTGGTGATGCAGACACCTAAACTGCTGTTGCTCACCAATGATTGGGTCTGGAATTCGCCATTTTTCGGAGCCGTGGTGCGCATGGCGGGCTACTTCCCGGCCGCGCAAGGGGCCGAGCAGGTGCTGCCCGCCCTGCGCGAAAAAATAGCCCAGGGCTATTCCGTTGTCATTTTCCCCGAAGGCACGCGCTCGGCCGATGGCACCATTCAGCGCTTCCACAAAGGCGCGTTTTACTTGGCCGAAACGCTGGGAATCGACATTCTGCCCATCCTCATCCACGGTAGCGGCGAAACCATGCGTAAAAACCGTTTCTACCTGAACGACGGGCAGATGACGCTGAAGTTTCTGCCGCGCATTAGCCCTACTGATACCAGTTTTGGCGAAGGTTACTCGGCGCGCACCAAGGGCATCAGCCGCTATTTCCGGGCGCAGTATCAGCAGCTCGCCGAGCAGGTCGAAAGCACCGACTACTACCATAACCGCTTGATTGGCAACTATCTCTACAAAGGCCCCGTGCTAGAATGGTACGCCAAAGTGAAGGTAAAAATGGAGCAGAGCTACCGCATATTCGACGGCTTGCTGCCCCGCCAAGGCCGCATTCTGGACGTGGGCTGCGGCTACGGTTTCATGGCTAATATGCTGGCTCTCACTTCCAAAGAGCGCACCGTGCGCGGTATCGACTTCGACGAGGAAAAGACTAACGTGGCACAGCACGGCTACGTGAACGGCCCCAACGTGGACTTCGCTTCCGGCAATGCCCTGACCACGCCCTTCGGCTCGCAGGAAGCAATTATTCTCAGCGATGTGCTGCATTATTTGCAGCCCGAGGGCCAGGAAGCGCTACTGCGAAAGTGCGCCGACAGCCTGACCACCAATGGCGTGCTCGTCATCCGCGACGGCTTCACGGAGCTGGCCGAGCGCCACAAAGGCACCGTGCTCACGGAATGGTTTTCGACGCGCTTTTGTAAGTTCAACAAGACAGCCGACGGCGGGCTTTCCTTCCTTTCCAAAAAAGTGATTACCGATTTTGCCGACCGCTATCAATTTGATGTAGAAATGCTTGACCAGACTCGCTACACTTCTAACCTGATTTTTATCTGCACCAAGCGCGGCTAGTTTATGGAGAGCAAGCAAAGCGTAGTGATTGTGGGCAGCGGCCTCGGTGGGCTCATCTGCGGGGCTATTTTGAGCATGGAAGGCTACCGCGTGACGGTGCTGGAGCGCAACAAGCAGTTTGGCGGCAACCTCCAGTCGTTTGCCCGCGACAAGCACTTGTTCGATTCGGGTGTGCACTACATCGGCGGGCTTGAAAAAGGCCAGAACATGTACCGGATTTTTAAATATCTGGGCATTATGGACAAGCTCAAGCTGGAAAAGCTGGACGAGTGCGCCTTCGATAAAATCCTGCTGGCCGACGATGAGCGGGAGTTCAACTACGCGCAAGGCTACGACAATTTCATTGCCGGACTGGTGGGTGATTTCCCAGACGAGCGGCCGGCCATTGAGGCGTATTGCGCAGAAATCCGGCGCATCTGCGACGAATTTCCGCTCTACAATCTGCACGAGCAAGAGCAGGGACCGCCCTCAGCTGTCAGCTCGTTTGCCCGCGACACGCAGCAGTTTATCGCTTCGCTCACCGACAACGTGAAGCTGCAAAACGTGCTGGGCGGCAACAACCCGCTCTACGCCGGTATTAAGAATAAAACGCCGCTCTACGTGCACGCGCTGGTACTTAACAGCTACATCCAGAGCGCTTACCGCATTGTGGATGGCGGCGGACAGATTGCGAAGTTTCTGGCCACCATCATCCGCAAAAACGGCGGCGAGCTCAAAAATCGGGTGGATGTACGGCGCTTCGTGGCTGAGGAAAAGCAGGTGAAATACGTGGAGGACGTGACCGGCGAGCGGTATGCCGCCGACCTATTCATCTCCAATATTCACCCGGCCCAAACCTACGAAATGACGGAAACTGATATAATTCGGACTGCCTTCCGCCGCCGCGTGCTGAGCTTGGAAAACTCGCTTTCGGCCTTCGTAATGAACATTACGCTCAAGCCGGGCACTTTTCCCTACGTGCGCAGCAATTACTACTGCTACCTCAACGACGATGTGTGGACCAGCATGGACTACACCGAGGAAACCTGGCCCCTCTCCTACTCCATTTTCTTCTCGGGCACCTCGCGCAATACGGGTTACGCCGAAGGCATTTCCATCTTGGCGTACATGAAGTACGAGGAGGTAGCGCAGTGGCAAAACACCTACAACACCGTCGGCGAACCCGACGACCGTGGCGCTGACTACGAAGCTTTTAAGCAGCGCAAAGCCGAATTATTATTGGAGAAAGTGTACCTGCGTTTTCCGGCGCTGAAGGACGCTATCAATACCTATTACATGGCCACGCCGCTCACGTTTCGCGACTACATGGGCACGGCCGATGGCTCTATCTACGGCATTGCCAAGGACTACACCGACCCGCTGCGTACCTTCATCTCGCACCGCACCAAACTGCCCAACCTGCTGTTGACCGGCCAAAATGTGAATATGCACGGCGTGCTAGGCGTAGCCATCAGTTCGCTGGTAACTTGCTCTGAATTAATAGGCTTGCCATACTTACTACAAAAAATCAATGCTGCGCAAGATATTTAAGTGGCTGGCCATCGGCACCTTGTCGGTGCTGGCGCTGCTGGTCGGCACCGGGCTGTACCTATATTCGCAGGCAGCGCACCGGCACCCGGTGGCCCCGGCCACGTCCCTACTGCACACCGAGCGTCAGCAAATTGGCCCCAATGCCTACACCCTGGGCAATAACTGGCTGCGCAAAAGCCGCAGCGGCTGGTGGGAAATGCACCTCGAAGGCCAGCCCTTCGAGCGCGGCGTGGCCAACGGCATCCTCTGCCGCGAGCTGTGCGAATACCAGGAGCAGGCCTTTTACGACCAGATTTGCAAGCTGGTACCGTCGGCCTTTCACCGGTCGTTCCTCAAGTACTTGATTGCCTTCTTCAACCGCAACCTCGAAAACAGCCTCACTGAGGAGCAGCGCCTTGAAATCTACGGCGTGGCCCAAACGGCCTACCCCAAATTTGACGAAATCGGCCCGGCCTACCCGCGCCTGATGAACTACCACGCCGCCCACGACATCGGCCATGCCCTCCAAAACCTGGCGCTGGTGGGTTGCTCGTCGTTTGCCACCTGGGGCGATAAGTCGGCCGATGGTCAGCTGCTGATTGGGCGCAACTTTGACTTCTATGTTGGTGACCAGTTTGCTGATAATAAGGTTGTTGATTTTGTGACGCCCGCCCAGGGCCACCAGTTTGCCACGGTGAGTTGGTGCGGGATGTCGGGCGTTGTATCGGGCATGAACATGGCTGGCCTCACCATCACGTTGAACGCGGCTAAATCGGACTTGCCCACTGGCGCGGCCACTCCCATCTCACTGCTGGCCCGCGAGATACTGCAATACGCTGGCACCATCGACGAGGCCGTGGCCATCGCTAAGAAGCGTCACACCTTCGTGTCGGAGTCGCTGCTCATCGGCTCGGCCGCTGATAATAAGGCCGTAGTTATCGAGAAAACGCCCGACTCGCTGGACGTGTACGACCCTAATGAGCACTCGCTCATCTGCACCAACCACTACCAGAGCGCCAAGCTTGGCAAGTCGGCCATTAATGGGCAGCAGATGCGCGAAAGTGCCTCGGTGTACCGCGAGCAGCGCATCGCCGAGTTGATGGCCCAAGCCGGCCCGCTCAACCCAGTGAAGGCGGCAACTATCCTGCGCGACCAGGGCGGGCTGAAAGGCAAGGACATTGGCAACGGAAACGAGAAGGCCGTGAACCAGCTTATCTGCCACCATTCAGTGATTTTCCAGCCCGCGAAGCGGATAATCTGGCTAGCCGCTGCGCCTTGGCAGCTAGGCAAATACGTGGCGTATGACCTCAATAAGGTATTCGCCATGAAAAGCTTAGGCACCAACCACGAGTTGGTAGAAGTCGATTCCATCGCCGCTGCGCCCTTCCTGCACTCAACCGGCTACACCGATTACGTGGCCTTCCGTAAGCTGGCTGCCAAGGTTCAAAACCACGAGCAAGTAGACCCGATGGAGTTGATTCGCCTCAACCCCGAATACTACCACGCCTACGTGCTGGCTGGCGATGTGCTATTCAAAGCCAACAGTTTTGAGGAAGCTCAGCGCGTGTACCAGCAGGGGTTGACGAAAGAAATCGCCTCTAAAGGCGAGGAAATGCACATTCGCAAACAGCTGGCGAAGTGCGCGGAAAAGCTCAAGAGTGCATGATACTTGGCATCGGGATAGACTTGATTGAAACCGCGCGCGTGGCCGAAAAGCTGGGCCGTAGCCCTGGCTTGCGCAGCAAAGTATTTTCGCCGGCCGAAATTGCCTACTGCGAGAAAATGGCCGACCCGGCTCAGCACTTTGCCGGCCGCTTTGCTGCCAAAGAAGCACTATTGAAAGCACTCGGTTTCGGGCTAAGCAGTTACCTCGACCTGTGCGATGCGGCCGTCGAAAACAACGAGCTAGGCGCGCCCTTCTTCAACTTCACGGGCGAGCTGAAGAACATTGTTGCTGAACGAGGCGTGGCACGTATCCACCTAAGTATTACTCACATTCAACTGGCGGCCAGTGCCGTAGTTATTCTCGAAGGTTAAGTATGTCGCCGCTGGAAAGAGCTTCCACAGAGGAAATTGACGCGTATCAGAATGCGGCACTGGAGCGCTTGCTGGCTTACCTACAAGCTAATTCACCCTTTTACCAGCGGCTGTTTGCGCAACATGGTATCGACGTAGCCAGCATTCGCAGTACTGCCGATTTAGCTGCAATTCCGACCACTGCCAAGCAGGATTTGCAGCTGCACAACTGGAATTTTCTGTGTGTGCCTCGCAGTGGCATTGCCGAGTATTGCAGTACCTCGGGCACGCTGGGCCGCCCGGTTACTATCGCTCTCACACCTCGTGACTTGGAGCGACTATATCGCAATGAGTACCTATCGTTTCAGTGTGCTGATGGCCGCGCCGATGATATTTACCAGCTGCTACTCACGCTGGACCGGCAGTTCATGGCTGGCATCGCCTACCACGGCGGCATCCTAAAAACCGGCGCGGCCGTGATTCGCATGGGGCCGGGTAATTTAGCGGCGCAGCTTGACACTATTCTGAACCTAGAGCCTACGGTGCTGGTGGCCGTGCCCTCGTTCATCGTGGCCTTGATTGGCTACGCCCGTGCCACTGGCCTCGACCTGAATGTCACTTCCGTGCGCCGGATTATCTGCATCGGCGAAAGTATTCGCCGCGAAGATTTCCAGCCCAATGCGCTGGCCCGCCGCATTACCAATGCTTGGAATGTGCAGCTACATTCCACCTACGCCTCTACCGAAAAGCAGACCGCTTTCACCGAGTGCGGCCACGGCATCGGCGGCCACCACCAGCCTGAGTTGTTGATTTTTGAAATTCTCGACGAACACGGCCAAGTACTGCCAGCCGGGCAGTCGGGCGAACTGACTATCACCACGCTGGGCGTGGAAGGGATGCCCCTGTTGCGCTACCGCACCGGCGACATTTGCGCCTACTACGACGAGCCTTGTGCCTGCGGGCGCACCACACGGCGGCTTGGCCCTATCATGGGGCGGCGGCAGCATTTGCTCAAACTAAAGGGCACTAGCCTTTACCCGCAGGCAATTTTTAACATCCTGAATACCATTGGTGAGGTGGCAGCTTACCTAGTAGAAGCCACCACCTCAGACCTGGGTACTGACGAGCTGGAAATCAGCGTAGCGCTGCACGCTGGCACCAATGAGACGGCTGTGCTCGACCGCCTCCGGCAGGCGCTGCGGGCGGGCCTACGCGTGCTGCCGCAGTTGCAAGTGCAGCCGCTGGCGCAAGTGCAAGCCCGCCAAAACCCTGATAACAAGCGCAAGCCCGCCAGCTTTATTGACCAGCGGCAATCGCAGCGTCCATCCGAATAACTTTGGCTAGGGGCTTGAGGACCCGGTCGTGCTGGCGCACAAAGGGGTTATCTAAGTCCCAAACGTAGCCGGCCAGCACCGAGCAAATCTGGCGCTTAATCTCGGGGTCGGCATTGGCAGCGAAGATGATGTCCTGCAACGAGCCGTCGTACCAACCCATTACGTAAGAGCGGAACGTGTTGACGCCCTGCTGGGTAGGCTCGACATACTCCTTCTGCCAGTCGATGGTTTCGCCATTTAGCTGACGGCACACCAGCGTAGCGGCCTTGTGGCCCGACACGGTAGCCAAAGTCACGCCCGACGAGAAAATGGGGTCCAGGAACTCGGTTACATTGCCGGTGAGTACAAAGCCGTCGCCGAAAAACTTGTCGGTCGTGACCGACCAGCCTTCCAGCGTGCGCGGCTCAAATACAAAAGCGCTGTCACCGAAGCGCTTATTGGTGTAGTCGTTCGACTGGATGATGGCGCGCAGCATCTCGTCGGGCGTGCCCGAAAACTCGTTGAAAAACGACGGATTGGCCACGAAGCCGACCGACGTTTTGCCCGTCGAAAATGGGATGACCCACACCCATACATCGGGCCGGTGCGAGATGACAGTGATGCGATTTGGCTCGTCGAACAGGAAGCGGTTGGGGTCCTCGAAATGCGCAAACATCGTTTTGCGGCCCGGCAGGTTCGAGGGACGGTCCAGGTTGAAGAGGCGCGGAATGACGCGGCCGTAGCCGCTGGCGTCGATGAGGAAACGGGCCTTGATTTCTTTCTCCGAGCCATCGGGCATAGTCACCCGCGTGGTCGAGTCGGTACCATCGAAGGTGATGGCGGTTACTTCGGTTTCAAACTCAACGGGCACGCCCATGCGCTGCACTTCGTCGGCTAGCACCTGGTCGAAATTGGCGCGGGGCACCTGCCAGGTCTGGCTCCAACCGGTGGTGAATTTGTTGGAAAAATCAAAGTCAGCTATTTGGTCGCCCTTCACAAACTTGGCCCCGAATTTCTGCTGAAAACCCTGGGCTTCCAAAGCTGGCAGGAAGCCAGCCGCGTCGAGCGCCTCCATGCAGCGCGGCAGCAGGCTCTCGCCAATTACGAAGCGCGGAAACTTGATTTTCTCGACCATCTTCACGCTAAAGCCGGCCTGCTTCACGATGGAGGCGGCCACGGAGCCCGAAGGCCCGGCACCGATAACTAGTACGTCGATATTTTCAACAAGCATTGTTTTGAAGATAGAAAGCCGAATGTAAGATAACGGCCTGACTGTAAATAAAGAGGCCCTGCTTAAGCTGGCAAAGATAACAGCTTAAGCAGGGCCGTTCCAACCTACTTCTTCACAAACTCCACATAATTTCTATAGTGCATTACTCTCGTAGCTACTAGTAGCGAGGCGGCGCTTACAAAGGCTGCGATTTGAGCCGCTGTTGTCGCTGCTGGCGCTTTTGGTGCACCCAGGCAGGCCAGGTGTTGGGGTCTTCGGCTTCGTACACGCGCACAGCTTGGTTGGGCTGGGGCTTTAGCTGCTCGTCCATGCTAGAATTCAGGATTCTAGCGGCCGTTTGCACGCCCGAGTAGCTGGCCCCAGCCACGCCGTGCGACAGAACACTAGCCCCGCACAAATACAGGTTTTCGATTTCTGATTGGTTGCGGAAGGCAAACGGCCCCGTTTGCCGGAAGCTTTTTTCGGTGCCGTAGACGTTGCCCCGCGTCGCGTTCACATAAAATTCGTTGGTGAGCGGCGTGCCTAGCTCCTGCCGCACAATGTGCCCCCGAATGCCCGGCACCACCCGCTCCAGGCTGTTGAGCAGCTTTTCGGCAATTCGCTCTTTGTAGCGCAGGTAAGCACCCGAGCGGGTTTCGCCTTCCGAATCAAACTCCTGAAACGCCTGATAATCAATAAACGTGACCATCTCGATGACATGGTGGCGGCCATCGTAGCTAGCGGGGTCTTTGATGGTGGTGCAGCTGATAAACAAAGCCGGAAACTCGTCCTCGGTCAGGATATCAGTGGCTTTCATTTCCACAAAAACCTGGTCGATATCGGGTTTTTTCAGCATCCAGATATTACCCGAATCTAGCCCAGCCTGGCTTACATCCATATCTACCACCAGAAACAGCATCAGCGAAGTCACTGAGTAACTGGTTTTGGCAAGCTTCTCTTTTAGCTTGGGGCTGATATGCTCATGGCCCACCAGCTGGTAGGTTTTTTCGGGGTCGGCATTTGAGATAATCCGTTGGGCCTTAATTACTTCGCCCGAGGCCAGCTCTACGCCTACAGCTCGGGTCTTCTTGGGGCCGGCTGGCTCGGTGAGAATGCGCTTTACAGCCGCGCCCGTGCGCACTTCGCCCCCATGCCGCTTAATGGCTGAAGTCATGGATTTCACGATGGCCGCGCCGCCGCCGCTGGGGTAATAGCCGCCGTCCTGATAATGGCCCATCACGGCGCAGTGCAGCGGAAAGCTAGCCAATTCAGGCGACAGGCCGTGGTCGCCGCATTGCACGTTCAGAATGCTCTTCAGCAAAGGGTCCTTGATGTGCCAGTCCATCACCTTTTTCAGGGAGAATAGGCCGTATTTGCCTAGCTGCGCGGTGCGGAACGGGATGGTGATAGTGTCCCAGAACCCGTTCATCTTCGGAATCAGGTGCAGCTGCTCGTTTACCTGCCGTACTATGGTCAGGTATTTTTGCAGCCCCACTTGCTCGTGCGGAAACCGAACCGCCAACTGCTCATAGAGTTGGTCGAAACCAGCCGGCAGGTTCACGCGCTCATTGCCAATCCAGCAGTGCTCGTAGGCGGCCGGATTCATTTGAAAGAAGGTGAGGTCGTTGGCCACGCCGAGCCCTTCGTAGAGCTGGCAGGTGCTCTGGCCCGGTTTCAGCAGGCCGATGTAGTGCACGCCGGGGCTGAACCGGTGCCCATCGAGAAAAAAGCTGTGGCACCAGCCGCCCGGCACGTAGTGCTGCTCCAGCACCAGCACCCGCTGCCCGGCCCGCGCCAGGCAAATGGCCGCCGACAGTCCGCCCGCCCCCGAGCCGATTATTATGGTATCGTAAGCTGTCATGCTGCTGCCCAGAGAGTTGATGGTGAGCGTCGCGGGTCTGACCACACGCTACGCAGTTACCCGGCAAGTTACGGGAGTTTTGGCTTTCTCGCTCGGCGGCCAGTTGGTGTTGGCTTGCATCTTGGGCCTGAAAACCGAGTGGTGCGCCAGTACTTGCTGGTTGAGAAGAAGGTTTATTACTCGAAGCTACCATCTTGTGCTGGCACAACTACGGCGCTGTTTCTGTGTTTACCTCATTCTTGCTCAGGTTGCGGCCAGGTAATCTGTTCAGCATTCGCGTGGTTACGGCGACCCGCTAAACCTACCATTTTCCTTTCGTTATGCCCACCATTTTCATTACCGGCGCTTCGTCGGGCTTAGGCAAAGCCACCGCCAAACTGTTTGCCGACCGGGGCTGGCACGTCATTGCCACCATGCGCCACCC
>CAXUKA010000213.1:0-11227 GCA_964251335.1 uncultured Hymenobacter sp.
CCCATCGCCTTGACCCGTCAGGCAATGGAGGCCGAAAAAGCCGGCGACCAAGCCGAGGCCAAACGCTGCTACCAAGCCGTGATAGATTATTTTCAGTACCAGTTTCTTACTCAAAAAACCGGTTTCGAAAACGGTGGTCTTTCTGATTTGAATGAGTTCTTCGCACAGAATGTCAACGTGCGGCTGCTAGTGTCATATGCCTACGAAAAGCTAGGTAAACTACCAGAAGCACTAGTAGTGCTGGCACCTTATTTAGCGAATGTAGAAGCCGAAAAATCTAAAATTCAGCAGCGCTACTTGGAGTTGTGCATCAAGCGCTATGGTAAAGCCGCTACCCGCCACGCTTTGGATACCAGCGGGCGCACTATACGGCACAATGCCGATGAAGAAGCACCAGAAAAGGACTACTGGTGCGTGACGGTATTTGGAGCATCGCTGGGAATCAGCGATTTTAACACTGATTCTCTTTCTCCGCAAGCAGCCCAGCAGTTGGTATGGCGGCAGTCTTACTACAAGCTGGTAAAATGAAATAACATAAAAAAAGCGACCAATAAGGTCGCTTTTTTTATAATAATTAAGCCAGGCTTACAGGTGAATCACCTCATCGTAAGCGGCGGCCGTGGCCTCCATAATCGCCTCACTCATAGTGGGGTGGGGGTGCACCGACTTGATGATTTCGTGGCCGGTGGTTTCGAGCTTGCGCGCTACTACTACCTCGGCAATCATCTCGGTCACGTTGGCCCCAATCATGTGGGCACCGAGCCACTCGCCGTATTTGGCATCGAAAATCACTTTCACGAAGCCATCCTTCACGCCGGCCGCCGACGCTTTGCCCGAGGCGGAGAAGGGGAATTTGCCCACCTTCACGTCGTAGCCTTTGGCCTTGGCCTCGGCTTCAGTGAAGCCCACGCTGGCAATCTCGGGCTGCGCGTAGGTGCAGCCGGGAATGTTGGTGTAATTGAGCGGCTCGGGGTTGTGGCCCGTGATTTTCTCCACGCAAATAATGCCTTCGGCCGACGCCACGTGCGCCAGCGCCGGGCCGGGAATAATGTCACCGATAGCGAAGATGCCGGGCACGTTGGTCTGATAGAAATTATCGACCAGCACGCGGCCCCGGTCGGTTTTGATGCCCAGCTCTTCGAGGCCGATGTTCTCGATGTTGGTTTGCACGCCCACGGCGCTCAGCACCACATCGCACGCAATCTGCTCTTCGCCCTTGGCCGTTTTGATGAACACGTTGCAGCCGGCGCCGCTGGTGTCTACTTTGGTTACCTCGGCATTGGTGAGGATGTTGATGCCCAGCTTTTTGTAGGATTTCTCCATCTGGCGCGAAACTTCCTCATCCTCTACTGGCACGATGCGGGGCAGGTATTCTACGATAGTTACCTCGGTACCGAGCGAGCGGTAGAAGTACGCAAACTCGACGCCGATGGCGCCCGAGCCCACGATAACCATGCGCTTGGGCAGCGTTTCGGGGGTCATGGCCTTGCGGTAGCCAATGATTTTTTTGTCGTCAATGGGCAGGTTGGGCAGCTGGCGGGCGCGCGCGCCGGTAGCCAGAATGATGCTCTTGGCTTCGACGGTTTCTTTGGTGCCATCGGCTTTGGTCACTTCTACCTTGCCGGGAGCCAGCAGCTTGCCGGTGCCATTTACAACCTCGATTTTATTCTTTTTGAACAAGAAGTTGATGCCCTTGCTCATGCCATCGGCCACGCCCCGGCTGCGCTTGATAATGGCATTGAAGTCGAAGCCAGCTTCTTTCACCGTCAGGCCGTAGTCCTGGGCGTGCTGGAGGTACTCGTACACCTGGGCGGTTTTGAGCAGGGCTTTGGTCGGAATACAGCCCCAGTTGAGGCAGATGCCGCCCAGCGACTCGCGCTCGACCACACCCACTTTCAGCCCCAGCTGCGCGGCGCGAATGGCGGCCACGTAGCCGCCCGGTCCTGAACCAATTACTACCAGGTCAAATTGCAATGCCATGAGAAAAACGTGCGGGAAATAGAAAAGAAAAAAACTCCGGCCGCGCCGGCCCTACAAAGATAGGCTAGCCAAGGGTGCGCCGGCTACCACCTGCGGCGGGCGTAGCGGCTACGCCCGCCCTCGCCGAGATATGCCTAATAACAGCTAACTGACAACTAAGTCACTGGCCTTTGCCGTAGAAGGGGCTGACTTTGTTTAGTACCGTTGGGGTTATCCCTCGGCTTTATTCCGCAGCATTAATGAAATCAACTGTTTCTCAACTAGTACCCGCTGTGCTGGCCGTTTTGGCGCTTGCTACCAGCTGCGCCACGGCTACCACCGAAAATGAGCGTCCTACCAGCAGCGCCGTAACCGCGCCTATAGCCCCGGCTGCGGTTTCGACCGCCTCCGACTCGGCTGCCCGCGCCGAAACGACCACCGCCAGCACGGCTGCTGCCAACGGCTCGGTATCGGTAGCCAGCCTCGATGCGCCCGCTGCCGAAGCCACCGATGCCACCGCCGACCCCAATGCCCCTTCGGCCGCCGAAGCCTCGGCTGCCCGCGCCGCCGAGAAAAAAATGACGGCTGCCGACTACCGCTACCAATTGGCCCGCGCCAACGTGTCGCTGCGCACCAACCCCAAAAACCCTCGCGCACTGCTGGAGCGCGCCAAGGCGAACTCTAATCTCAAAAACTACAAGGACGCGCAACCCGACTACGCGGCGGCTTTGCGCTTGCAGCGCAACAACCCCGACCTCTATTACAACAAGGGCGTAAACGAGCTGATGCTGAAGCAGTACAAAGCCGCCGCCACCGACTTTAGCGGTGCGCTGAAATACCGTCTCGATGACAAAGAAGCTTTCTTTGGCCGGGGCGTGGCCAAGATGCAGATGTATCAGTACAAGCTGGCTGTCACGGACTTCACCCGTGCCATCGCCCTCGATTCGCTCTATGCCGATGCCATTGAGTATCGCGGTATCAGCTATGCCAGCTACGACCGCATGAAGGAGGCCCGCGCCGACCTCAATAAAGCCGCTCGCCTTAATCCCGAAGCCGAAAAGAGCCTGCGCCGCTACGGCAAAGGCAACACGCTGCTACGCCCTTCGGAAAGGAAATAACCCGATTATGGTGCTAATAAAAAGCCTCCTGACTTCCGTAGTCAGGAGGCTTTTTGCTGAGCTATTCAGCCAATAATAATAGGTGCCCCAAGTGATGCCGCCCGTGCCAGGCATATTGCACCAGCGCCTGGTCGAGGGTCGAAGTCGTGTTGTAACGCGGGTGGTAAAAGGTGCGCTGCCACTGCTCCTCAGTAATATGCTGCAAGAGAATCACCCAACGCTGATGCAAACTTTCCAACAGCGCCAATGATACCGTTATGGGCGTGGCTGCCACATCGGGCAGCTCGGCCCAGGCCTTTTCATCGAAGGGCCGAATGGTCGGATTATCCTCCGTCAGCGCCAGCCGGAAGCGGCTATACAGGTTGAGGTGCGTATCGGCCACGTGATGAATAACCTGGCGGCCCGTCCAGCCATCGGGGCGGTAGGGGAGTTGCAGGCGCTCGCCGCCTGCTTGGCGCGCCGCCGCTGTCAGTTTGGCGGGCAAGTCGGCAATCTGCTGAATATATACGGCGCGTTCGGCCGGCGTGAGCGGGGCCGTGGGCAGCTTCACCCGGCCGGCCGGATAGCGCAAGTGGTCGTCGATGGGAGACATAAGTCGAAGGATTAAGCGGCTAATAATTCAAGATGCGCCAAATGGTGCTGCCCATGCCAAGAGTAGAGCACCAGCGTTTGGTCGAGAGTAGAGGTGCGTTTGTTTTCGGGGTGGTAAAAGGTGCGCTGCCACTGCACCTCGGTAAGGTGGTGCAGCAGCGTCACCCAGCGGATATGCATATTCTCCAGCAGCGCCAGCGACACGGCCACCGGCGTAGCGGCCACATCGGGCAGTTCGGCCCAAGCGGCTTCGTCGTACGGCCGGATGGTGGGATTATCTTCCGTCAGCGCCAGGCGAAAGCGGCAGTAGGCATTCAGGTGCGAGTCAGCTACGTGGTGAATGACTTGCTGACCCGTCCAGCCACCGGGGCGGTAGGGGCGTTGCAGGCGCTCGGCACCGAGACGCTGCGTGGTGGTGGTCAACTGCGCTGGTAGTTGGGCTATTTGCTGAATGTATTCGGCACGCTCGGCTGGCGTAAGTGGGGCAGTGGGTAGTTGCGGCCGGCCGATGGGGTAGCGCAGGTGGGCGTCGGGAGTGGACATAGAAGCAGCGTTGAATGTCGTGCAAATGTCGTCAGCAAGGGGAACCTCACCCCCGGCCCCTCCCCAAAAAAGAGGGGAGCCTGATGATTTTTTAACTACAGATAACGTCTGCCTGCGTTCGGCTCCCCTCTTTTTTGGGTAGGAGCCGGGGAGGCTCCTCATATCAGCAAAAAAGCCCACCCGGCCAGTGGCCAAGTGGGCTTTTCAACTAATGAAAACTAAGCTTATTTACCTAGTTTCTTCTTCAAATTCTCGTCCAGCGCTTCTAGGAACTCCTCGGTGTAGAGGTAGTCACGGCCGTGCTCCACCTTATTACCGTGAATGCAAACAGCCAAGTCCTTGGTCATCTTGCCGCTTTCCACGGTTTCGATACATACAGCTTCCAGCGCTTTGCAGAAGTCAATAAGCTCCTGGTTGCCATCGAGAATACCCCGGAATTCCAAGCCGCGCGTCCAGGCAAAAATCGACGCAATTGGGTTGGTCGAGGTCGGTTTGCCGGCTTGGTGGTCGCGGTAGTGGCGCGTCACGGTGCCGTGGGCGGCTTCGGCTTCCATTACGGTGCCATCGGGCGTTACCAGCGTCGAGGTCATGAGGCCCAGTGAGCCGAAGCCCTGAGCTACGGTGTCGCTCTGCACGTCGCCATCATAGTTTTTGCAGGCCCACACAAAGTTGCCGTGCCATTTTAGCGCCGAGGCCACCATGTCGTCGATCAGCCGGTGCTCGTAGGTGATACCGGCTGCTTTGAACTTCTCGGTGTAGTCCTGCTCGTAAATCTCCTGGAAGATGTCCTTGAAGCGGCCATCGTATTTTTTCAGGATGGTGTTCTTGGTGCTCAGGTACAGCGGCCAGCCCTTCATCAGGGCTTGGTTGAAGCAGGCGTGGGCAAAGCCTCGAATCGACTCGTCTGTGTTGTACATGGCCAGCGCCACGCCGTCGTTCTTAAAGTTGAACACTTCAAACGATTGCACATCGCCGCCATCCTCCGGAGTGAAAGTGATGGTGAGCTTGCCTTTGCCCTTGGTTACGAAGTCGGTAGCGCGGTACTGGTCGCCAAAGGCGTGGCGGCCAATGCAGATGGGGGCCGTCCAGTTGGGTACCAGGCGGGGCACATTGCTCATTACGATGGGCTCGCGGAACACGGTGCCATCCAAGATGTTACGGATGGTGCCGTTGGGCGACTTCCACATCTGCTTCAAGCCAAATTCCTTCACGCGCTCCTCGTCGGGCGTGATGGTAGCGCACTTAATGCCGACGCCATACTGCTTAATAGCATTGGCCGAGTCAATGGTTACCTGGTCGTTGGTTTCGTCGCGGTACTCGATGCCGAGGTCGTAATACTTGATATCTAGGTCGAGATACGGCGTAATCAGCTTATCCTTAATAAACTTCCAGATGATGCGGGTCATCTCGTCGCCGTCTAGCTCCACGACGGGGTTAGCTACCTTGATTTTGCTCATGAGTGAGGTGGGGAAATGAAAACTAGTCTTGTGTGCTGCAAGCTAGCACCCCCACGCCAACCAACGCACCCGCCCCCACCTGCCCGCTTGCTCACAGCCAATGTCTCAATTCGCCGCCCGTCTGAAGAAAGTAGAAAACGTGAGCGTTTGCATAGGCGGATTTCTTTAAATAATGCTACTGTTGTTCTGTCCGGAAGTAGCGCTGCTTACCTCAAAAAAAGTGAGCCGCTCTAACCTATCAAGGCAATCGAGCTTCCTTGGTGTCACTCATAGCGATACTCATGCCTTAATACCTAAACCTGAAATTATGGAAGGACTAAAGCTCGATGGTAACAATAAAATGAAATGCTATTAGGAGTGTGGTTATGGATGATTTTTTTGATTATGGTGGTTAAATATAATTTACTTGTAGATTTATATTTCTTGATAAATGAAAATGTGTATTAAATTGAGTATTTACTAATTAAGCTCTATTTATTAATTACAGTGCTTTGATTACTGAAATAAATTGAAAGATTGTGATTTATTTAGTTGAGTGTCCAAGTTAAATTCCAATTAGCTACTGATTTGTACTTATCAGCATCTATATATTGAGCAGACTGATAAGAATAACCAGTGAACTTTTCTGACCCATCTAGCTCTACTGTGAAATTAGATGAATTAATTGTAAAATATTGAATGTCAAAACCATCCTTATCGGATAATTTAATTGTAAATAACCGAGGCAATTTTCCCTTCTTATCTTTTGCAACGCTTAGCTTTAGTATATAGAATACTTTACCATCCAAAAATTTGGTTTTTAATTTGGCATTGGATATGCCAATGCCAGGACAAGCTCCTTTATCTGTATAATGCTTAGCTAATGATAAATCTGTGTTGAATAGATAGCTTGTTAATTTGTTATACGCAGTTGTGGATATAATTATAACAGCGGAAATGAGTAATAAAAAGGCAACTGTTTGACGAACGCGACTAGGCAATTTATGCTTCGTTTTGATACTGTAGTCTGCTTTGAAGGTAGGTACCATAATATTTCGGTGGTTTAATATAGGCTGTCGAGATACTTAGGTGCCAGCCAACTCAAAGTAGAAGAGAAGATGTGGTGATGACTATTGTGTTAAATTTTTAGTATTTTTATTTTGACGTTAATATACAATAATTTCTTCTGTAGACACCACACGTTACAAATAATCATGATTATTAGTGCCTCTCAGACTAGGCTAAGTGCCCTTGTCGCTACAGTGATAGTGATAATCGGCAGTCCTAAAGCTACAGAAATAAGCTTATTATCATATAAGTTTATTTCTGTAGTAATATGCTGATAATCAATGTATAATTAATATATTTTTGATTTTTTCAAAAGCAAAACCCCCGCGCCAGCCTTTCGGCCAACGCGGGGGTTTCTCGTTGAATGGCGATTGCCAATTATTACATATTCTTCACAATCTCCTCGGCAAACTCGCTTGTTTTGAGCAGCGTAGCGCCTTCCATTAAGCGCTCGAAGTCGTAGGTGACGCGCTTGCTTTGGATGGCGGCTTCGAGGCCTTTTACGATGAGAGCGGCGGCTTCTTTCCAGCCCAGATACTCAAGCATCATCACGCCCGATAGGATAACTGAGCCGGGGTTCACCTTATCCTGGTTGGCGTACTTGGGCGCAGTACCGTGGGTAGCTTCGAAGATGGCGTGGCCGGTCACGTAGTTGATGTTGGCACCCGGCGCGATGCCGATGCCGCCTACGATGGCCGCGAGTGCGTCGGAGATGTAATCGCCGTTCAGGTTCAGGGTAGCGATAACCGAGTATTCGGCCGGGCGCAGCAAAATCTGTTGCAGGAAGGCATCGGCGATGCTATCCTTAATGATGAGTTTGCCTTGCTCCTGTGCCTGCTTGAGCAGTGCATCGGCTACCTGCTGGCCTTGCTTGGCCACCACTTTGTCGTACTGCGCCCAGGTATACACCTTGCTGCCAAACTCCTTCTCGGCCAACTCGTAGCCCCAGGTTTTGAACGCGCCTTCGGTGAATTTCATGATGTTGCCCTTGTGCACGAGGGTAACCGAAGGCAGCTTGTTTTCGAGGGCGTACTTGATGGCGGCGCGCACCAAGCGCTCGGTGCCTTCCTTCGACACCGGCTTAATGCCGAACGACGACGAATCGGGGAAGCGAATTTTCTTCACGCCCATCTCGTCTTGCAGGAATTCCAGCATTTTCTGGGCCTGCGGCGTGCCGTTCATGTACTCGATGCCGGCGTAGATGTCTTCCGTGTTTTCGCGGTAGATGACCATGTCGGTCAGCTCGGGGTGCTTCACCGGCGAGGGCACACCCTCGAAGTAGCGCACCGGGCGCACGCAGGCGTACAGGTCAAGCTCTTGGCGCAGGGCCACATTGAGCGAGCGGATGCCGCCGCCCACGGGCGTAGTCAGCGGGCCTTTAATACCCACCAGGTATTCGCGGAAAGCGTCCAGCGTTTCGGCCGGTAGCCAGTTGTTTACTTGCTTATAGGCCTTTTCGCCGGCCAGAACTTCTTTCCATACCAGCTTTTTCTTGCCGCCATAAGCCTTTTCTACCGCTGCGTCGAATACCAGCTGCGAGGCGCGCCAAATGTCCGGCCCAGTGCCGTCGCCTTCGATGAAGGGAATAGTGGGTTGGTCGGGAACGTTGAGCTTACCATTTTTAATGGTGATTTTCTGCTCTGCCATGAGGAAATTAGTTATTCTGATTTAGTCAGGTGGAGGGGTGGGAAGAGGAGTCGTTGAGTGCCCATTGGGCGTGTAACCTCACCCCCGGCCCCCTCTCCTTGGGGAGAGGGGGAGCCTGACGACTGCTTGCGTCAGGTTACGGTCGGCTCCCCCTCTCCCTAAGGAGAGGGGGCCGGGGGGTGAGGTTTTAGGTTAGTGCTTAATAGCCAAATATTTCTTTTAGCGTTAGCTGCTGCACATCGCCATATTTGGCCAACTCTTTGAAATTCAGTCGGTCCTTCGAGCCGATAACCAGGATTACCTGATTCTGCCCTTTAATCTTAGCTTGCTGGAATTTCTGAAGCTCGGAAAAAGTCATGTTCTGCGTCTGCTCGTACACGTCGCGGCGCAGGTCGTAGTCGAGGCCGAGGCGGCGGGCGCGCTCGTAGCTCAGTAGCACGCCCTCGTGGGTGATGCGGTCGGTGGCGATGCTGTTGCGGATGCTTTGCTTGGCAATCACCAGGTTAGCATCAGCCATTGGCATGTCTGTGAGCAGGTTTTCCATGCCGCTCATGGCCTCGGGCAGCTTGTCGCTCTGCGTACCGATGTAGCTGAGGATGTAGTTCGAGCGGCCGGTTTTGTCGGCATTGGCGTAGCGCGACATGGCCGAGTAAGCCAGCGCCTTGCTCTCGCGCAAATCCTGAAACACGATGCTGCCCATGCCGCCACCGAAGTACTCGTTGTAGAGCGCCACCGTGGGGGCCAGCGCCTTGCTGTATACGTCGCCCTTGGTCAGGAATAGGATTTCGGCCTGCACCATATTGTAATCCACCCAGTAAACCTTTTTTTGATTCAAAGGCTGCTCGGTAAATTCCTTGGCGGCCGGGTCGGGCTTGAGAGTGGCGGGCGTTTTGTGCTCGGTGCGGATGGCAGTGGTAATGTTGGCCACCTCACGCGGCCCATAATACAGCACCCGGTGCTGGTACGTTGGCAGCGACTTCAGCAGCGCCGTTAGTTGCTCGGGCTTCAGCGCTTTCAGTTGCGCTTCGGGTACGATGTTGGTAAACGGGTTGCGTGCGCCATACTTCGCGTAGTTCAGCATGGCCTGGTTCAGGATAACGCCCTTGTTGAGCTTGGCATCCTGGCGCTGCTTCAAAATGCCGGCCACCTGGTTTTTGAGGGCCGCTGCGTCGGGGCGCGGGTTGTTGAGCAGTTGCTCAAACAGCTTGAGCGCCGGTTCCAGGTTGCTGTCCAGCCCGCTGAGGCTGACGAGTACCCGGTCTTGGCTGCTGCTCACCGCAAACGAGCAGCCTAGCTTATAAAACTCCTGTTGCAACTGCGCCGCCGAGTACTGCCCGGTGCCCAGATACTGCATATAGTCTGTGGCTACGTCGAGCAGCGGAATATTATTAGTGCCCAGGTCGATAGCGTAAAACAGGCTAAACAAGCCGTTTTCGCTGTTCTTGGTGTAATACAGCGGCAGGCCGGGCTTGATGTCCGTCGTCTGGATATCCTTCTTATAATCAAGAAAAACCGGCTGTAGCTCGGTGCTCGGCAGCTTGCTCACCTCGGTGTAGTAGGCCGAGGCCGCATCGCGGTTGGCCGGCACGGGCGTGATGGCGGGCTTCACCACCTTCACCGTGTTGGGGTCTTTGCCGGTGCGCTTGAACACGGCCACGTAGTTGGGGCCGTAGTGCTCCTTTGCAAACTGCATGATTTCGGCCTTCGTGATGGTGCCAAAATCATCGTTCTGCTTGAGGTAGTCGGCCCAGCTCACGCGCTCGATAAACGACTCGTACATGGCCGAGGCGCGGTCCTCGTTGCGCTCGTAGCTCTTGGTGCGGGTCAGCTTCTCGTTGTTCACGATAGCCGGGATAAGCCAATCGGGGAAGTCACCTTTTTTGACTTTTTCTACCTCGGCCAGCATCAGCGCCTTCACCTCGTCGAGGCTCTGGCCCTGGCGCGGCGTGCCGTAGAGCACGTGCGTCGAGTAGTCGTCGTTGGCGTCGGCGAAGGTCTGGGCTTGCAGCACTTTCTGCTGCTGGTTTAGGTCGAGGTCGAAAAGGCCGGCCTGGCCGTTGGTCAGGATTTTGTCGAGCATCCGCAGGCGCAGGCCGTCGCGGGTAGCCTTGCCGCCCAAGCGGTAGCCCAGCATCACGTTTTCCGACTGCGGCCCCACGACTTCCTTGGTAATCGGGGCTGTAATTGGCTGCTCGACCGGCACATTGAACGCGGGCACCGGCTGCTGCTGCCAGTCGCCAAAATACTTGTCAATCAGCCGGATGGTCTGGTCGTAGTCCAGGTCGCCGCTCAGGCAAAGGGCCACATTGTTAGGCACATAGTACTCGGTAAAGTACTTTTTAATCTCCGTAATCGACGGATTTTGCAAATGCTCAATCGTGCCGATAGTCGTCTGCGTGCCGTAGGGATGGGTAGGGTAGAGGCTGGCATTCAGCGCCTCAAACTCCTTGTTGAAATCGGAGTCCAGACCCCGGTTTTTCTCCTCGTACACCGCCTCCAACTCGGTGTGAAATAGGCGCGGCACCATCTCCTTGAAGCGCTCGGCCTGCACGGCCGACCACTTTTCCAGCTGGTTGCTCGGAATATCCTCTTGGTACACCGTTTCCTCGTTGGAAGTGTGCGCGTTAGAGCCTTTTGAGCCGATGCTACCCATCAGCTTGTCGTACTCATTGGGCACCGCGTAGCGCGCCGCCACGCCCGAAATCGAGTCAATCTGGTGGTAAGTGCGCTTGCGGGCGGCCGGGTCGTTGCGCTGGCCGCGATACACCTCGTACAGCGCCTCAATTTTGTCGAGCTGCGGCTTTTCCTGCGCCCAGTCTTTGGTGCCCAGTTTTGAGGTGCCCTTGAACACCATATGCTCCAGAT
>CAXUKA010000214.1:0-11036 GCA_964251335.1 uncultured Hymenobacter sp.
GCAGCCCTACTGCAGCTGCTCCTACTGACGAGTTCCCTCACCGGCTACTGCCAAGCGGGGAGCCTATGTGGCAGACTGGTTGATACGCAGTCCCACAAAGGCATCGCCGGGGCGCTGCTCGTTTTCAAGCGGACCGACACAGTTGTCACGCGTTGCACGAGTGATAGTGCCGGTTTATTTCAGGTCGACACCCTGCTCTCCGATGTGTATCGGCTGGACATCACCGCCCCGGGCTACCGGCCGCAAACGGTGCGCAACGTACTCGTTTCGGCTACTACGGCTCCCTTAATCGTCACTTTTCCGGGGCCTTGCCCCTATACCTACCCGGCCGCGCAGCCGGTGAAGTGCAAATTCGATCATATAGACCAGTTGATTCCCGTGGTTTACGGCGAGCCCAGCGACCAGACCGTTGAGAAAGCAAAACGGGGCCAAGTGTACCTGGGGGGCTGCATAGTAACCGGCTGCGACCCTACCTACTACTGCAAAATCCATCACCTTTGGTTGTAATAGCTGGCAGAATCCTCTCAGTGATTGGTATGGTAAGCGCCTATTTGCAGGGCGGAGGAGACGGTCATGCAGTTGGGTTGTGGCAGTCGACTGAGCGGGAATATAGCGCGGGGATAGTGCGGGATGAACAGGATACCCAGGCTAGTCAATGAACCTGCCTGCTGCCCTAACCGCCACCGTCTTGTTACAGAGTAGCTTCTTTGCTGCTTTTTCGAGGGCTATTGTCTCCGCCTCCGTGGTGCAACAGCCCGCCGAAAGGTCCAACAGCGTCAAGTGGGGTAGTTTACAAAAGGTCGGATTAATGCGGCTACCCATCCGATTCTGCGTTAAGTTTAGCACCGACAGCTTAGGCAACGAATCATCAACTAGCACCTCGGTGATGGCATCTCGGCTAAGCGTCAAGTACTCGAGCGAAGCGGGCAACTTGCGCAGATGCACCGGCCCTTCAAACAAATTATACTCAACGATTAAGGTATTGAGCTTGGTCATGGGAGTTAAATCTGGTAACGCGCGCAAGGCCGTTTCTTCCAATCTGAGCTCGGTCAAGTGCTGGAATTGATAAATTGATTTGGGGAGGTGGGTCATGCCACGCCCCCTAATACTGATAGCGACTACCCGGCCCTTCACGAGCTTTGTGTCTAGCTGGGGAAAAGAAAACATCTTCGGGTTGTCGACGCTCAATTGCACCAGATCTGCCTCGAAGGCTCGGAGCCTCGCAAAATCATCCGGAGCGGCTTGGTGAGCACAAGACGCTAGCGTTAGCAGACTGATAAGCAGACCAAAAACAGACCTGGCCTTGGTTTTAGTAGCCATAAGCTGGAGGCAGGATAAATGGGGAGGGGCAGCGGTCGACCGATAGTGGGAGGTGGCGGTGCACCTTTCCGAGCCTCTCCCCTACTCGCGCGTGGTTAGGGGAATGGGCACCGGGCTATTCTCAAATCCGACCAGCGTGTGGTGATAAATGAAGCCCCGCCGCGGCCCGTGCCACTCCTGTAAGAATAGGGTATCGTGGCGCTGCTGGTAGTCGCCCATCAGGAGTGAGAGGGTAGTGCCGTTCGGTTGCCTGGTGACCTCAGATATATCGAACGAATTGCCCGGTTGCGCCAGCGTGAGTTGATAGCGCTGAGCACCCCGGGCAAACGTGTATGCCTGGTAGGTCGGGTCGGCCGGGGCGCGATACCAGGGATAGAGCACGAGGCCGGCAAATAGGACGATGGCAACCCCTGCGCTCACGAGCCACGCCCACCACGTGGAATAGAGAAGCCGCCGCCCAAAGAGCCAGCTCAGCAGGGCCACGTGCACTACCAGGAACCCGGCCTCGAGCAGGAAAGTCCCCCTAGCATGGCCCTCTCCCGTGCCAAGGGCGAAAAACCAGACGAAGGCGGCGACGGCTTGCCAGAAGAAGTACCCCCCGACCGCCAGGCCTAAGCCCAGGGCGAAAAGCACGAACTGTCCCGTGGTAGTAGCGCGCAACCAGGTAGGCTTAGGATTAGTCATCGCCGGTGTAAGGTGAGATAGCTTCTTAAAATGGAGTCCCCGTAGCTGAAAACAGGCAGGCTCGGCCCCGGGGTACCTAAGTGCTTGGAGGAGGGGCGCAAACTTCTTCCTCACGATGCTTCTGCGCAATAGAAGAGAATCAAAAGGCAGACTTTTAGATACCGTGCATTTACCCACATACTATTGATTGTCATGGATAACACCGGCAAAAAGCTTACTTTAGAGGTTATAAGTCGGTCGTTGGATACTGGGCTGAGGGGGTCGGGTAGGAATGGACACGGAGAAAGTACCTTTCCCCTGTCATGAAAGCAGCAAAACCAGCTGTTAAACGGCAGCGAACCAAGTGCGATATGGCCTTTCAAACCGAGACAGTTCGCTGCGTAAACCAGGATGGGCAGGCCACGACGCGGGTTGCGCAGGCGCTGGGCATGAGCGAGGCGTTGCCCGGGCGCTCCGTTTTTCCACAACACACGGGTCGATGAAGCGCTTCGCTTTCATTGTATCGCATACTGACCGCTGGCCGGGTGCGACTAGTGCCGACTGCTGGGGGTCAGCCCGGGCGGCTACAGCGAACAATGAATTATTTCATGTGCTGGACAGAGGAACGCATTACCCCGGTGACATCTGAGATTCTGCTTATTAGTGGTAAGCATCGGCTGAGAGGTAAGTCCTAGACGGCTTCACACGGATGCTCGCAAGTAATTATTTGCAGGCATCCGTATGAATTAAAACTAAAATGCCGTATCTTTGCACCACCAAAATGAAAACGATCCGTTCGTCTAGGGGTTAGGACAGTAGATTTTCATTCTACCAACAGGGGTTCGATTCCCCTACGGATTACAGTAAATGGCCTTCTCGATACCGAGAAGGCCATTTTTGCTTCTCGGGGGACCCGTCAGGGAACGCACACTTCTACTTAAGTTAAGATAAGTAGAGTAGTCAGGCAGGTATTGCTAGCACTCAGTTATGGCTTGCGTTCAGCACAGTTCCCTAGCAATTATTTTCCTGCAGCCGCTCAGCTTAGTCGCACTTCAAAATGGAGGTGCTCGAACCAGGTGAGCGGACCGTTTTTACCGACTCGGCTGGCGCATAAGCCAGCGTAGCCGATTATAGTCATGAGCGCCTGCATTTCAGCATTGGCTACCAAGCACCGTATCGCGCTCATTAATAGATTAATTCAATTAACGCCCTAAATTGTTTCGCCTAACTGGACCACCTCAAAACTACTTGGCTAACCCTCGACGAAGCCCGCCACTTAATAATAGTGAAGTGGCTCCGATCTCTATATATTAGCGGGCATGAAGCACCCCTTACTTGCCGCACTGCTGCTGACTGGCCCCGCCTGGGCCCAGACCCCTGCCACCTTCGCCCCGGTAGTCATCTACAGCACCGGCGCGGGCAGTCAGGCCCAAGCGCTTGCGGCAGCCGATGTCAACGGTGACGGCACTATCGACCTACTTACCGCGAACAGCTTTGCCAATAACGTGGGCGTTTTGCTGGGCACGGGTACGGGTACTTTCGGGACGGTAACTACTTACTCCACCGGCACCAACAGCCGTCCTTATGGCATCGCGGTGGCCGACGTCAACGGCGATGGCCACCCCGACCTACTCACGGCCAACGGCAATACGCAGACGGCCGGCGTGCTACTGGGCACCGGCACGGGCACCTTCGCCCCAGTCGTCACCTACAGCGCCGGCGCCTATGGCCAGCCCTACAGTATTGCGGCGGCTGACGTCAATGGTGACGGCCACCTCGACTTGCTCACGGCCAATTATAGTACCAACGTAGTTGGGGTGCTACTGGGCACGGGCACGGGCACCTTCGGGGCCGTCACCAATTACAACACCGGCGCGGGCACCGGGCCTTCCGGTATTGCGGTAGCTGACGTGAACAGCGACGGTATACTTGACTTGGTCACCTCCAACCAGGACAACAGTACGGTAGGCGTGATGCTGGGCACCGGCACGGGCAGCTTCCCCACTGTCGTCACCTACAGCATCGGGGCAGCCAGCTTTCCTGCTAGCGTGGCCGTGGCCGATGTGAGCGGCGACGGAAAGCCCGACCTGCTCACGACCAACTTTATCCATGGTGGGGTCGCGGTGCTATTAGGCACCGGCATGGGTGCTTTCGCGCCAGCCGTCACCTATAGCACCGGCTCGGGCAGCCAGCCCTATACTATCGCAGTGGCCGACGTCAACGGCGACAGCAAACTCGATCTGGTCACGGCCAACAACGGCACTAACGTGGCCGGCGTGATGCTGGGTACGGGTACGGGCACCTTTGGGGCCATGACTAGCTACAGCACCGGGGCCAGCAGCGGGCCCGTCGGCATGGCAGTGGCCGACGTAAACGGCGACCACCGGCCCGACTTGCTCACGACGAACGTGTACAACAACGCAGCGGGTGTGCTACTCAACACAACCGCCGGGTTCCTACCTACCCGCGCTGCCCTCTCCGGCGCTAGCGCTGCTCTGGCTCCCAACCCGGCCACTACCAGCGCCACCCTCACTGCCACCGGTCTGCCGGTGGATACGCGCAGCCTGGAAGTCAGCCTGCTTAGTCTCACTGGCCAAGTAGTGCGCCGTCTCACTGTCCCGGCCACGCTGGGCACGGTGCAGGCCAACGTGCCCACGGTTGGGCTGGCTCCTGGCTTGTACCTAGTGCACTTACACGCGCTGAATACACAAGGCATTGACTTAGGCACATTGCCCATGCAACGATTGAGTATAGCGGAGTAGACCATTTCCGAATGGCTGAAACGCCCCATCACCCCCTTCTCTTATTGCGCGCGGGGTTTTTGTGGGCGACTTCCCTTAACGACAGAATTTAGGTTGTTCCAGCTAGAGTAAATGGGCAGGATAGCGGGTAAATAAAGAGCACCTACAGTTTTGCAGGACTTGGAAATCGAAGTAAGCGAACTGCACAGCAAGCAGGCTATCAGCAGCAAATGAATACGGTAGTCACCGAGCAGACTTTACTGCACATTAAGTGTTTTAATCTGGTTAGTCTCTCTCAACGTTTGTGCAACATCGGCCATTGTGTTATTTAAACTCTTTATCTCAGGGTTTTTAGCCTTGATATACTTCGAAAGCTCTTCAAGCTGAGCTTTTTTCAAGGGTTCGCTAACGCTTGAAACATCGTATTGCTTTGTAGCTTCTCTTTGCAGTATCATTAGAACTTCTCTATCTTTTTTATCTCTTTGTTGTCTACTCATGTCGCGTATGCCACCAAAATATGCGGGGCCTTTGTCATATATCCAGTCATGTGGACCAAATAAATAAACAGCCGCGTACATGGTTTTCGCTTTCCACCAAGGAGTGCCGCCTGCAATGCAAGCTTCATAAAACATCAGATGTACAGCTTCCCAACTAGCCCGATGATAAGAAGCTCCTTTTTCATTTGCCTTTCCACAGAAAGCATCGTGAATTAGTGCTGCCCCGCGATATTCGTCTTTCATAGGGGGCCCAACAATAGCCATGCAAAACTGGGGTATAGATGCGCCATCTGTTACTGTGCCTACGGGTGCATTCCATTCGCGTCCACTGTGGTCTGTAAAACTGAAAGCTGAAACTGAAACAAAATCATGCTTCCCCGCCCGAATTGGTATCGGAAGCGGAGCAAAAGGCTTTTTGATGGATTGAGTGACGGAGCCAGATGCAGAGAGACAAACGGCTACAGTTAACGCGATAAGGCTGGCTTTTAGGTGCATAGGAGAATGCTATAGATTTGCATGCAATATATATAATAATCACAATACACAACAACTACACAGTCCACTCAGTATCAGGCCAGCAAATATCAGTTTTTCATAACGTCGCCAATATATTACCCTGCTTTCTGCTCTGCTGCACAAAATCAGCAGTAAAACATGTGTACTAGGCGGCTAGCCGCCATGTCGTTGCAGAATGATTATAACCCCGGCAGCGCTCGCTGAAGCTGCTGCTGAAAGCGCAGCACGTCGGCCCGAAAGTCAGGGTCATCGAGCAGTCGGTGCAGCGGCAGCCAGTGCACCACCTCGGCACCGGTCGGCGACCGAACCTCACACGCGAAGAGCCGGTACTGCCAGCCAGTAGGCTGCCGGCTTACCCGCAGGTCAAACCGCAGCTCCACGCCCGCATGGACACCCGGCACCTGCCCTTGATAAAGCTGCGCTGAGTCGGCCCCGACCCGCAACTCGCTCCAGGCGGTGCCGCAGGCCTGCGTGAGCCAGGCCCGTACATGCTCGGCCTGCCAGAGCGCCGAGGCCGTCGGGCGAGCCGTGGGGGCAGTGAACGCTACCCGACCCGTGCGGGCATCGAGCGGCCAGAAACTACTGCCGGGACTGGCGGCCTCGGCCGTCGGCCGTTGCGCAGCGGCGGGTAAGCCAACGAGTAGCAGCAGCCAACACCAATTCATACCGGCAAGCTACGAAAAAGGCCGGCTGCCTCTCAGGTTACGCTTTTGCTGCTTACCCAACAGAATCTTAACAGATGCGCCTGTGGTCGAGGGCGTAACTTGCCGCCCCGTTTTACTTTTCTTTTTTCTTCATGACGTTACCCGTTACGCTGCGCCGCTGGCTGCTCAGTAGCTCCTGCCTGCTGGCCACGGTGGCCCACGCCCAGACGACCGCCCCACCGCCTACCCTGCTCGACGACTTCAACCGGGCCGACAACCCGGTGGTGGGCCCGGGCTGGGTGGAGACCGAGAGCACCGCCAATACCGGCGCGGCCATCGTCAGCAACCAGCTCAAGCTCAGCAGCGGCGTGCTCGGCAAGGACTTCGTCGCGCGCGACGTCTCCACCCGCTACAGCCCCATCCTGCGCCAGAATGCCAACCAACTGACCTGGCTGTTTAACATGCAGCAGAGCCGGCCTAACCCGAGTGGCTTTGCCAGTAACAATTACGGCCTGGCCTTCGTGCTGGCCGCCAGCGCGGCCGACTTCACAGCCACCTCGACCAACGGCTACGCCGTGGTGTACGGCAACTCGGGCACGCCGGACTCGCTCAAGCTGGTGCGCTTCACCGGTGGGCTCAACGGCCCGGCCAACCTCAAGACCCTGGCCAGCGTGAGTTTGCCCGTGCCCTCGGCCGCCCCGGGCCCGGCCTCGACCGTGCGCGTGCTCTACGCCCCCGATGAGGACAACTGGACCCTGGAACTCGGCAGCAGCAGCACGGCCTTCACCGACCCGCTGCTGACGACCTACACCCGCATCGGCATTCGCAAGGACTCGGCTTTTGTCAAAACGGCGCTGCCGTACCTGGGCTGCTTCTGGAACCACGCCACCACGGCCAGCGAGTACGCCGTCTTCGACAACATCTACGTTACCGCCCCCTGCGTGCTCGGGGCCGAGCCTACCACCGGCCCGAGCGCCGCTTCGGCAACGAACCTGGTTAGCAGTGGCGTTACGCTCACCTGGAGCGCCGGCAACGGCACGGGCCAGCTTGTGGTGGTGCGCCCCGCCAGTGCGACCGCAACCGCCCCCACCGACGGGCTCACCTACGGCGGCAACGCCGCGTACGGCAGCGGCCAGGGCATAGGTGCGGGATACGTCGTGTACGCCGGCACGGGCAGCACGACGGTCAACGTCACGAACCTGCTGCCCAGCACGGCCTACGCCTACCAGGTGTACGAGCTGCTGGGCACGGGCTGCACCACGAACTACCTGCAAGCCACGCCGGCCAGCGGCACCTTCACCACCCCCGCCTGCGTGTTGGCGGCCGTGCCCACGACTCCCGCTTCCGCCCCCACGGCCACCAGCGCCGGCCGCACCGCGGCGACCTTCACCTGGACCGCGGGCAATGGGGCCGCGCACCTGGTGCTGCTGCGGCCCGCCACGTCGACGCCGGCGGCCCCCGTCAGCGGCACGGCCTACACGGCCAACGTCAGCTATGGGGCGGGCAGTTCGCTCGGCACCGCCAACTACGTGGTCTATGCCGGCACCGGCACCAGCGTCACGGTCAGCAACCTGGTGCCCGGCACCACCTACACCGCGACGGTGTTCGAGTACAACGGCACGGGCTGCTCGTCGGCCTATCAGACAGCCTTTTCCACGTCGGTGGCCTATGGCGTGCCGGTGCCCCCCGTGGGCACGCTGGTGCATTTCCGGGGCAATATGCACGCCCACTCCAGCTATTCTGATGGCAACCAGGACGCGGCCGCCACGCCCTTGCAGGATTTCCAGTTTGCCGCCGCCTCGCTTCATTCTGACTTCTTAGGTATTTCAGAGCATAACCATAGCCAGGCTGGCATGAGCCTGGGCAACTACGCCCTGGGCCTGGCCCAGGCAAACCAGGCCACTACCCCGACGTTCGTGGCCTTGTACGGCATGGAGTGGGGCGTTATCAGCGGCGGCGGGCACGTGCTGACCTACGCCGTCGACAAGCTGCTGGGCTGGGAGCCGGGCAACTACGACGTGTTTGTGGCCAAAAACGACTACCAGGGCCTGTTCCGCGAAATCAACAAGCGGCCCGGCGCCTTCGCCATGCTGGCCCACCCGCAAAGCGGCGATTACGGCAACCTGGCCGGCTCGGCGGCCTACAGCACCCGCGCCGACTCGGCCATCGTGGGCACCGTGCTGCGCAGCGGCCCGGCCACGTCGACCAACGTCACCTACAGCAATCCGTCGACCGGTAGCTACGAGGCCACCTTCACCGCTTTATTGGCCAAGGGCTACCACACCGGCATCACCCTCGACCACGACAACCACAACACGACGTTTCTGCGCACCACCCCCGGCCGCCTGGTCGTGCTGGCCCCGGCCCTGACCCGGGCCGACCTGCTCGACGCCATGCGCCAGCGCCACTTTTACGCCTCCGACGACTGGAATGCGGAAGTAACGTACACCGTCAACGGGCAGCCCATGGGCTCCATCTTCACCGGCCAGCAGACGCCGAGCATTCAAGTGAGCTATACCGACGCTGATGGCGAGGCACTGGCTTCCCTGACCCTGATGCGGGGCGTCCCGGGCAGTGGCGTACTGGCGACCGCGGTCGCCACGGCCGCGACGGGTACCACCTCCCTGAGCTACGTGGACCCGCTGGCCAACCAGTCCACGGCCTACTACTATGTCGTGCTGGTGCAGGCCGATGGCGACCGCATTGTGACATCGCCCATCTGGTACACCCGCCAGATTATTCTGGCCAGCACCGCAGCCACCGACCCGCTGGCCCTCACCCTGTTCCCCAACCCGACCGCGTCGACGGCTACGCTCTCGTACTACCTGCCCACGACAGCCAGCATCAGCGCCGACGTCACGGATGCGCTCGGGCGACACGTAGCGACCGTATCGGCGGGCGAGCGCCAGGCCGCTGGCCCGCACACGCTGGCCGTGCCCGCCCTGCCGTCGGGACTCTACCTCGTGCGACTACTGCACGATGGTATCGCAGAGTATCGTAAGCTGGTAGTCGAGTAGTTTTATCCCCGTCTCATTAGCATGCGACGTGTCGGGCGGACATACTAGTTCGCCTTCCGCCAAGGAAAGCCTCACCGAGTAAGTCGGTGGGGCTTTTTTACTTTGCACGATGCCCCGTCGCTCTGCCACTGCTCATGAGCGCTTGGCCCAGTTACTCTACCTGCCGGCCGCCGCTATCGCCCACGAGCTAGCCTGCACGCCCGGCCACGTCAATGTGCTACTATATCGGGCTAGCGCCTAGCGAACAGTCAGTACTGCCTCACCTTACTCATCACAGCTGGCGCAGCCCATTGGCCGCCTCCTAGTAATAGCGCAGCGCGGCGGTAAGGCTACCTTCTTTTTGTTATAGTTAACAAGTTTCTGCATCCATCTTAGCCAACCATATTATCAAGCTCTAAAAGCCGACTCTGACTGCTTTATATTCGAGGAGATAAGCTTGTGCTTTTCTTCTAATGCATTGTATATCTATCTTTACGCCGCCGCATAAATTAGCACCAACTTAATTATTGATTTCGTCAAACTGCACTTGAATGCCATAGTTATTACATCCTTTATTTTCTTTAAATTATCAAATTCTCTCTACACTAACGTATGCAACCACTCTTACTTTTTACTCGACAGCTGGCCGCGCTCGGCTTACTACTGACTACGGCGAGTATGGCGCACGCCCAGACCTTGACCATTGCTGGCACTGGCGGCAGCGATAATACCCATGATGTGACTGCTTTCGTGGATAAAGTAGAAATCGTGCGCGTGTCGGATGGGGTAGTAATGAGCGCAGCCTTATCCAATGCGAGTTTTGAAACGTCGAACCCCTTAGATCATGGCAATTATGGCTACAACCCGACCGGGGCCAGTTGGACGTTTGCTAACACCACGGGCATCCAAACGAACGGCAGCGCTTTTAGCGCGCCTGCCAATCCCGATGGCACACAGGGAGCATTTGTTCAAAACTATGCAGGCCAACCAGGCAGCAGCGCGATTTCGCAACAGTTAACATTAGCAGCGGGCACCTATAAAGTGCGTTTCTTGGCGGCTCAGCGTACTTGTTGCAACACGCCCTATGACCAAGGCTTGGTTATAATGGTCAGCGGCCTGCAGATAGGGAGTACCACCCCTGTTACCAGCTATGCCAGCTACCTGAGTGGCGCGTTCACAGTGAATAGTAATAACACCGTCACTGTCAATGGGACAACGGTCATCAATCCCACTTTATTCGGGTACACCGGTGGCGACCAAACCTATACCGTGCCAGCCGGAATCACCCAGCTACAGGTAGTAGCTACGGGCGCGAGCGGCGGCTTACTATACGATACTAGTAACTCAAATTACTCCTCTGGGGCACGAGTACAGGCCACCGTGACAGTGACCCCCGGCGAAGTGCTCACCGTGCGGGTCGGCGGCCAGGGCACGACGGATAACGGAAATGGCAGCACAGTGTTTGCTGGTGGCTTCAATGGTGGCGGAGCGGGCACTGATGATGGCGGTGGCGATGGCGGTGGAGGCGGGGGTGGCGCTACCGACCTGCGGCGTACCAGTGCTAGCCGTGCTGGTGACTACCTCAGTAGTCGCAACGCTCTGCTGGTAGCCGGCGGGGGTGGGGGCAGTACGTATATCCCCGGCATAGGGGGTAAGGGC
>CAXUKA010000215.1:0-10926 GCA_964251335.1 uncultured Hymenobacter sp.
AGTAAGAACCTAGCATAAGTGCCGCAAAGGTCGGGCTTGGCAAGCCACCCGGCGGCCCACTACAGCAGCGGCTCAGCCTGCAAGTCATCTTATCTGGCAAATAGTCCTATAAATAGTAGCTTACCGGGCAGTGCCCGTCGTAATTTGCCGGCCCATCCCACCCGGCGCGGCTGCTTTTGCGGCCGGTAGCTCAGGCTTTTGCACTATCGGTCTAGTCGCGCAGTATCTACTCAGTAAGGTTGTTTTCGGCATGCGCCTGCCTGGCGCTGTGGGCTGCGGTATGGCCGTGCAGTATGCTTTGCTTTTTCCGTCACTTTCACTTTTTCCTTTCTTCGATGCTCAAAAAGCTACTCTTTTTCCTGTTGCTGGCGGCTGGTATGCTGGCCGGGGCCCCCAAGGCGCTAGCCGCCCCCAACGATACTACGCGGGTCATCATCTTCAAAAAGCGCGCCCTCACGTATTACGGCAACTACGACACCACCGCGACCTTTCCGGTCGCCGGGCGCTACCGTAAAATACTGCTGCACTACGTGCTAGGGCGCTACGCTTGCCCGGCTGGCAGCCAGTACTGCGGCTCGTGGGACTACACCACCCGCGTACTGCTAATGCCCGATACCCTGGAGCTGGCCCGCGTTATCACACCCTACGCCAGCGACTGGCTGAGCCGGGGCATCACCCACGACTACGTGCTCGATGTGACCGACTACGCCACCCAGCTCAAGGGCACTAAGGCCATGCGCTTTCTCTACGATGGCTACTCCTATGGCTTCACCCTGACCCTGTATGTGGAGTATATCGAAGGCGTGCCGCCGCACGATGCGCTGGCCGTGAGCAAGGTATACAACGGAAATTTTGCCTTTGGCAAAACCGCCGACCCCATCGAAAGCCACCTCTCGGCCAAGACCGTGCAGCCAGCCAGCGGCAGCGGCCAAACCCTGCTCAAGAGCTTCATTACCGGCCACGGCTCGGACCCTGACTATTGTGCCGAGTTTTGCCCCAAGCAGTATACCCTCAAGGTAAATGGCGTGCAGAAAGCTCAGGACTACCTGTGGCGCGACAACTGCGGCCTGAACCAGATTTACCCGCAAACTGGCACTTGGGTGTACGACCGCAGCAACTGGTGCCCTGGCAACCTAGTGCCCCCGCTCTATCATGACATTACGAGTGCGCTCGGCAGCACGGGCACCGTCGATTTTGATATGCAAGCCTACACGGCTTCTAACCAAGCTAATGCGTCGGCTATCTGGATTTGGCAGACGCAGCTCATCAGCTACTCGACCCCCAACTACACCAACGACGCGGCCCTAGACGAGATTATCGCCCCGACCAATAACAGCGACTACGCCCGCGAAAACCCCATTTGCGACGCACCCCGCGTGAAGCTGCGCAATACGGGTTCGGCCACGCTCACCAGCGCTACCATCATGTACCGCGTGGGCACCAGCCCCTGGCGCACCTACCAGTGGGCGGGCTCGCTGCCCTTCCTGTCTCAAACCGAAGTGAAGCTGCCCCCCGTGCCCGCTGACTTCGCCGGGCAAGCCATTTTTAAGGTGTATGTGACCGCACCCAACGCCGCCGCCGACCAAAACCACTACAACGACACGCTCCGCGCTCGGTTTAATACAGTGCCCGTGCTGCCCTCAGGCCTCACTGTACGCTTGGTTACCAACGGCGACGCCGGCGAAACCACTTGGAACCTCGCCGACCAAACCGGGGCGGTAGTGGCCAGCCGCCTCAATACTGCTGCCCGCACCACCTACGTCGACTACCTCACCTTGGCCCCCGGCTGCTATACCCTCACGGTGGATGACGCGGGCTGCGACGGCTTTGCGTGGTGGGCCAACACGGCGGCTGGCAACGGCACCATGCGCCTCCAAAACACGACTACCAACGCCATTATCAGCAACCTCAGCGGCGATTTTGGCTGCCAGTACAAAATGCGCTTCAACGTGGCGCAGGTGCTGGGCACCACCACAGCGCAGGCCCTGGCCGTGCTTGATGTGTTCCCCAACCCTTCAAAAGATGGCCAGTTTACCCTCGACCTCAACCTGCCTACTCGCCAGGATGTGCAGCTCGAAGTACGTACCATCACAGGCCAGCTGGTGCACAGCTCCGCGCTATCGCAGGTGCAGGCTACTACCAAAACCCTTGACCTACACACCCTGACGCCAGGTGTATACCTGCTCGAATGCAAAGGCAGCGCCGGAGCCAGCCTCTTCCGCCGCTTGCTCATCCCGTAAGGCCTGTAGCGCGGACTTTTAGTCCGCACCTACTTTGCTGAGACCAAACGCCCTTCGCCGCCAACCGCAGCGAAGGGCGTTTGCTTTTAAAGGCCAACCTGCTGAAACTGCCAAAACGGCCACTCCCCTACCCCGGCCCCAAATGTGTCGTACCACCAGCCTATGTCTTTTCTATCCGATTTATTCAGTAAGATTTCCGTCAAAAATCCTTCTCGCAAGCATGGCCCCGAGCAGCCCACCGTGAGTGTGCGCGAGCGGGTGTCGGCCCTGCGGCACCTGCCGGCTTTTCTAAAGCTCATCTGGCAAACTTCGCCCGCCCTCACGCTGGGAAATATTGCGCTGCGCCTGCTGCGGGCGGCCCTGCCGCTGGCTATGCTCTACATCGGCAAGCTTATCATCGACGGGGTAGTGACGCTGAACCATGCCGAGTACCGGCCGGCTTGGCTGATGCCAGTATCGGGGCTGGTGGCGCTGGAGTTTGGCCTCGTGCTGCTGGCCGATGCCACGGGCCGCGCCGTGGCCCTGCTCGACTCGCTGCTCGGCGACCTGTTTGCCAATGCCAGCTCGGTACGCCTCATGCGCCACGCCGCCGAGCTCGACCTCGACCAGTTCGAAGACAGCACCTTCTACGACAAGCTGGAGCGTGCCCGCCGCCAGACGCTCTCGCGCTCGGTGCTCATGAGCCAAGTGCTGGCCCAGGCCCAGGATATGGTGACGCTGGTGCTACTGGCTGCCGGCCTCGTGGCCTTTCAGCCGTGGCTGCTGGGGTTACTGTTGCTGGCCGTGGTGCCCGCCTTCCTGGGCGAAAGCCACTTCAACGAGCGTAGCTACTCGCTCTCGCACTCCTGGACGCCCGAGCGCCGCGAGCTCGACTACCTGCGCCAGACCGGCGCCAGCGACGAAACCGCCAAAGAGGTCAAAATCTTCGGCTTATCCGACTTCCTGATTGCTCGCTTCGAAACACTCTCCGACCAGTTTTACCGCCAGAACAAGGCGCTGTCGCTGCGCCGCGCTGGCTGGGGCACGGTGTTCGCGGCCGTGGGCGCGGCGGGCTACTACGGGGCTTACCTCTACATCATCACCCGCACCGTGTATGGGCAAATTTCGCTGGGCCAGCTCACGTTTCTGGCCGGCTCGTTTGCCCGGCTGCGCGGCTTGCTCGAAGGCATCCTGAGCCGCTTTAGCCAGGTGGCCGACGGGGCGCTCTACTTGCAGGACTTCTTCGATTTCTTCCAGATTGAGCCACGCATTGTGCGGCCGGCTTTGGGTCAGGCAGTGCGGCCATTTCCGCGCCCCATCCGGCAGGGATTCACCTTTGAGGATGTCGGCTTCAAGTACAAGAATGCTGAAAAATGGGCCTTACGCCACCTCAGCTTCGAGCTGCAAGCCGGCGAAAAGCTTGCGCTGGTAGGCGAGAATGGAGCTGGCAAAACCACGCTCGTCAAGCTGCTGGCCCGTCTCTACGACCCCAGCGAGGGCCGCATCCTGCTCGACGGCTACGACCTGCGCGAATACGACCCCGCCGAACTGCGCCAGGAAATCGGCGTCATCTTCCAGGACTTCGTGCGCTTCCAGCTCCCCGCTGGCCAAAACCTCGCCGTAGGCCGCATATCCGAGCGCCAAAACCAGCCTCGCATTGAGCAAGCTGCCCATCAGAGCCTCGCCGACACCGTAATTGCCAAGCTGCCCCAGGGCTACGACCAAATGATAGGCCGTCGCTTCAACGGCGGCGTAGACCTCAGCGGCGGCGAGTGGCAAAAAATCGCCCTCGGCCGCGCCTACATGCGCGAGGCCCAGCTCCTAATACTAGACGAGCCCACCGCCGCCCTCGACGCCCGCGCCGAGTTCGAAGTCTTCGAGCGCTTCAAAGAGCTAACCCAGGGTAAAACCGCCGTGCTCATCTCCCACCGCTTTAGCACCGTCCGCATGGCCGACCGGATTTTAGTCGTGGAGAATGGTCGCGTGCAGGAAATCGGCTCGCACGAGGAGCTTTTGGCGAAGGGCGGCAGATATGCGGAGCTGTTTCAATTGCAGGCGGCCGGGTATCGGTAGTGGTTGCTTACTGGCTGAAAGACAGGCTACCTTGCCGCGAATTAAGTCAGCCTACTTATCTAATGCGCCTACCCTCGAAAGCATTTTTAGCCCTGCTGATTTTCAGCCTCTTCACCAGCTTTCACCTCAAGGCCCAGACCTTCGGGTGGCTTCAACTCAAGCTGGCTAATGCTGACACTATTGTATTAGCCTCGCACGAGGACTTCCAAGCCATGGTTGATAAGGCAGGCAAAGCAATGCCTGTGCCCAAATGGGTGGTTGGCGGGCATCCCAATTATAAGGCGCTTCTTAAATACAGAAGGTTGACACCTGCCCAGCGCATTGAACTAAGCCGCATCCTCGTGCGGCCGTTTCGGGACAAAAAGATAACCACTATGCATTGCTGCCAGCCTCACAATATTCTGTTTTTAGTCCGCCACGGCCATACCTCCTACCTCGACATCTGTTTTGGCTGCCTCTGCTTAGACTCGACTAAAGATTTAGAAAGGCTTTACGCCTTTGACGACCGCAAATGGACCGAGTTAGATAAGTTTTTCGACAAGCTAGGCTTGGGGTATAAGTTTTGACTGAGACTACATCAAATTATTTATCCTGAAGGCTTTCTGTTCCTTGCTTATGCTCCAGCAGCGGCTCAACTCGCATTGGCACTACGCCCGTTTCCTCATAAATATCCGCCAGCGTAAGCGCTAGATTCAATTCTGAAATAACCAGTGTATCACGTGCCTCTGCCAACGCCGTGTGCGCCCACACCCCGTGCTCGGTGAGTTAGTACTACTCTACCAGCCAAGTTTACTGCGACACCAGCAGGTAGTGCCGCAAACCCGGTAGCTTCTTATACTGATTGAATTTCAGGCCCCGGTCGTAGACTTCGGTAGAAGGCGAGAGCACTTTTTATGATAAGTAACGGGCTGTGCAGCTGTTGGCTTTCGCGCTGGTCGTGCGGGTCACAGTTCACCATTACATCGGGTAGGGATAGATATTGGCTCCGGCCATCGCAAATACCTCGCCCTCAAAAAACTCGTGTCGAATAGCGCTTTTATCTTACAGCGCAAAATAGCCCTTCGCAGCGTAGCAGTGCGGCTGCGATTCGGCTTGTTCCATAAAGCCAAAGATAGCAGCGACAAATAGCAGAAAATTGCTTTTATCTATACGGAGTACGGCACTCGGTGTATGCTCTAAGAAGTTCACCTTGGGTAAAATCATCATACGCCCTACTACCTACTACGTGCAATAAATCAAGGCTCGGAACTGTTTCAGTTACAGGCGACAGTGCACTGGCAACAGCGTATTGATGAAGTTAAGTCAAGCAACTAACTTGCGGTACTCATGCCCGTGCTGGCGTGGCTGCCGCTACAAACAAGTGGCTTAATCGCCTCACGAATACTAAAAGCTGATTATGAGCGACGTCATAGAGTACTACAACACGATAGCCAAGCTTTATGATAAAGACCGGTTCGATAATACCTACGGCAGCTTTATAGACGCGCAAGAACGCAACGTACTTAATCAATTATTACTCAACCCGAATGAGGTAATACTCGATTTAGCCTGCGGAAGTGGCCGATTACTGAATTATGCCGATTACGGGGTAGATGCGAGCGCGGAAATGCTAGCTATTGCGCGGCAGAGATTTCCAGATAAGAAAATATATCTTGCCGAAGCGCAGAACACAGGTTTGGCAGCTGATTCAATAGACACCATTATCAGTTTTCACTTCTTTATGCACCTAGATTATGAGCTAACCGAAGCCATATTTCAGGAATGTGCCCGACTACTACGTGCTAACGGCAGGCTTATTTTTGATATTCCATCCAAGAAGCGGAGAAAGCTGGTGAAATATAAGACTAGTGGCTGGCACGGTGGATTCAGCCTTACAGAAAAAGAGCTAAGCAAACTCGCTCTCGATTTCGAAATAAGAAAGACTTACGGAATTTTATTAATTCCTATTCACAGGATTCCTAAACGCTTTAGAAAGCTATTTGGCAAACTGGATTATATTCTAGCAAATTCCTTTCTAAAGAGCTACAGCTCGTATACTATAATTGAGCTTGTAAAGAAATGAAAGTATGGCAAGCCACGAAGCTATATAGCAGGCTACTGCTTAGATTCAGCAAGGATTTGATAAACCGGGATTTTTTCAGGCTAACCAGCAAATCAAGCAAAAACATTGCTTTCAAATATACCCTCGTTTTATCGCAAGAAATTAAGCCAAGCGAAACGTTCAATAACAAGCTATTCAACTTGCTAATGGCGAGCGAAAAAATTAATTCGCATGTCCTCATGCCAAATGAGATTTTTTCCTTCTGGCATGCGGTCGGCAATCCGAGCAATCAATTCAAAAATGGCCGAACTATCAGGAACAGTATAGTTATCGAGGAAGCAGGCGGCGGCTTGTGCCAAGCCTCAGGTATCCTTTATTTAATTAGCCTCTTTGCCGGCCTTAAGGTTACGGAACGCTATAATCATTCCGTTGACCTTTATACAGATGAGACAAGATTTGCGCCTTTAGGCTCCGACGCAACGGTTGTTTATGGCTACAAAGATTTAAGAATAAAGAATAACTATACTTTCCCTGTAAAATTTAAGCTTCAAGTAGTTGGCAATATTATCAAAGCGACTCTGTTCAGTACCGAAGCAATCGATGAAAAACCCGTAACATTCAGTATACGCCACCTGGCCGGCAGTAAAGTAGTTGAAACGCTGAATTCGTCAGAAGAGGTATTACAGGTATCGACATATAGAAACCTGCCTAGCGATTAATTCTTGGTACGAGAGTATTTTTTGGAAAATTAAGGCAGTACGCACATACTATCACCAGCCAGTGCAAAGCCCTCGCTTCTGGAAAGCTCGTGGTGACCCTACTTTTTTCTTCCAGCACAAACTATTCTCAGGCAGTGTAGCGACCAAGCTGTGCTACGGTGTTCAAGAAGGCTGTATAGAGTAATGCAGCAGCGCTGCTCATCGGCGCGACCAACTCATTATAACCTGAACCTTAGTCCACTTACAAGGCAGATTACGTAACTTAGGGAGCTTAACACTTCTTCCCTTTTACCTGCCCATGAAATCCATTGTTACACTTGCTTTTGGTGGCCTATTAAGCCTCGGGCTGCTCTCGGGCTGCCTCACTTCGCGCGATGCGCGCATCGAATCCAGCTACAGCTACCGGGGCCGCTTCCGGCATTATCGCACCTACGGTTTCCTCAATGGCACTGGCCTCACCGCCGACAGCACGCGCCTCAGCGAAACCCTGCGCGACGCCGTGCGCCAGCGCATGCGCATCCAAGGCTACCGCTATTCCCGCAAGAACCCCGACCTTATGGTTAGCTTCAAGCTATTTGAGGGCGATATGCGTTTTCCTGGCTTTCAGCAAGAAGACATTACCTTTTGGGTGAAGCGCAACGACGCTGAAGACGACGACACGCCCGAAGACCAGCGCCATACCTACCTTCCCAAGCGCATGTTGCTGCTCGATGGCACTCTCATGGTAACGCTCATTGATACGCACACCGACAATGCCATCTGGAATGGCTACGCCTCGGGCGTGGTGGTGCCCGAGGGCGTGCGCGGCGAATACGTGCTGGTGCGCTCGGTACGCTCTATCTTCGACCGCTACCGCATTTTCACCGAAAACTACTTTCAGGGTGGCAACCTCGACGGCGCCATGAACGCCGAGCCGAGCGTAGCGCCCGATGCCGCAGCGCCCGCCAAAACGACGCCCTAAACGGCAGCTTTTGCAGGCTTATTTCCGCTCAAACCGGCTTGGGTGTACCTTTGCCTGTCCGCGCCTCCGTGCTCGGCGGTTAATTAATTGACTCTTACGCTGCTTGCCAATATGACTTCCTATCAGCCCAGCGATTACCTGCCCATTGTCATTCAGTTTGGGCTGGCTATAGCCTTCGTGGCCTTCGCCATGGTCGTGTCGCACCTTGTCGGCCCCAAGCGCCACAGTACCGTTAAAGATGCCTCTTTTGAGTGCGGCATCGAGAGCGTAGGCAATGCCCGCACGCCCATCTCGGTGAAGTACTTCCTGACGGCCATCCTATTTGTGCTGTTCGATGTGGAAGTAATTTTTATGTACCCTTGGGCCGTGAATTTCCGCCAGCTCGGCACGGCCGGCTTCGTGGAGATGATTATCTTCATGGCCCTGCTGATGGCCGGTTTCGGCTACGTTATAAAAAAGGGCATTCTGCGTTGGAATGAGGCCCCTGCCAGCCAAACTTATACCGCGAAGCCGGTGTTGGAAAATCGTCCCGCCGAGATTGGGCAGGCTGCTTAAACTGACTATTGCTCATGGATACCCGCGTTCCTGAAATCAAAACCGTAGCCGCCCCCGAGGGTATTGAAGGCGCCGGTTTCTTTGCAACTTCTATCGAGAAAGTAGTCGGCATTGCCCGCGCCAACTCGCTATGGCCGTTGCCTTTTGCTACCTCGTGCTGCGGCATCGAGTTCATGGCTACCATGGGCTCGCACTACGACATTTCGCGCTTCGGCTCGGAGCGCCCTAGCTTTTCGCCTCGCCAGGCCGACCTACTCATGGTAATGGGCACCATCGCCAAAAAGATGGCTCCCATTGTGAAGCAGGTATATGAGCAGATGGCTGAGCCCCGCTGGGTGCTGGCCATGGGTGCTTGCGCCTGCTCGGGCGGCATCTTCGATAGCTACTCGGTGCTTCAAGGTATCGACCGTATTATTCCGGTCGATGTGTATATCCCCGGCTGCCCCCCGCGCCCCGAGCAAGTGCTCGACGGCCTGATGCGCATTCAGGACCTTGCCAAAAACGAGAGCATGCGCCGCCGCAACTCGCCCGAGTACCAAGCCATGCTGGCTTCCTACAACATCAAATAAGCGCTTCGCTGAAAGCCCCGTAAATGGCTGACCCCACTAAAGAAGAATCGCCCGCCGCGCAGGAAACTGCCGCCCAAGACCCCGCTGCTCAGCAAAATGCGCAGGCTCTGGCCTTGCTGCACCGCCTGTTTGGCGAGTCAACTTTTACCGATGTGGAGGAGCCCTACGGCCTGCTCACCGTCACGACCAAGCGCGAGCATATCCACAATATCATTGCCGGCTTGCAAAAGGATGAGGAATTGAAATTTCATTTCCTGACGACGATGTGCGGCATCAATTATCCCGAAAACCTAAACCAGGAATTAGGGATGATTTACCACTTGCACAGCCTAGTACATAATGTCCGGCTACGCATCAAAATCTTCTTCCCAGTCGCCGACCCGGTGGTGCCGACCCTCACCGACCTCTACGCCACCGCCAACTGGATGGAGCGCGAGGCCTATGATTTTTACGGCGTTATCTTCACCGGCCACCCCAATCTGCGCCGCATTCTGAATGTGGAGGATATGGACTACCACCCCATGCGCAAGCAGTACCCCGTGGAAGACGGCACCCGCGAAGACAAAACCGACCTGTTTTTTGGTCGCTAATTTTTATCTGTCATACTGACGAAGGAAGCATCTTATCACAGCTGCCTTCGCCAGAATTAGTTACTATCAATGAGTTCGGCGAACCTGATAAGATGCTTCGCAGACTCAGTATGACATCGCGTACAATGGCAGTAAACGACGCCCTGGCAGGCACCCATAAGATTATCCAGGAAGCCCACGAGCAGCAAGGCAACTTCGTGCCTACGCTCAATGACTTCTCGCAGGAGTTGACAACCCTCAACCTGGGGCCGACGCACCCAGCTACGCACGGTATTTTCCAGAACATCCTGCAAATGGATGGCGAGCGGATTATCTCGGGCGTGCCGACTATCGGCTACATCCACCGGGCATTCGAGAAGCTGGCCGAGCGCAAGCCGTTCTACCAGATTACGACGCTCACCGACCGGATGAACTACTGCTCGTCGCCCATCAACAACATGGGTTGGCACATGACGGTAGAGAAGCTGCTCGGCATCACGGTGCCTAAGCGCGCTCAGTATATGCGCGTGATATTGATGGAGTTGGCTCGCATTACCGACCACCTTATCTGCAACGGCATTTTGGGGGTAGACACGGGTGCCTTCACCGGCTTCCTCTACCTGATGGAGGAGCGGGAAAAGGTCTACGAGATTTACGAAGAAGTCTGCGGTGCCCGCCTCACCACCAATATGGGCCGTATCGGCGGCATGGAGCGCGACTTTTCGCCGGTAGCGCTCGAAAAGTTGCGCAAGTGGCTGAAAGAGTTTCCGGCCGTGATGCGCGAGTTTGAGTCGATGTTTACCCGCAATCGCATTTTCGTAGACCGCGTGGAAAATGTGGGCGGCATCTCGGCCGAAAAGGCGCTGAACTACGGTTTTACCGGCCCCAATCTACGGGCAGCTGGCGTCGATTACGACGTGCGCGTGATGAACCCTTACTCCTCCTATGAGGACTTTGAGTTTGACATCCCAGTCGGCACCAAAGGCGATACCTACGACCGTTACATGGTGGGCAACGAGGAAATATGGCAGAGCCTGCGTATGATCAATCAGGCGCTTGACAACCTGCCCGAGGGGCCTTTCCACGCCGATGCGCCGCACTATTACCTGCCCCCCAAGCAGGCCGTGTATAAGAACATGGAGGCGCTCATCTACCACTTCAAAATCATCATGGGCGAAATCGACGCGCCCGTGGGCGAGGTGTACCACTCGGTAGAGGGC
>CAXUKA010000216.1:0-10879 GCA_964251335.1 uncultured Hymenobacter sp.
GGCCTGGGCCGGGCCGGCAAACAGCGCATCTGGCTCGGGCTGATTGACCTGGTACTTGCTGAAAATGACCGTGCGCCGCCCATAAAACCCCGAACCCTTGCCGGGCGCGAGGCCAAAGTCCACGTCCAGAATGCTCTTGCTGAGGTGGTAGCGTCGGTCGGGATTTTCGTTAAATTCCAGCCGCGCCTCCAGGCTTTTTACGAAGTTGAGGTTAATGCGGCGGTCCACCGTGAGGTAGGCTTGCTGCACGGCGTAGTGGCCGTCGAGCGTCACGTAGAGCTTGCCCTTAAAGAGCAGGTCGGCCCGGTTGCGTGGGTTGAAGGTTAGCTCGATAAGCTGCGGGTTGTGCTCCTTCAGCGTGTCGGTGATGTAGTATTCGTAGAGCGTGGGCGCGGCCCCTGCAATGGGGCTCAGCAGCTGGTTGCCGAGAAGCGAGACGTTATTGGCATAAATGTCCACGTCCTGATACATTCGATTGAAATAAGCGCTGATGCCCTCGTTATCAATAAATTGCTTATCAAACTGTACTTGCTTCTTGCCTAGCTCTACTACCTTGCGCGCCTCGGGCTGCTGGCGGTAGTACTCGTGGGTCAGCTTTTCTTCGAGGTAAATGGGCAGGATATTGACCCCGCCCGTCGCGGCCGAATCCTGCTTTTTAAACAGGAACTGGTAGTTCTTGAATATCTTTTTGTTCTTAAATTTCTCCGATAAGTTGCTGAGCGAGAAGGCCATCTTCTCGTACTTATCATACTCCACATAGGCGTAGCTTTCGGGCTGGTTTTCAGCCTTATGGTCGATTACCTGCCGGATGAGGGCGACTGCTGGGTTATCTTTATTTTTATAGCGCACCGCTGGCTTGGTGCCCTTAATCACGACTTCGCCCAGCGTGGCCGAACTGGCTGCGAGGGCCACGTTCAGCGTCTGCGACTGGCCGGGGGTAATAGTCTTGGTGACAGTGCGATAGCCGAGGTACGAGAAAACGACTGCCGTTTGCGGTTCTGGTACTTGCAGCGTGTAGTGGCCGGCATCGTCGGTGTTCACGCCTACGCCGGCCGCCGGCACGGCCACACTCACAAAGGGCAATGGCTGCCGGGTTTTGGCATCAGTCACGGTGCCGCTCACGGTGGTGACTTGCGCCCACGCCGGCCCGCCGCCCAGCCCCAAAAGGGCCAGCACTGTCAGGCAGAAATAAAACCGGGTAAGCAGAAAGCTCATTTAGTGCGAAATACGAAGTGCAGTTGCAGCGGGTAATTGAAGCCAAAGCCCACCAGCAGCGATACTACTATTTTACTAAGTAGATAGTTGGCGTGCGCTCTGTCGATGAGCAAGTGCATGCCCCCAGCATTCAGCAGCAAGCTGCCCGCCCACACCAGCAAATAGCGCACTCCCTGAGACGTAGCCCGGTGGTGCGATACTTGAAATACATGATGCCGCCCCAGATAAAAATTGGTAAGGCCGCCCGCCACGTTGCCCAGCGTGCTGGCTGCCACCTTCGCCACATGCAGCCCTTCTACAAAGCAGATAGTAGCCAGAAAATCGACCGCCGTGCCCGCTAGCGAGGCCGCCTGCGCCTTAATGAAACGGTGGTAATTCATAACGTAACTTCAAGCTCTGGCTTGAGAATGAAATAGCTACACGAAAATTTTATAGTAAGCTAGTGGCTCGTCAGCCGTAGCGCCAAGCCAGAGCCTTGGTGTTACAGCACTCCCAGCCACAGCCCGGCGTGTACCAGCAACGCGGTATATATGCCCGCTAATACATCGTCCAGCATCACGCCGAAGCCACCGGGTAGTTTTTCCATCTTCCGAATACCCAATGGTTTCACAATATCAAAAAACCTAAATAGCAATAGTCCCACTAGCAAGCGCGGCCCCGTGAGAGGCACACCCAGCAGACCAACCCAAACGCCAGCCACCTCGTCAATTACCACACGGTAGCTGTCCTTGCCCCAGGCCGGCTCTACGCGCTGGGCGGCCCAGGTACCCAGCCCCAGCAGGCCTACCGTGAGCAGGCTTGCCAGAGCTGGATTGGTAGTAAGTGTTTGATTGGGTGCCAGGTACATGGCCAGGCAGCAAGCGGCGGCCGCTACCGTGCCGCCCCCCTTAATGTACCCGATGCCCAGTACGCTGGCAATGGCTTTAAACACGCAGGCTGTTGGTTTACAGTGCCTCCGAAGCCTCCGATAGATTAGCCGGCTCGGCCTCGTCGGCCAGTAGCGGTTCGCCCATTATTTCGCGCAAGGTGTTGTGTAACGTCACGTACTGCTTGAAAATGTCGTGCTCGGGGCGCTGGCTGGGGTCAATCGTCTGCGGCGATTTCAGGTAGAACGACAGCCATTCCTGCACGCCACTCATGCCAGCACGCTGGGCTAGGTCGATGAATAGCGCTAAGTCGAGCACCAGCGGCGCAGCCAGGATAGAGTCGCGGCAGAGGAAGTTAATCTTAATCTGCATCGGGTAGCCCAGCCAACCGAAGATGTCGATGTTGTCCCAGCTTTCCTTGTTGTCGCCGGCCGGCGGGTAGTAGTTGATGCGCACCTTGTGGTACATATCGCCGTACAGCTCAGGGTTTTCCTCGGGCTGAAACACGCTTTCCAGCACGCTTAGCTTCGATACTTCCTTGGTGCGGAAGTTGTCGGGGTCGTCGAGCACCAGCCCATCGCGGTTGCCCAGGATATTGGTCGAAAACCAGCCCTTCACACCCAGCGAGCGCACTTGCAAGCCAGGAGCCACGATGGTTTTCATCAGCGTCTGGCCGGTTTTGAAGTCCTTGCCAGCCACCGGCACGCCGTTGAGAGCAGCCAATTCCAGTAGGGCAGGTGTGTCCACGGTCAGGTTGGGCGCACCATTCACGTAGGGCACGCCTTCTTTGAGGGCCGCGTAGGCATAAATCATGCTTGGCGCGATGTCGGCAGCGTTCTGGCGCAGGCCGTCCTCGAAGGCCGCCAGCGTGCGGTGCGTCGTGGAATGCTCGTGGTAGATTTCGGTCGAGCCGCACCACACCATCACCAGCCGGCTGCACCCGCGCTCCGCTTTAAAGTTGCGGATATCGGCGCGCACCTGCTCGGCCAGGTCGAGCTTGGTCGTAAAGTCCTTAACGTGCGTACCGTCGAGGTTTTTGACGTAGTGCTTGTCGAAGGCCGCCTTCATGGGCCGGATGGCTTGCAGCTCATCCTTCACGGCGTGTATTGTAATAGGCTCTAGCACTTTCGCTTTCAGAGCCGCCTCAAATACGTTGTCTTCGTACACATCCCAGCCGCCAAACTCCAGGTCGTGGAGGCCGGCCAGCGGCACAAAGTCCTTGATTTTGGGGTTGTTGTCACCAACCGAGCGGCTCAGGCGAATATTACCCATCTGCGTGAGCGAGCCCACGGGCTGGGCTATCTCTTTGCGCACAGCCATTACCCCGGCAATGAGGGTGGTAGCCACGGCCCCCAGGCCGGGTATCAGAATGCCCAGTTTCCCATCGGCAGGGGCCAACTGCCCTTTCTGTTCTTTCATGTGGTTGGTAAAAGTCGGTGCCCGTGTAATAAGCCTGCCGCGTATGGGCTACATATCGAGGGCAGCAGGCTGGAAATAATAATCCGGTTGCCGAAGTCAGCCGAAAACGGAAGTAGGCGTGCTAAAGACACGCCAAGAGGGTAAATGTAAAAAGCTGCTAGCCGCAGCAAGACGTTTTAATCGACAAAAGCCTTGATTTCCCCTACGCAAACTTTACCCTGCTACTTGCTAGCGCCAGCAACCCAACATTCAGATAAGCGCTAAGTTTTTTTGACCCGGCCAAGTAGCTGGTAGCAATGAGGTAACCTACCAGCTAAGCGCCCGCCGGAGCCGCCACCTGATACAGCGTGGCCGGGTAGCGATGCCCCGGTACTTCGAAGGCCACGTGCAGCGTGCACTGCCCAACCAGCGTAGGCGCAAGGCGCTGCTGCAAGGCTGCCGTCAGCAATAGCTCGCTGCCCAGCTGCTGGCTTTCGTGCAAGATGCCGGCTACTTCGCGCAAGCTGGCTTTGTCGTAGCGGCGCGTCGGTCCGGCGGCGGTCCAGCCCAGTCCGGCTGCCCCATCCAAGCCCAGGACAGGTGAGCTAGCCAAGCGGCGCACGCAAGCCCGCAGCTGAAAATAAATAGCTGACAAAGGCGGCAGCACCTGTACCGTAGCTGGCCAGGCGACCAATAGCGTGCCGGGCTGATAAGGGATAAGCTCGCCACCGCTAGCCTTAACAGTAGCCGCACACTCGCTAAAAGCATTGGTTAACAATGAGTCGTGCGCCGAGCGAGTGGCCCGCGTAGTACCTGCCAGTGTCAGCAGGAGGATAATGTGCTCTTCCTGGCCCGCGTGCGCGGCGGCTGGTGCTTCCTGAAACCAGGCTTCCAGACCCGTGCTGCGTAGTAGCCACTGCCAGAGGCCTAGCTTATTGGGATAGGGAGAAGAAGCCAGAGTAGATGAGTTGTTCATAACTGAAAAACCAGTGGGCAGCTAATTGCAAATAGAAAAAAGGCCGACGCTGCTAGCTGACGCTTTATCGCATCAACTAAGAGCATCGGCCTTTCACCCAACCTTGTGCCAATTACTAAGCCAGGGCGGCAGCGCCAGCGAAGCGTCTATCAATCAGTTTATAATTAGATAACAAACTCTTAATCCGTAAAATATATGCCTTGATTTAGTTTGAGAAATTCCTGATATTTCAGCCTTTACTCAACCTAGTTGCGACTGAGTAAGTTCATTATAACACGCTTACTAAGCGGCGACGCCAAATTCTTTCACCGCCTCGCCCAGGTCAACTACTTGCACGCCTGGCAGGGCATTCTGAATAATGCTCGCGCCCGCTGCCGAGCGGTAGCCACCCGCGCAGTGCACCAGCACGGGCTTATTGGCCGGAATCTCACTCACCCGCTCGCGCAACTCGGGCAGCGGAATGAGTACCGCCCCGGCGAACAGCTGCGGCTGGGCTTCGGTGTAGTTGCGAATATCCACGATGGTGTAGCGCTCGGGGTGCGCGTGTGCCGCCGCCACATCAACCTCGGGGCTGGTGGCGGGTAGAGCCGTCGGGGTTAACAGTGCCCCTTTGATATTGGCCTCGTAGCCAATCTTGGCGGCCTTGCGGATAACGGCGTCGAGCTGTATCTGTGTGTCGGCTAGCAGGTAAAACTTCTCAGCGGGGCCAACTATCGAGCCCAGCCAGGTTTCAAATTTGCCGCCATCCATGAGGTTGATGGCCCCCGGCAGGTGCCCGGCCCGAAACTTGGCCGCCGGGCGCGTGTCGATGATAAGCACGCCCGCCTCTAGGGCCGTGTGGCTGCCCAGGCGTGGCACTGCCCGAATGCTGTCCTCAAAATTGGGTGCTCCGCGCTTGTTGAGCTTTACATCGTGCCCAAAGTACTTGGGCACAAATGATTGGTCTTCGAGCAGAACTTTAATAAACTCGGCTTCCGACATCGGTTGCAGCGCATAGTTGGTGGCCAGCTCTTTGGCAATGGTGCTGTCGAGGTCGGTGCTGGTGGTTTTGCCGCAAAGCGAGCCGGGGCCGTGGGCCGGATACACTTTGGTGTTGCTCGGCAGCGACATTAGTTTTTGGCGGGTGCTCTGGTAAAGCTGAGCGGCCAGCGCCTCGCGGGCGTGGCCGCCTACGGCCTCGTCTTCGCGCAAGTCGGGGCGGCCTACATCGCCCACAAAAAGGGTGTCGCCCGTGAATACGGCGCGGGTTTGGGCGGCCTCATCCATCAGCAGCACGCTGATGCTATCGGGCGAGTGGCCGGGGGTATTGAGGGCGTGCAGCTCGACGGCCCCGAGCTTGATGCGGTCGCCGTCGTCAAAGTTTTTGTGCGGGTAGGTAGCGCCCGACAGCTTGCTGCAATAAATGATGGCGTCGGTTTCGCGAGCTATTTCTAGGTGGCTGCTCACGAAGTCGGCATGGGGGTGAGTCTCAATCACCGCTACTATCTCCGCGTCGTGCTCGTCGGCAAAGTCGTAGTAGGGTTGGGGGTCACGGCCGGGGTCAATTACGGCCATCTGGCGGCCGGCGCGCACCGCATACGATGCGTGGGCCAGACCTTTATCGTAAAACTGCTGAATCTGCACCGCGGGGGTGCTACTACTGGGGAGGGGCATTGAATGGGGCGGCCGCCGCCGAGCTAAGATGCTGACTGATTGGCGACCAGGGTAAGTAAGTAGGCCAAATATAAATAGGAAGCTGCTAAAACGTGCACTATAGGGCTCTGGTTCCGGTAGCCAAGTGAAGTAGAGGTCGCCTTCGAATAAGCTAAAACAATAACAAAAAAGCCCCGCTCCGGGCGGAGCGAGGCTTTCTACAAGCAGCTGGGCTACTTTCTAGCAATAAATTAGTCGAGGTCGGTGCCCATGCCACCGCCATTCTGGCGGCGCTCACGCATCTGTTCGCGGCGCTGGGTCATGATTTGCTGGTACTTAGTGTATTGGTCGGCGTTGAGGACGGTCTTGAGCTGGCCGTCGAACTTGTCGCGGCCAGCGCGCATGGCTTGGCCCATAGCACGGCGGTCGCCGCCCGCATTTTGGATGGCCGCCTGCATTTCCTGGCGCTGGGTTAGCATGAGCTGCTGCACTTTAGTCTGCTGGTCGGCCGTGAGGTTTAGCTCTTTGGCTAGGCGCTGGGCCTGGTTTTGAGACTGCTGCTCGGGCGAGCGCATAGCACCGCTATTTAGCGGAGCGGTTTGGGTAGCCGGGGCGGCCGGTGTGGTTTGGGCATGGGCGGCGGCCGTGGTTAGGGCCAGGGCAGCGAGCAGGAGGAAGGATTTGTTCATGAGTTTGATAAGGAAAAACAAGCGGCGCGGGCCGCGCCAATAAGTAGGCATTAGAGCCCGGCCCGCGCCTAAGGTTTAAGCCAACTGACTAGCCTGAGTGTTAGCCGATACCAGAGAGCTAGCTTTTGGTTGCAGGCTGGCCGCCGTGCTTGTCGCCTTTGTGGTGGTGCTCCTGCTTCATGGCCAGCAGCTTGCTATACTGTTCGGGGTTTAGCACGCCTTGCAGCTGAGCCTGATACTTGGCTTGGCCGGCTTTCATGGCGTCGTGGCGAGCCTGGCGCTGGTTGTCAGCCGGGTATTGGGCTTTCAGGGCCTGCGATTCTTGGGCTTGCGCTAGCAGTATTTGGCGCACTTTGGGCTGCTGGGCCGCCGTGAGGTTTAGCTTTTTGGTGAGCATGGCCGTGTGCTTGTCGGCGCGCTGCTCGGGTGTTTTATGATGGTCGTCTTTGGCCTTGGTATGGTCGCCCAGGCGCGTTACGCGGTGGGTGGGCAGCTGGGTAGGCGCAGTAGTCTGGGCAAAGCTGGCAGTAGAAACGGCCATCGCAGCCAGCAGAAGCAGGGAATTTTTCATAATGAATAGCAAAAACAAAAGCAGAAAAGAGGAGAGAAAAGCCGGAAGCGCGGCCGCGCAGTCTTCGGATGCCTGGGTAATTGCAAGGAGCGGGCCAACCCACTGGCTGGGTACAAAAAAGCCCTTTTCTAACGCTGAAAAGGGCTTTTTCATCGACGTAGGCAGCAGGTTAGCCGTTGTTGGTTATTTGTCTCTGAATGAAAATCAAATGACTAACAACCAGCTTAGTGCCCGGTGGCGTGCAGCTGGCCAATGCGGGCGGCTTTGTTCTGCTGGTAGCTCGTGTACTGCGCGGGCGTGAGCACGCCCCGAATTAGCTCATCGGACTTGGCCCGGTCGAAGGCCATGGCAGCTTGCAGGCCGGCGGGGTCGCCCTGGTGGGCGGTGCGGTCGGCATCCATGTGCTGGCGCGTGAGCAGCAGCACTTGGCGCAGGCGCGTCTGCTGGTCGGGCGAGAGGCCAAGCTCTTGGGTCATGCGCTGGACCTGGCTATTTACGATGGCCTGCGCCGCCGGCGTGGTTTGAGCGTTGGTACTGGCCGCTGTCAGGCCCAGTAAGGCTAGGAGGATAAGGGTCTTTTTCATATCAAATAAGAAGAAAGTAAGGCATAAAAGTAGGGTCTCATCGCCCGGTGCGCGGCATAAAAAGAACAAGGGCCGATAGGTTTAGCCCCGCCAGCCAGCCTAATGCAAACGCCTAGCCAAAGCTGGGCTGGTGTTGGTCGCGAAGTTTAGCGTATTTTCGGCCCGGCTGACTATACCCCGGCCTCAACTCATAGCTACCAAACTGTTACTATTTACTCCCCCAAAACTCCTACTGCATGGCTAGTATTTTCGCTAAAAAACCGCTCGCCCAACTCTTGGGCGAAGCTAATTCGACCGGGCACGGCACCTTGCAACGAACCCTGGGCGCGGGCAACCTCGTGGCACTGGGCGTGGGTGCCATCATTGGGGCGCGCCTTTTTGTGCGTACCGCCAATGCGGCCGCCCAAGCCTCGGGGCCGGGCGTGACGCTGGCCTTCGTGCTGGCGGCCTTCGGCTGTGTGTTTGCCGGGCTTTGTTACGCCGAGTTCGCGGCCATGATTCCGATTGCCGGCTCGGCCTACACCTACGCCTACACCACCATGGGCGAGTTTGTGGCCTGGGTTATAGGCTGGGCTTTGATAATGGAATACGCCCTGGGCGCGGCCACCGTATCCATTGCCTGGAGCGAATATCTGAACAAGCTGCTAGAAGTCTTTCACACCAGTATACCATATAATCTCAGCCACTCGCCCTTCGAGCACGCCGTGGTCAATGGCGTGAGCGAGCAAGGTCTTATCAACCTGCCTGCGCTGTTCATCATTGTGGCGCTGAGCTTATTGCTAGTAAAAGGCACCCAGGAATCGGCCATGTTCAATGCCATTATCGTGGTGCTGAAGACCCTCATCGTCGTGGTGTTCATTGCTGTGGGCTGGCAGTTCATCAACCCTGCCAACCACCATCCTTACCTCATTCCGGCCGATGCCGTGGTGAAAAACGCTGCTGGTGAAGTAGTTCGTACCTACGAGGGCTGGAACAAGCACGGCTGGGGCGGCATTCTGGGCGGCGCGGGCATCGTATTCTTCGCATTCATCGGCTTCGACGCCGTGAGCACGGCCGCGCAAGAGGCTAAGAATCCCAAGCGCGATATGCCCATCGGTATTCTGGGCTCGCTGGCTATCTGCACGGTGCTGTACATCCTGTTTGGGCACGTGCTAACGGGTGTGGCCAATTGGCGCGAATTTGCCGACCCGGCCATTGGCGGCGAGGCTTCAGTGGCCTACGCTATCCGGGCGCACATGACCGGCTACGGCTGGCTGGCTACGGCTGTTACAATAGGTATCCTATTGGGTTTCACCTCGGTTATCCTGGTAATGCTCATGGGCCAGAGCCGCGTGTTCTTCTCGATGGCCAAGGACGGCCTCATGCCCAAAGCCTTCTCCGAGTTGCACCCCAAGTTCAATACGCCTTATAAGTCGAACCTGATGCTGATGGTATTCGTGGGCTTGTTTGCGGCCTTCGTGCCCGGCTCGGTAGCCGGCGACCTTACCTCGTTTGGCACCCTGCTGGCCTTCGTGCTGGTGAGCATTGGCGTATGGATTATGCGCAAGTCGGACCCCGCGCAGCCGCGTCCGTTCTTAGCCCCGCTGTCGTCGCCAAGCTTCCCGCTGGTGCCTTTCATGGGTGCGGGCGTGTGCGCCGCCCTCATCGCCGGCCTCGACGTGAAAACGCTGGTGCTGGCCATCGGCTGGATGCTGTTGGGCTTCGTGGTGTATTTCCTCTACGGCAAGCGCAACTCGATGCTCCAGAAAGGCATCGTAGTGGTGCCCGAAGAAATGGACAAGGAGGCCTTCATCAAGCCCGATGTACACAACCGCTAGAATTCTAGCTAGCTGTATACAAAAAGCCCCGCCAGTATTTGCTGGCGGGGCTTTTTTGGGTGCCCACTTAGGCGTAGGCGCTACGGTTTTTGGGCCACTAGCCTCACCAAGCGCAGGTCTTCCTTGGTGAAGTCAGCCTTGCCGATGGGCTCCTCGTAGCGCACTATTTTCAGGCCCGCCGCACCGTAGAGCTTGGGCAATTCGTTGGTGTTGAAAAACACTCGGTAGTCGCCGTCTACCACTTGCAGGCGGCTGGTTGCGTCCATGTGAAACGCTTCGAGCACCACCAAACCACCGGGCTTCAGGGCCCGAAACACGCGAGCGGCGTAGTCGCGTCCGCCAGCGTAGCTCAGCACAATTAGGTCCCATTTATTGGTGCCCCAGTCGTAGGTAGCCATGTCGTGCACCTCCGTAGTGAGCGGCACACCCAGCGTGTGGGCCCGCGCCTGGGCAAAAGCCAGGGCTTTTTCGGCTACATCTACGCCCGTCACCTTCCAGCCTAACTGCGCCAGGTATAGCGCGTTGCGGCCTTCGCCCATATCAGCATCGAGCGCCGTGCCGGGCGGCAGGTTTTTTACCGTCTCCACCAGCAAAGCATTGGGGGCATTGTTAAAAATCCTGGTGCGTGCCACCGAGTCGGTAAGCAGGTAGTTCCAGCGGATGCGCGTGCGCTCGGCTAGCTGGCGCTTGTACTCGGCTTGTTGAGCGGGCGTCGCATTGGCGGGCAGCACTGGCTCAGGCCCCAGGCCAGGAATAGGGGGCAAGCTGCGTTTGCCAGCCGTAGCGGGCTGCTGCGCCAGTGTTGGGCCAGCTGCCAGCAGTCCCAAAAAGGTGGCCAGCAGCAGGATGCTCCAAGTGGAGCTAAACAAGTTGTTTCTCATGTTCAAGGCAAGAGTAAAAGCTCTGCTTTAGAACCTCGCTTGCACGAAGCCTAGGCTGCAAAAGGCCAGAGCTAGGAATGGAGTATAACATTAAAAATATATAATGTTATACTCCATTCCTAGCTCTGGCTAAACTAAAATCTGCCACAAGTCCGTTTGCCGGGTGCCAGCCGTAGCCCGGGCCAGTTGCTGCCGCTAGCAAACCCAAGTTGCAGGGTATAGACAAGGCAGAAAAAAAGTCTGTTCGGTA
>CAXUKA010000217.1:0-10846 GCA_964251335.1 uncultured Hymenobacter sp.
AGCTAACGCAGCTGCCCGGCGTGCACCTGCTGCCGCTGGACGTGACCGACCCGGCCCAGATTGAGGAAACGGTGCAGCGCGCCATCGCGCTGCATCCCATCGATGTCGTGTTCAACAACGCGGGCTACGGCCTCATCGGCGCGCTCGAAGCATTTTCGGACGAACAGATGACCCAGCTCATCAATACTAACTTACTGGGTGTTATACGGGTAACCAAAGCTTTTCTGCCTCACTTGCGGGCCAAGAAGTCGGGCCGCATCATCAGCACCACGTCTATTGGTGGGCTCATTGCCTTCCCGCTGTACTCGCTGTACCACGCCGCCAAGTGGGCCATCGAAGGCTGGAGCGAGAGCATGTCGTTTGAGTTGGCGCAGCACAACCTGAGCATCAAAACCATCTCGCCGGGCGGCATTGCCACCGATTTTACGGGCCGCTCGCTGCAAGTAGTCGAGCACGAAGCCTACGCCGACCTGCTGCATAAGCTGATGGCCGGCCAGGCAAACGCGCAGTTTTCATCACCCGAAGCCATCGCCGAAGTGGTATATGAAGCCGCTACCGACCAGAAAGACCAGCTCCGCTACCAGGCCGGCCCCGATGCTGTGGCCATCTATGCCCAGCGCCTGGCCGCCGGCCCCGAAGCCTTCCGGCAGGGCGTGGCGGCTCAGTTTGCATCGAGCCAAGAGGCGAATTTAAACACCTTCGCCGAGCAGCCCGAAGAGAATGACCATTAACTCAAATGGCAGTGGGGCGGCCTAATTTGGCTGCTGCGATACGGCGCACAGTTGGAACGAGCTAGCAGCGACTTCCTGAGAAGCGCGTTGCGTCTCGGCCGCCGTAATAGCGTAGACATGGTAAGTGCCGCGTTCTTTCTCGTCTAGTAGATGCAAGCAACGAAACCCACCAGCGGTAGGCGTTCCGGAAAGCCAGTTGAGGAGCGTAGTTTGACAGTGGATTTTGGAGCGGCTAAACGCCGAGTAGCGTGGTTCAAAAAGGCACGTCTGTCTCATCAAAACCAAAACATTCGCTCATCCAAGTTGAGTTGGAAAGCCAAAAACCAAGGCCGCGCACGGGGTAAGTGTGCGGCCTTGGTTTTTGGTGGGGTTGGGTGAGTATTATAGCTACGCTGGTGTTTCGGCCCAATACTAGCCCTTCGCCTTCTAGGCTGGTTAGGGCACAGCAACGTACCAATAGTCGCCAAAGCTGCTGAGGTGGTCGCCCGTCACTTGGCCCCGCAGGGCGTTATCTCCGGCAAAGTAGTAGAGTGGATGTCCTTTGTACGTCAATTGCTGGGTGGTGCTGGTCGTGGTGCCATATGGCCCGGTAGTAGCGCTCGCGGTGCGGGTAATGTTGCCAAAGTCACTGGCTTTTAGCGCGGAGGGTACGGCAGGTGTGCCTTGGTACAAGGCTGGCCAGGCGCTGGCACAGCCCCCACTGCAATTGGTGGGCTGGGTGCTGGGCTGGGTATCATCTTTAGCGAAATAATATAGCGTGCGACCTTGTCCATCAACTAGGTACGTCTTGGTTGCGGCAGTATTTGTGGTTTGGTCCATTACGCTTTTGCGAGCCAGGGTAACCCCATAGCTGGGGTTGACCACAAACCACACACCGCCAATGCCATTGCCTCCGGTCAGGCCTGCGGCCTCGCGGGTATTGACGCCACTCGCCAGCGGGGCGTAGTAATACAAAGGCCAGCCTTTGTAGAAGGTCTGCGACCGGCCATCGGCGGTTTTCTTGGTTGTGAAGTCGGTAGCACTCATCCCGGCCGGCACCCGAACGGTGCCCCCATAATACACCGGCCACATAGGATTGCACGTAGCACTGGTGCAGGTATTAACGCCGTCTGCATCGAGGGCAAAGGCATAGAGTATGTAGCCCACCGAATCGGTGAGCAGCGTGCCCAGCGTAGCTGAGGTAGCCAGCTTCACATTGGCCGGCAAGGCGGGGGCGGGCGCGGGCGCGGCGTCCTCTTTATGGCAGCTGCTTAGGCCCAGGCTCAACGCCCCAAAGAGGCTGATTGCTAGCGCCAGCACCCGGGGGTAAACCGACGAAAATCGAAGGGGTCTTGTCATGGCGAACGTGCGTAAAAGGGTGAGTAAAAAGTTAGGAGAGAGCAACTACTCCCTGCTCCGCACAGACGACCCAACACAGCCAAATAATTGACTGAAAATCATAATCATACCCCTCTACCCATTTCAGCAAACAAGGACACTACCGGTGGCCCATAAGCACGGAGAAAATTGGAAGAGAGCAACCCTACTGCGCGGAGTGGGGGAACAATAGGCTACTCGCAGGAGCCTCGCGAAAGGTTGCTTACCCAAGAAAAAATAGCACGAATGCTAACCGGCTATCGCCACCGGTTTTCCTTTTTTTAGTGAGCCTAACAGGTAGCAGAGAACTAAAAGAACGCTGTGACTTTAGGTTGGCTGCGCTGATTATCCTTACGCCTTAGGGTGAGTGATATTGATGCGGCTTAATAAGCGAAAGACATTCGCCAACCGGGTATCTAACAGCTGACTATGGACAAATCACCTTAAAATCTAGAAGCCTTGGCCCAACAGCCGGGGCTTTTTTATAGCTAACAGTTGACGGTCCGCCCTTTGTCAACCAGCAGCCGACTGCTTAGGGCACTACCGCAAACATATCGGGGTGCGCCACCACGTATTTCACTCGCAGCTGTTGCCCCACCGCGTATTGCCCGATGCCGGGTAACGCCTGACTAACCTGCTCTGTACCTGCTTGGTACGTTAGGACAGTCGCGCGCGAGGTGCCTGAGCGACTGTTTCGCTCCCGCAGTTGCGTCACCGTTGCGAGAGTAGTAGCGGTGGGCCCGGCAGCCAACAGGCGCTCCACGCGTTGCGTACCGTATTGGTCAACGACCAGCAGGTTACCGACCAGCAACCCTAGCCAGACCAGGCCAGCTACCACATAGCCGACCTGTACGAGGCGGTGCTTGAGCCGGCCCAGGAGAGATACCGGCCGGGGCTGGTAGTTGCCACAGGTAGTTGCGCCAAGCAACGCAATGGCGGCAAAAAGGAGCCCAAGCCAGCCAAAAATCACGAGGGTTATATACACACCAGCAAGCAGCAAGCTGTCCTTATACCCCCACCAATACCCAACCAAAGAGCCCACCCCGATGAGCAGCCCCGCCCCGGCCCAGAACCCAAAGCTTGCAGCGGTGGACAGCGGTATGGTGGCGGGCTTAGCTGCTTCTAGCAACTGCGGCTGCGGCAGGGCACGCGGCTGCTTCCCACCGCCCGTACCATCCAGTGCCAGTGCTGGTGCTGCTGCCTGCCCGCCCCAGGTGGTGCGCGCATGGTTGAGCAGGTCCAGGACTTCTTGGGCCGACCACTCCCAATCGGAGGCCACCTCTACCTGGTTTGCGCCACTCGTGAAGACGATGGCCGCCCGCTTGCCTTTGCCGGTGCCCACTACCTCCCACCTGAAGTCTGACACCTCGGGCCAGCGCCACGAGCGACGCCAGAATCGCAGGAGCCGCTCATACGTCAACCCTTCTGGAGTCAATATTAGCCGAGCCGGCCGCAGCAGCATGAGCACCCCCAGCAGGAACGCTAGCAGGAAAGGCAACAACCTAAGTAAGGACGCCATCCCCGTCGGTGGGGCCGTTGCGGAAGCAGGCTGGTGAGGCAGCGCCAACCACAAGGGCAACCCAGTTGCCACGACCAAGATAAAGCCAAGGCGTTTTGATTGACGAATAACTACCGGGAGCGTGGGAAAGTCGTTCATGGCAGGCCTGAGAGCGATGGATGCAGTACCTATAACAGGGGGCAAGATATCCCCAAACTCCCTGCTTCGAAGCTCCGTCTTTCTCTCAGGAGCCGAGGCTTTTGCATACCTTGGCAACCGTATGGAACCCGTCGACCAAGCCCCCCAATCCTCACACCCAGGTGCTGCCTGGCTCAACGGCATCATCTGGGCTATCATGGTTGCCTGCTTCCTGTGGGCGTTGGCCCTGCACGGTTACGAGGCACTTATTCCCTTTTTCATTATCCTGCTGGTGGCCGGCCTAGGAGCCATCGCCAACCTGATAACGTGCCTGTGGCTCTACGCCACCAGCCGGGGCCGGGAGGCAGCCCCCTATCTCATCGGCTTTGTGCCGCTAGCCCTGTTGACTTGGTGGTTATTAAAGGAATTTAGTCATGTCGGTAAAATAGGTGGGTAGGTTACTACGCTCTTTACAGCGTAACCAAGTGGATTTACTAGCGCCCACTTATCACTCATGAGGCCCGCCGCCTGGGCACAGCTTAACCGCGCCGTACTTTGCTAAGTATGAAACCTGCCGCTCTTCACCTGCTGCTCAGCGCCCTGCTTCTAACCGCTGTCCACGTTTACGGCCAGGCCCCAGCCACGAGTTTAACCGGGCGCTGGATACGTGCCGACCGCAGGACAGGCTACACTATTTCGGCCACGGGCTTCAACGAGTTTACCGTCAATGCCAACCGCGTGGATGAGGCGGGGGAAGATGTGTACGATGCGTATGCGTTCGCCGACACAGCCGAGGTGACAACCCCGCAGCACTTTGTGGCCTGGGCCGTGCAGCGGTACGTGGGCTACAGGCGAACTACCCCTGATAGCGCCGGCCGGATACACCAAACCTTTCCTCAGACCACGCGCTACAAACGCATAGACCTGACCCAACTCGGCCCACGTACGCTGCGGCTAACCGTCTCGCGTACGTTTACCTTTCACAACACCCTCACCCATCCGGTGACCCGGTCGCAGTTAGCCGCGATGCGGGCGAGTTGCAACCAACTGCGACCGGAAACAAGCGAAGTGCTCACACGCTTCGTGCTGAAGCGGCCGATACATGACGCAGAATAGTAGGGCTAGTAGCACCATAGCCTACACGCCCACGCCCGCCCCCCCAGACCTATAACTGAGGCCGGAAATCTATCTTCTTACAAAGAACTACCCATTGTGGCTCCGTCACTCAGTCGCTAAAAGCCAATTCATCACGCTATAAAGCAGCAAGGTCCAGAATGAACGCCAAAAGGCCTGCTCCAAATAGCTCGGAGCAGGCCTTTTAGTTGAGTATCGAATAGCTACTCAGCGCACAGCAGGCGGGCCAAGTAGAGGCCGGCGGGTAGCGTGGCGGGCACCTGCCAGCTAAGCTGGGCGCCCCGAGTGGTGCCCACCTGCGCCAAGCTCAAGCCAGGTACCACCCCGACGGCGGCACTGGCAAAGTGACGCATTTGCTGGCTGGCGTCGGGGTCAGTGGCTTGCAGCAATACGTTCACCGTTTGGCCGGGCTGCATGGCCACGCTGGTGCTGAGCGAATGCGTGGCCCCACCATTCATTTGCATCGTCGTGAAGCAGGCTCACCACATGCAGCTAATCAAAGGACTTTCGGCTGAAATTGGCCTTGTCCAATACGGAGGCAATCCGGCGGATGTCGGCGCTTACCGTCGCCGCGCTCGCCACGCGGTTGCCTTCCGTATCAAACACGTAATCCGCCTTCACTGAATATTTTTCGACCAAGTTGAAGCCCCCGGGTGTAGCATTGTTCTCGTAGTTCCAGAGGCCCTGCGCCTTTGCTGCCGCTAGCTCCTCAAAATCAACCGGGTTCAAGTACAGTACGACCTGCTCCCCAACGCCTAGGGCTGGCTCGGCCGAAGAACGCACTAGTACCTCGCCCACCTTACCGCTTCGCAAGCAAACGGTCAGCACGGTCGACGTTACGTGCCCCGCCAGCACTTCGTCCACTTGCACATCGTAGAGCGAGTGGTAATAGACCTCCTTGCGCGCATCATCCTTCTTGCCAATGACTTTGCCCCGCACGACTGTAGCCGTATAAAGCAGATTTTCCTTATACGTGCCGGAGCCCGCCTGCTTATCCAGCTTCGCCAGGCTAATACCTTCTTTTCGGAGCGCTTTATCTTTCGTTACGTCCACCTGGTAGCGATAGTACCAGTCGGGTTCCCGAAGCAGCTGCATGGCTTTGACCTTGCGCGCAAAGGCTGCTTTATGAACTGCTGCCGCGGCGGGCGAAGCAAAGGCGGCGTTACTAGTGCGCTGCGCCAGCGCAGGCCCTGCCACCAGCAGTAAGGAGCTGAATATAAGGTATTTCATGTTTTAAACTAGAAGCAAATGCTCACATAGCAATGCCTGCGTTTGCGATGCGAATGCTACGGTAAAAAAAAGCCCCGCTCACCAAGGGGCTTTTTCTATCCTCACGCAACAGCTACACGCGCACACCCCGCACGGCCAGCCACAGCGCGTAGGCTGCACTTGCCCATAGGATAAGCCCGGCCCCAAGGGCGGCCTGCGCCTGCAAGGCTGGCTGCTGGCCCAGCAGCAGGCAACCCAGCGCCCAGGCCACCAGTGCGCCGCCCGTCAGATGGTGTATGGGGTTGGCAAACAAACGCGCCAGGGGGAACAGGTGCAGCCCGACGACGATGACAATGGCAGGTACGATGTCCTGCCCGTATCCGAGCCGGGGCAACAGCCAGCTCAGCAGGAAGATAGCACCCCACTGGGCGGCATTGACCCAGCCAAATACGCGGCCGTGTTGCTTCTTGAGGGCCGCCTCTTCGGGACTCACGGGAGCCGTGGGCACTTGTCTGGCCTGTTGCAACACCCAGGCGCTGACCAAGAGTAGGGCCAGGGCACCTAATACTACCCCCGCCTCGGTAAAGAGCGTCAGGTGCTGGATGCCGACCAGCCAGAGACTTAGCCAACCGGCCCCAAATAGGGTGAAGAAAATCGCGCCGGTAGCACGGCCCGCAAGTTGGTAGGCGGTCGTAGGGGTCATGCCGTAAAAGTAAGTGGGGCTTGTCGATGGGTATAGAAGATAGTCAACCATACGTTTCCCACGCCTAGGTATTGGCAACTCGTCGTCTTTCCCCGACTCACCCAGCTAACCAAATGGGGCGTGCTGAGCCGTGGCCTCGCAGCTTTACACGCTCGACACGCACCGCATAGCCTCCAAGCAGGCAGCTGGCTGCTTTCAATAAGCGCTACGCAGATTGGGGTGCAACATAGCCTACCCTTGAGGCCCCGCGAATGGGGGAGCAGGCTCGCTCCTGCTGGTCGGCATTCTTCATGCGTAAGGCAGGAATCAGCTCCTATTTTTGACGCATGCTGACCGCCGGTCTCTCTCCCTGCTTTGAAAATGCCGCCGCTTGCCTTTTCGAGCACCCCAACGGCTACGTGCTCTTCCAGTATAAGGCTGGCAAGCGCCGACTCGCCGACCTGCAAGCGGGCCTCTCCTATACCACCCACCTGCTCCACTCGCGCAAGTGGCGCAAGGTGCTGGGCGACCAGCGGCTGATGGCTCCGTTTACTGATGAGGAAACGGCCTGGGTTGTCACACAGTGGCTGGCCAGCACCCGGCCACTGGTCGGCGATATTTACGCGGCCGTGCTGCTAGCCAACGACGTATTTGCCCGCCTAGCCGCCAGCCAGCTGCGGCACGACGCGACAACAGTGGGCCTGGTGTACCGCCCCTTCGAGGATGAGGCGCTGGCTGACGCTTGGTTGGCGAGTCTACTGTAGCCCCCAAAAAACTCCGGTAGCTGTCAAAAAGACCCGCCACTACAGGGCTTTTTCTATCTTCGCCTCCGATGAAATACCTGCCCCTACTGGCTTCGCTGCTGCTGATTCCAACTGCCCGCGCCCAAACTGCCCCCGCGCCCGCCGTCGTCTACCGCTACTGTGCCCTAGTGGTCGACGACTACCTGTTCAGCAGCAACAACCGAATGACGCTCAACTACGGCCGCCTCGACAAGCAACCCGCCGATGCTGTGCTGGAAGCCGCCGATAAGCAAATCAGCAAAACCCACGACGTCATCTTCGCCCTCAACTACCTCAGCAACCTAGGGTGGGACTGTTTCAACGTCACGACGGTACCCTCTACCAACCCTGCGGGTCGCATCAGTTCCGAAACCCGCTACCTGTTTCGCCAGCCTAAGCCGTAACCTGCCCGCAGCTCTGCCACCCGCCGAGCCCTCATGCGTAGGGAAGAAGCTCTGCTACTACTGACCTCCTTCTATATTAGTGTTATGCGAAGAATCACGTTCTACGGCTGGCAGGTAGGCATGTGAAAAATCCTCTTCTCCCAACTGCTGCGCGACGAGGCCGGGCTGGGCCTGAAGCCCAAGCAATTCTGCTTCACGTCCTAGACGAGCAGCCGGTTACGCTGGATGTACCGGACGAGCTGCCTCCAATATCGGCATATAAGCCCGTAGTGAAGACTGTACTACCATTGGCTGCTAGCAAAGTCGCCCCATTAGTGGCAGTACTGCCCCGAAATACTGTATTGAACGGATTATTCACATCGTACACTGATAAGGAGTTATCACTCAAACCATAAGCTAGCGTACCCCGTCAAACTCGCAGGTGTAGGTGAGGCCGATGCGGAAGCCGGCCCATCCATTGAAAGGATAGCCAGTAACATCGCCGACGATGAATACTCTGTTTTTCAACTGGCATTAAGCATAGTATTTTACCTATATTTTACCCAGAGGCACAAAAAATACCCCCAGCATATTGCCAGGGGCATTATCGGTGGAGATGCAGGGATTCGAACCCTGGTCCAGACAAGGAAGCCAACGTGCTTTCTACGTGTGTATCTATGCTTGAATTTTCGAAGCGTTCCAGGCGCACATCAGGCCCTTGAAACTCCCTTAGCTGCAGTTGATTTTCGCCCCCGAATCACAGCTCTTCGAAGGCTAGTTTCTACTTACGACGCGCCGAACTCCCAGGTGTAAAAACTTACCCGGGCGGCACGATGGCAGTGCGTAGTTCTAAACTAGGCAGCCATGGCGTACGAATAGTCGCCGATTGTTGTTTGATAGATTTTTTGGCGGGAGAGCTTCCATCAACTCCCGACACGCTTACCCGCGACTTGCGCAAGCTGTCAATTCCGGTCATCCCCAAATTAGAAAGAACGAGTCCCGCCTCCGAAGAAGCGGGGCGCAAAGATACGCGCTTATTAAGAAAATGTTTTGGAGCCGGATTTTGTTCCTCTGATATGGCAGGCGTTAGCTCGCTTCGCCCTGCCCGGTAGCCCGCCAGGCTTTCGCCGCGCCGAGGGCTTGGGTATCTTTGTGAAGTATCGCGTATGGAAAATTTTGTTGTTTCGGCCCGTAAGTATCGTCCGGCCACGTTTAGGAGCGTGGTGGGGCAGCAGCACGTCACTACCACCCTGCAAAACGCTATTCAGAGCCAGCACTTAGCGCAGGCATTTCTGTTTTGCGGGCCGCGCGGCGTGGGCAAAACCACCTGCGCCCGCATCCTGGCCAAGACTATTAACTGCACCAACCTCACGCCCGAAGCTGAGGCTTGTGGGCAGTGCACCTCGTGCGTGGCGTTTCAGGAAAATGCTTCGTTTAACGTGCACGAGCTGGATGCCGCGTCGAACAACTCGGTCGAGGACATTCGCTCGTTAGTGGAGCAGGTGCGCTACGCGCCGCAGCAGGGCCGCTTCAAGATTTATATTATCGACGAGGTGCACATGCTCTCCAATGCGGCCTTCAACGCCTTTCTGAAGACGCTGGAGGAGCCGCCGAGCTACGCCATTTTTATTCTGGCTACCACCGAGCGTCACAAGATTATTCCCACCATCTTGTCGCGCTGCCAGATTTTTGACTTCAACCGCATCAAGGTCGAAGACATCCGGGAGCATCTGCGCTACGTGGCCAACAGCGAGCACGTAACCGCCGACGACGACGCCCTGCACCTGCTAGCCCAGAAGGCTGATGGCGGCCTGCGCGACGCGCTCTCGATGTTTGACCAGCAAGTAACTTTTGCCGGCAACAACCTGACCTATAAAGAGGTGGTGCAAAATCTGCACATCCTCGATTACGACTATTATTTCCGCTTGGTCGATGCGCTGCTGCGCGAAAACCTCTCAGCCGCCTTGCTGCTCCTCGATTCGGTGATGCAGCAGGGTTTCGATTTGCACAACTTTGTGGTGGGCACAGCTGAGCACCTGCGCGGCCTGCTCGTCTGTAAAGACCCCGTAACAGTGCAATTGCTAGAGGTATCGGAGAATATCCGGCAGCAGTACGTGCGACAGGCCCAGGCCGCGCCCCTCCCCTTCCTGCTCTCGGCCCTGAATTTAGTGAGCCAGTGCGACCGCGAGTTTAAGCAAGCCAAAAACCAGCGTCTGCACGTCGAGCTGACGCTTATGAAGCTGGCGTATCTCAATGGGGCCGTGCAATTTGTGCGCGACTTGACTCCTGGCTCTAACGGCGAGGCTAAAAAAAAAACTAGTAGCTTAAACGAGGGTGCTGCTGCACCAGCGGTTCCAGGCAACAACGGCTACGCTGCCCCTGCTACCAACGGCCAAGCTGCGCACGACCGCCCAGCGGCTTACGCGCCCACGCCTAGTCCCCAGCCTTCGACTCCACCCCTGGTTCACGCCCCTGCGCCGGCCGATGGCCCCGAGCCACTGCCCGTTGAGAATGGTGTGACGGAGCTGCACCCCACGCCCAGCATCGAGGCCGCGCCCACCGAGCCCGTAACGCCGCGCCATCAGTTGCGCGACACGTCGCCGCACGTCGAAACCGGTCGGCCCAGTATGCAAGGACTAGAACCTACGCAACGACCTACTGATGTGCGGCCCGGGACTATCGCAGCGCCTTCCATCCCAGCATTGCCCAAGCTGCCTAGCTTGGGTGGCAGCCGCCTGCCTGGCCTGGGCAGTTTGGGCACCGTCACGGCCGCGACTGCCGAAGCAGCAGCCACCAAGCTCCAAGCGCAAGAAGTTGCCGCACCCACTGGCCCACTGCCGCCCATCGCCCCCGAGCTACTGGAAAAAGTGTGGAAGCAGCTCACCGACGAGCGCCGCGCCCAGGACAAGATGGGCGACTACATGGTACTAAAC
>CAXUKA010000218.1:0-10812 GCA_964251335.1 uncultured Hymenobacter sp.
GCATTCAGCTAGAATTGACCACTGTGGGTAATCTGCATATTCAGCATCACTACGACACGTTGAATCATGATGAAGAGCCCTTGAGTCTAAGGCGTATTCTCAGAAGGCCCGCTGAAAATGGGCGTCGAGTGTCGCACGAAGAGATGATTCTTCCTAAATCACTGCAACGTAAAGGGCTATCCCGAGACTTAATACGCCCTTACTATTTGCAGTACAAGGTTGCTGGGGTGGACTGCATTGATGCCAGCGCCGGTGATAAAGGCGGAGGTTATGCTTTGGCCAGATACGGTTTTGACGCAGTCAGGCAGCGAGATGTAATTTCTATTTTGCTACGTGCGCGTCTGCTTGACATTGAGGAAGAGCTCATTGACATACTCACTGAGGAAGCAAAGCTGTTTTATGAATCACATCCTCCTAATACGCCTTTTCGTATATGGGAATGGTCCCAAACTCCTTTCGGAGAAAAACTGTTAGCAGGAACGCACTGGAAGGCGGTACTAGATTTGCACAACCCGGAGCAGACGGCTATCTTCGAAGAATATCTGGCCTCAGAGGCCTAAGCAATAAATTATTATGTCAACTTTCGGCAAAGCATATGACCCGCTTTACGACATGGAAGTGTCATTTGAGCGTCAGTTCTTTCTTAAAGTGAAGGCGGCTATTTCTATGATACTTAGAAGTAAGCGCCCGGCCGCACAGATATTTAAAATGTATCAAATATCTGTGCCTGACTGGCTTCACTTTATTGAACTGTATCCACAGGAAATCGAAAAATTAAAGGCTGCAAACGCGGCCTTCTTTTTTGCGCCTTACTTTTTGCCACTGCCTTACAGCTTTAGCTCCTGTGGAGTTCGGACTTCCTTTTAATCCATTCCATTAAGTTAAGTTTTACCAAATGATATCGCTAAAGTATTAATTATAAAAATACTAGATTACGCAATTTCCTCAATGTCTATTAACTAAAACGGTATTCCCTGCGCGTTTCTGCTACGAATAGCCTCTTCGGTTTTAGGCACGAAAAAGGTGCTCAGCATTGTGGCGGCAGTGGCTTGCACTTCCTCGATAAACGGACGCAATGCTTGGTTGTACTCTTGAAACGCCAGGTCAAAATTGCCATCATGTTTTTCCAGCGCTTCGGCTACGGCGGCGGCACCACTCATGGCCAGCGAGGCCCCGATGCCCGCCGCGGGCGACGCGCAATAGGCGGCGTCGCCCACCAAGGCCACGCGGCCTTTAGTCCAAGACGGCATCTTGATTTGCAAGAATTTATCGAAGTACGAAATGCCCGCCGCCTGTACTTCGGCCAGTAATTCAGCGGTGCGCCAGCCTTGGCCAGCAAACTGTTGCAGCACAATGTCTCGCTGCTGCGCGGCATCCCGGTAATCGTAGGGCAGCTCATTTTCGGAAAAGAACCAAAAAATGATATCGGTCTTCCCGTTGTACGCATTCAGCATCACGCCCTTGCCCGATGTGTTATACAACTGGGCAGTGTCTTGCGGTAGCAACAAGCGGTCGACGATGGTAAGCGAAGCGTAATGCTCCAGAAAACAGGCGTATTCCGATTCGTGCCCAAACCAGATTTGCCGGACGCCTGAGTGCAGCCCATCGCAGCCAAACACCAGGTCAAAGGCACGGGCAGCGCCGTGCTTAAACGTCACGTGGATAGCGTCGGCAGTTTCGCTGAGGCCCGTGATTCGGTTGTTAAACAGGAAGTCAACCTCGTTCGGGAGCGCATTCAGGAGGATAGTTATCAGCTTATCCCGCTCAATTTCGATTTCCTCGGGGTCATCATCTGCAAGAGGTTCGGCTTCCTCGGGTAGCGATAGCGGGTTTTCCGTTACATCGTCGGCATTTTTAAATTCCAGCTGCAAGGGTGGCAAGCGGTGGGCTTTCAGTTGCTCGAAAATGCCCATCTGCCTGGCGCTGGCCAGGGCCTCGCCCTGCACGTTAATCGCGGCCCCGCCCAGTCGGGGTTGGGCGGCCAGCTCTACCACCGTCACGTGGTACCCTAGTTTAGTGAGCCAGTAGGCGGTAGCAAGCCCGGCGATGCTGGCGCCCGAGACGAGTACTTTTTTTTCGTTTGCCGATTCCATTTTCAGACGATTTTGGGGGCTACTGCTAGCTTGATTACCCCACAAAATTCCGGAAAGCGACGGCCTTAGGATAGAACAAACGCGACAAAATCGGTGCTTACGGTCTGTTGCCAGCTCGTGGCTTTGCGGGCGAAAGTCGCCGGCGTGGTGCCGCTATAGCGCTTGAATTCGCGGCCCAGGTGGGCCTGGTCGGCATAGCCCAACTCCTGCGCCAGGCTGGCCAGGCTGGCGGCTGGATTATGCCAAATGTGGTGGCAGGCCTGCTCAAAGCGCATCAGGCCCGATACGTCTTTCACCGTGTAGCCCGCCGCTTGCTTGAACTTTCGTTCCAAGGTCCGCACCGTGGCATGGGCCGCCGCGGCTACTTGGCTGACGGGCAGGGTGCCGTTGGCGGCCCGCATTGCCCCGCCCGCTTTGGCCAGCAGCCGGTTATTTGCCAGCCGCGACCGAGCCTGCACGAAATACTGGCTTACCTGGGCCAGGGCTTCGTCAACTTTGCCCGCCTTGATACATGCTTCCAGCCCGGCTTGCAGCTGGGCGATGGGATGCTCTACCACACGCACGCCATCCTGGCCGGGCGGCAGGCCGAGCAGGTCGAATACAGTCCAGGGAAAGCAGCGGATGCCAATTATTTCTAACTGATTTTGTGCGTAAAAGTGAGCCGGTTGATTGAGCAGCCCCACCAGAAAGGGGGAGGGCAAGGGCTGCAAACCTGCCTCGGTAGCCATGCTACAGCCCTTGCCGAAATGAAAAATAATTTCCACGTAGCCATCCGGCACTACCTCCAGGCTCGATGGTCGTTCGCCAAAGTCTTTGCTGGTGTACCAAAAGCCATTGACGCTATCCCGTAGCGCTGCCGGCGGCTCAATTTCGTGGTGCTGCATAGGGGAAGGTAGCATAGAGCGGTTTCCAGGTTAGCTGAATCAGAAAACGGCTATCGTCTGTCATGCTGAGCTTGTCGAAGCATGACAGACGACAGCCGTTTTCTGATTCAGCTAACTCAGGACTTATTTACTGCTGGCGCTCTGCATTACTAACAAACCAGCGAGCGGCCGTCTCCCGAAGTTCGCTGTAATTAGGCTCGCCATCATCAGCCCAGGCGACAAACCCATCGGGGCGTATTAGCACGGCGCTCAAACCTAATTGCTCTTTCGCCTGGCCCACAACATATTTCAGGCCACCGAACTCGCTCGCCAGCGTGTTAAGCGAAGCATGGCCATCGAAGTCAAGCAGGATGCCCTGGCCATCGCGCAGGAGTTCGCCAATCGTGGTGCCGTCTTCAAACTCGAAGTTGGGCACGCTGTGGCCGGCCAGCGGGTGAGCACTGCCGAGGTCGTAGTGCGTGGAAACACCCCATACCCGGCCGGCAAAATAGGTGGCCCCGTCGCGCGTATTCAGCAGGTCGCGGACAATGGCATTCAGAGCGCGGCTTTGGGGGCTGGGGTTCATGATGGCCGCTTGGGCGCGCGACCAGTCCAGCACCTGCGCCCCAATGGGGTAGCGCTCAGCATAGTAGCTGTCGAGTAGGCCGGCCGGCGCTTGCTCGTGGAGGGTGGCGGCGAGCTTCCAGCCCAGGTTCAGGGCATCGCCCAGGCCCAGGTTAAGCCCCTGGCCGCCTAGCGGAGCATGAATGTGCGCGGCATCGCCGGCCAGCAATACCCGGCCGTGGCGGTAGGTAGTGGCTTGGCGGGCGCGGTCGGTCCAGGTGGTGGCGATGTGCAGGGCGCTGATAGTCACGTCGATGCCCGAAATGCGGCGCAGCACTTCCTGCACGTGCTCCCGCGTGATGGGCTGGCCAGAGCTATGAAAGGCCCCGCCATCAAAATCCTGGAGCACCACGTAGCCGGGCTGCGATTGCAGGTACATACCGGTTGGCGTCAGGACGCGGCCGGGCTTGAGCTTCTCCGGGTCGGCAATGTCAAGCTGCGTCGTGTAGCCGGTAAATTCCGGCTCCGTACCGGCAAATTCAAACCCGCCCACTTTGCGCACCACGCTGCGGCTGCCATCGCAGCCCACCAGCCATTTGCCGGTAAAGGATTGGCCGTCAGCCTGCACGGTTACCTTGTTCTCGGTTTGCTGAAAGTCGGTGACCCCAAGCCCGTGCTTGATTATTACGCCCAGAGCTTCGGCGCGGCGCGTGAGCACCGTTTCCAACTCGGCTAGTTCCGACATCAAGCTGTTTTCGGTCGAGCTGGGCAGGCGATATGGCCACTGCGAAGGGTCGATATCACCTTCATGAAAAGGAATGCCCGCGAAGTGCCCCACCTGGCGGCGAGCCCCTTGCCCAGCATTTTGGTGAGGATTTTTAAGGCGCTTGTGTAGCTCCAACTCGTGCAGCAGCCCCCGGCGGTACAGCGCTTCAATCGAGAGCGCATTAAGCCCTCGTATCCCGAAGGGCAGCTGCTTCAGGGGCGAGAGCGGATTCTCCGCCTTTTCCAGCACCAGCACGGAGCAGTTGGCCAGGGCCAGCTCGCAGGCGAGAAATAAGCCTACCGGCCCGGCACCAGAAATAATAACATCGTAAAGTAATTGATTTTGTGAGGATTCCATAGTCTTGAGTGTTGCGCTCATCGTGAGCGATTGGCAACACAAAATTCTGGAATGCGCCCGCGCTAGGCTTGTACAAACGCGACAAAATCGGTGCTTACCGCCTGCTGCCGGCCCTTGGCTTTACGGGCAAAAGCGGCGGGCGTCGTGCCGCTGTAGCGCTTGAATTCGCGGCTTAGATGGGCTTGGTCGGTATAGCCCAGTTCCTGCGCCAAGCCGGCCAGATTGGCCGCCGGATGATGCCATAAGTGGTTGCGTACCTGCTCGAAGCGCATCAGGCTCGACACGTCTTTCACCGTATAGCCCGCCGACTGCTTGAACTTCCGTTCCAGGGTCCGCACCGTGGCATGGGCCGCGGCTGCTACCTGGCTTACCGGCAGGGTACCGTTGGCTTTTTGCATTGCTACGCCGGCTTTGTTGAGCAACGTGTTGGCGGTAGTTATCAGCTTGGTATTCAAAAAATACTGCGTTACCTCAGCTAGCGCTTCCCCGATTTTACCAGTCTCAACCAACTCAGCCAATGTAGCTTGAAGCTGCGCAATTGGATGTTCAAATACACGGACCCCGCCTTTATCAGCGGGCAGGCCGAGCAAGTCGAAAATAGTCCAGGGAAAGCACCGGATAGCAATGATTTTCAACTGGTTTTGCGTTTGGAAAAGCGCCGGCTGATTGAGCAGCCCCATCATAAACGGGGAGGGCAAGGGCTGCCAGCCGTCTTTGGTAGCAATGCTACAAGTACTGCCGAAGTAAAAAATAATTTCCGCGTAGCCATCCGGCTGCACCTCGAAAGTTGTTGGTGCTTCTCCGAAGTCCATCCTGTTGTACCAGAAACACTTGATGGTGCCTCGTAGCTCGTCAGGTGGTTCAAATTCTTGGTGCTGCATGTTGAAAAGGTAGTAGGATTTCCGTCATGCTGAGCTTGCCGAAGCACCTTGGCCGTTTCATTGAACGGCTCTCACGTGTCCGGCCAAGATGCTTCGACAAGCTCAGCATGACGGAATAGTAGTTCTTAAACAGCTTCATCATTTTAGCCCACCCTCCCAAGCGGCCAATTCCTGATGAAGCTCAATGCCGACGCGGGCCTTTAGGGCCGCACTAGGGCCAGTGCCCAGGTAGATGGTAGCGCCCCGCTCACGGGCGTAGGGATTGGTAATCTCGCCAACTTTGCGGAAGGTCTGAAAATGAGGCGCCAGCTCTTCCGGGTGGCCTTCGCCAATGAGTAGCGCGTGCCGCCAAGAGCCCTTGGGCGGGGCCGGAAACCAATACAAGTAGCTGCCATTAAAGCTTGCGGCGGCCGGCATAGCCCGGTCGCGGTTGTAGTAGTTGATGGCCCCGGCCTGGCCGTAGTCGTCGCACTTAATAAGCGTGAGGGCACGGGTCGAGTCGGGCAGCGACTGGTAGGCCAGCCAGGTTTTATCGGCCAGTTCCTGCCAGCCCAGCATATCGGCAAAATCCTGGGGCAGCGGGTGGATGCGGCCATCTTCCCAGCGGTTGATACCCAATTTCTGATGCACAGGCTTCTTTCCGAGCAGCACCATTTGCGCTGGCGGCAGAATGGGATAAATGTCGAAGAGTATCGGGGCCAGCAGCAAAAACGGCCACAGCAGCAACGCCACCCGCCACCGGGGCCGCGCCGCCAGCCGAGCCTGCCACCACACCGCGCCCACTGCAAACAGCGCCGGGTAGTAGGCTAGGCCATAGTAGCTCTTGCCGTGCAATAGATTCAGAATCAGCATGCCGCCCACGTACACCAGCCCCGCCACACGGGCGGCGGGTGCGGGCCGGCCCCGTAGCGCGGCCCACAGGCCCGGTGCCCATATCAGCAGGGCCGGCAGGTTCATCAGCAGCTGCTCTTTCCAGAAGCCGGCCAGCGTCATGTTCACCAGTTGCTCGTCGTGCAGCAGCGCCATGTGGTGGCGAAAGGGCAGGCCATGAGCCACTTGCCACAGCAGGGTAGGGGCCGCCACCACCAGCCACAGCCCCGCCGCCACCCAAATGGGCCGCCGCCCAAACGTGCGCGGCGCGGTAAGCAGCAGCGCCCCCAGCGTGGCCGCTCCAAAAAAGAACGTCGTGTATTTATTGAGCACGCCCAGGCCCAGCACCAAGCCCAGCGCGTAGAGGTGCCGGGGCCGGCCATCGGGCTGCGCGTGGCGCACCAGCAGGTAAGTAGCTAGCGTAAAGCTGAATACTTCAAAGGCATTGGGTTGAAACAGCAGATTAACCCGGCCATAGGCCGTAGTGAGGTAGCACACCCCGGCCAGCGCCTGCGCCCACGTCCCGCCGCCCAACCGCTGCGCGAGCCGCACCACCACGTAAATAGTGCCCGCGCCCCATAGCAGCGGCCAAGCTTTCACCCAAAAAAAGCCACCGCCCAGCGCCAGCGTCACCCAGCTTTGCAGGGCCGTGAGGGGCGGCACCTCGATGTAGCCCCAGGCCAGGTGGCGGCCGTAGTCGAGGTAGAGGTATTCGTCGCGTTGCAGCTCATAGGTGCCGTAGCCGGCCAGCAGCAGGCCCGAGATGATTTTGAGGATGGCAAACAGAAGGGGTAAGCGGTGTTTCATTGCTGAGAGTAAGCAAAACGAGCCAGCAAAAGAACGTCAGGCAGAGCGTAGCGCAGCATCTCGCTCGCATCGTTGTTTGCGGTTAAGGTTACTGCTGCGAGCGAGATGCTGCGCTCTGCATGACCTTTCTTTGTCACTAGCTCCCTTCCCATTGAAAATGTCTTGGCCCCGCCTGCTCTCCACCCGCCGCTACCCCGACCGCCCCGCCGAAGTGCCCATGCCCGGCCGCTCGCCCTATCTCGCCGATTACGACCGGGTCGTGTTCTCGTCGGCCTTTCGGCGCTTGCAGCGCAAAACCCAGGTCATGCCGCTGCCCGAAACCGACTTTGTGCACACCCGCCTCACGCACTCGCTCGAAACCGCCTGTGTGGGCCGCTCGCTGGGTCGCCTCTCGGCCCGTCGCGTGCTCGAAAACAACCCCAGCATCGCCGATGAGCTGCCCGATTTTGCCCAGGATTGCGGCGATATCGTAGCCTCGGCCTGCCTGGCCCACGACATCGGCAACCCGCCCTTCGGCCACTCGGGCGAAGATGCTATTTCGGCCTATTTCGCCTCCGAAGCAGCCGAGCGTTTCACCAAGGAATTGAGCGCCGCCGAAACAGCCGATTTACAGCACTTTGAAGGCAATGCGGCGGGCTTTCGCATTCTCACGCACACCTACCCGGCGCTCAGCAGCGGCTCGGCCGGGCTCGGCCTTACGTATGCCACGCTCGGGGCATTTACCAAGTACCCGCGCCCCTCGGTTATCAATGCTGACAAAAAGCAAAATGGGGCCAGCGAGAAGAAATACGGTCATTTTCAATCCGAAAACCCGCGCTTCAAGCTGGTAGCCGAGGAACTGGGTTTGCTGCCCAAAGACGCAGCGGCCGGCTTCTACCACCGCCACCCGCTGGCTTTCCTAGTCGAGGCCGCCGATGATATCTGCTACCGCATCATCGACTTCGAAGATGGCCTCAAACTCGGTCTCATCGACCACGAGCGCGGCCTGAATTTGCTGCGCGAGCTGCGCGCCGCCGCGCCCAATGCCCGCCCCAAAGGCCCCGGCAGCAGCGGCCTCCAGTGGCGCGATTGGCAGGAGGAGCTAGGCTACCTGCGCGCCACGCTCATCGGCCAGCTCGTCGATGAAACGGCCACGCGCTTTGCCCAGCACGCCCCCGCCATCCTGCGCGGTGAGTACGATGCCTCGCTAGTAAAGGAGCTGAGCGGCTACGAGTTTCTGCAAGAAATACAGCACCTGAGTATTGATAAGCTCTACCGTTCGCGCCCGGTGCTCGAAATCGAAGCGGCGGGCTTCGAAGTGCTTGGTGGCCTGCTCGATGCGTTCCTATGTGCCATTTTCGATAAGAAGGAAAACCACCGCTCGCGCAAGCTGCTCGACCTGCTACCGGCGCAGTTCCGCGCCATCGGCCACCAGGCTGGTGCGTCGGCGTATGAGCAAATTCTCCTGCTCACCGACTACGTGGCCGGCATGACCGACCAGCACGCGCTGAGTTTGTATAAAACGATTAAGGGGATTGAGTTGCCGAAAGGGTTTTAAAATAATTTCTTGCTAAGGCGCATAAGGCTGAGTATGGTCTTGAGCGGCCATGACGGCAGTAACTAGCAAGAGAAGCAAACCTGCGCAGCTAACCGTGAAGATGAATCCTGCCCACTTCAGTAAAAAAAGCCATCTAGACTGTAACGGTGTTTGTCGCAAACCTGGCCAAGCCAGCCATATACAAAAGGCGGCAAATAGTGTGATTCCAAGTAGAATGAGAATGTCCATTCGCATGAATTACGCTATTAAAGCCTAAAAAATATTTTCTGACTCGTGTAGCGCTATCATATTTTCCAGTAGCGTTTCTATCAGTTTCCGGCCCTTCCACACTGATTTTAGCTTGCTGCGAATCTGCGCCGCCGTCTGCACGAACTCCTGTTCTTCGGCCGTTTCATGGGCCTCAAATTGCATCAATTGCTCCACCATTTCCTCCGTCATTTCGGGGTGAAACTGAAGGCCGATGACGCCATCGCCCCACACGAAACCCTGCGCCGCGCAGCCCGCCGACATGCCCACTCGCAGCGCGCCCGGCGGCACCGTAAAAGTGTCGAAGTGCCAGTGCAGCACGGTGGCTTTTTCGGGCCAGCCGCGTAATAAGGGATGAGTAAGCGCTTTAGCTGAAAAGCGCACAGTCCAGAAGCCTATCTCCGGCTCGGGATTCGGGCGCACTTCGCCGCCCAGCGCCTGCGCCAGCAGCTGTGCCCCCAGGCAGATGGCTAGCGTGATTTTGCCCGCCAGCAGTGTCTCTTGCAAAAAGGTTTTTTCGGACCGTAGCCAAGGAAAATTCTCTTCGCTGTACACGCTCATCGCCCCGCCCAAAATCAGGAGCCCATCAAACTCAGCTAGCGCCGGAAATATGGATGTTGGCTCAAACAGCTGGGTAAAGCTGAGGGTGTGGCCGTGCGCCACCAGCCACTCAGCCGCGTAGCCGGGGCCTTCGTCGGGCATATGTTGTAGGCAATGCCAACGCATAAGAATATCCTACGGGACTAAGGAGGTAATGCCAATTCTTTGCGCTAGGGTAGCATCGGCCACAGTGTACACCCGCTCTTGCGGAACAAATAACTGTTTTAGTTGCCGATTATCTACGTGTGCTTTCTGCTGCTGCACAAAGTGGGTAATGTCTTCGATACGTATTACTTGCTCTTTGCCAAATTGCTCCAGTGTTGTATTCTTCAGGCCTAGCTGCAAGGCGCGTCGGGTGAGCTTACCGCCGTAAGGGCTATGGTCAGGGTCCCATTGCAGGCGCACGTTTTTGGTGGATAGTTCCTGCTTCCACGCGTCAGCTGATTCGTATTTGCCCGCCGTAAAAGTTGAAAATACTGCTTGGCTCAGAATATCCTCAAAGGCGGTTTTGTCTAGCCACAGCGCCAGCACACGCTCCTGATTTTCTTTGCTGGCCCAGCCGCAGCGGTACATCATCCACAAAAAGTTGGGCTTAATCCACGACATGCGACCATAGCTGAAGCCAGGACCACCCAGGTATTGATTTTCGACTGCAAACTGAGCAATTGCTGGGTTGTATGCTTGATAAACCACGACCTGTGTTTCGGTTTGATGGGCAACAATATGTTGCCCATCAACCGGTAAAAGCTGACGCGAAGTAGCATACAACTCCGTAGTAAGGTTCATAGCTAGTTGTGGATATTATTCCCACTCAATCGTAGCCGGCGGCTTGCTCGAAATATCATACACCACGCGGTTGATACCGCGTACTTGGTTGATAATCTTGTTGCTAACCTCGGCCAGGAAGTCGTAGGGGAGGTGCGCCCAGTCGGCGGTCATGCCGTCTACGCTGGTCACGGCGCGCAGGGCAACTACGCGCTCGTAGGTGCGTTCGTCGCCCATCACGCCCACGCTTTGCACGGGGAGGAGCATGGCGCCGGCCTGCCAAGTGGTGGCGTAGAGGCCGCGCTCTTTCAGGAGATTGATGAACACGCCATCAGCGCGTTGCAACAGGTCCACTTTCTCGGGGGTGATGTCGCCGAGGATGCGGATGCCTAGGCCGGGGCCGGGGAAGGGGTGGCGGTTGAGAATGTCGGCGGGCAAACCCAGCGCCGCGCCCACCTCGCGC
>CAXUKA010000219.1:0-10810 GCA_964251335.1 uncultured Hymenobacter sp.
GCATTCCGGTAGGCACGTATATCTTTTGGGAAGAATGGCTGGCTCCTAATGAGGGCCGCCTACCGTTAGATGTTATTGCTAACGACGTGCGATTCCAAAAGCTGTGGGATAAAACACTACCACAGTTTGCGCATGACCCTGGTGGGTGGCAGCGCCGGGCTATAATTTTTGAGCGTGTTCGCTAAAAGTTAGTTTGGCAAGCTATGCGTAAACTAGATGTGTTCTTTTTGCTTTTTTTTTTTCAGGGAGTACGGCTTATAACTACAAGCACTGTGCTGCGGTTGGGAAGTAGGAGCCTCGTATTGGCTAGTGTCATCGGACTGCCCTTGCTAGCTGATGCCCAAAACCCTGCTAGTGTAAACCCTGCTAGTGTACCGCCTGCCGACTGGCTCCTAACTTTGGATGAAGAGTTTGATACTCCTGGTGACAGTAGTTCTTTAGCTGACCGCTGGCGTTTTGACTATCCTTGGGGGCGCAGTCTGGGAGGATTGGAAACAGAATATTATGTTGGTAGCGAAGTAACGGTGCGCCAAGGAGTGCTATTGCTTACCTCTAGTCGCCTGCCTACGCCACGTCAGTATACGCCTGACCGGCAGCGACAAATGGCACTTCGCTATACCTCGGGTATGCTGTTTGCTCGACATGCTTCTACCGACTCGTTAAGGCCGGAAAACTGCCCACCTGGTACGGGCGTCAGTTACGGTTGGTTTGAGATTCGATGCCGACAGCCACGCACTGCTGGCTCTTTCCCAGCTTTTTGGCTATGGGGTGCCCCAGATGAACTAGACATAATGGAGGCTGGGCTGAATGTTGTCAGTAACAATATACATGTCAACTCACACGATTATTGGCGCCCAGGGCCAGTAGAGGAAAGTGAGTGTCAGTGCTTCTATGACTGGCCTACTAATCAGCCTCTGGCAGCCGAGTTCCACCGCTATGCCTTAGAATGGTTGCCCAATCAGCTTACCTTTTTTTTTGATGGAGTAGCCATTCGGCGTGAAACGCGCTTCTTGCCTCTTGGATGCCAGCAATCTATTATTACCAACTTGGCCCAATGGGCTTGGGCACAGGCACTAACCGATACGTTGGCTATTGACTATATCCGAATGTACCGGCCTAGGCACCTTCCACCCACCGCGTTTGGCACTGCCGGATATGGACCTCGGAAGCCCGCGTTTTTTAGTTTTCCGCGGCTGCAAGCACCAGAATATACCAACCCGCTCGGTCAGCAAACTTGGGAGTTGGTGTGCTCTAGCCCAAACGTAGGCAGACTGTACCTGGCATTGCGCGATAATTTTAACCCGGTATGCGCCTCACATTTGCCTTTGCCAACTGGCCCCGACTGGCGGGGCCCTTGGCTGGCAGGTTGGCGCACCACACCGCTGAGGATACTTGTGTCAGAGTCTATTGTCTGGGAAGTAATTGACTTACAAGGTAAAATTCAAGTCAAGGGTGATTGTCTCCCTGGTCAATGGACACTTCCAGTAAATGATTTGCCGCCTGGTGCTTACTACTTGCGACTGCGCACAGCCAAAGCAATAGGATACCAACCACTATACGTGCTAGGCCGTGCTGCGAACTCATGGCCTGCCTCAGAATGGCTGCGATTATCGCCGATAGAACCCTAGCGTTGCGGTCAATCACGCTACTTTTACGCGTTTCTATTACCTGCCTCAATATTAGCTACTAAACAAAACAGGTTGCTATTCTGAAGCAATCAGGGCTATTATAGAAGAAGATTTGTCTTAAAAATGAATACATCTATGTATTTTACTAGGTTGGGTGCTGGAATAGCAAGAGTAGTAGCAAAGCATAGTCCTTGGCAACGCTGGCTGGTAACAGGCCTGCTAGGGGGCTTGTTGTTGCTGGGCTTAGCTATCTGGCGCGACTATGGTATGAGCCTCGACCTACCCCAGAGTCGTAATATTGGTATGACCAATTTGCGTTATGTAGCTGAAAAAATTGCTCCTAGCTTTCTAGAGTCGCCCAGCCAGCGTAGTGCCTTCTCTGCTTTTCCGCTGGCATTACCTGACTTTACCGACCGTGACTACGGCGTGGCTTACGAACTGCCAGTAACGCTCATGGAACGTCTGTTAGACTTACAGACAGCACGTGCCATTTTTCAATTTCGGCATTTGTGCACATTCCTAGTGAGCTGGGTGGGCATCCTAGCAATGTATGGTATTGGCAAGCGGCGTTATGGCGGCGACTGGCGTCTGGGATTAATCGCTGCCGGTTTGTTGGTCTTTAGTCCCCATTTATTTGGTGAATTCTTCTATAACGACAAGGATGCCGTATTTATGGCGCTGTCTTTAGTAGCTACCTATACGACTATCCGCTTTATAGAGCAGCCTACTTGGCGCTGGGCACTGTGGCATGCACTAGCTTGTGCAGTGGCAATTGATGTGCGGCTCATGGCTGTGCTCTGGCCAGCAGCTACATTGGTTCTGCTGGGCTGGCGGGCTGCTTGGGGAGAATACAGGCAGTGTAATTGGAAGCAGGCTGTGGGCGCAGTAGGGCTTTATATACTATTACTTCCAGGGCTGGTGGTGCTATTGTGGCCCAATTTATGGGCGGCACCAGGGCACAATTTCAAAGAGGCTTTCAACAACATGAAGCATTTTCGCTGGGAAGGGCCCATCTTATATCGGGGCGAGTTAGTCAACTCGCTGCATCTGCCTTGGCATTATAGCTTTATCTGGATAGGCGTGACTACTCCTTTACTGCAATTAGGTCTTCTATTGATAGGATTAGGGGTGTTAGCTTGGCAATTGTTGTGCCGAGGTTGGCGGTTATATACGCTCTGCACCCGCGAGTGGCAAGACCTATTGTTTTTGGCATTGGGCACGGGGCCATTGGTAGCCGTGCTAGTTTTTCACTCAGTGCTTTACGATGGCTGGCGGCAACTCTACTTCGTGTATCCTTCGTTGCTCTTAGTAGCATTACGGGGGCTAACGGCCACAGCGAGCTGGCTGCGCGGCCGGCCACGTTTGCTACAAGGTATACTGACTGTGGTGGTAGCAGCGGGAGTACTTTCTTCTGCAGGGCAGATGGTATGGATGCATCCATATGAAAGTCTGTATTTCAATATCTTGGCTGGTCCTCATGTTACGGAACAGTATGAGCAGGACTACTGGGGTATTGCTTTTGGAGAAGGTCTGCGCTGGATAGATCAGCACGATTCACGTTCCGTAGTGCGTGTAACCTCAGATGGACTGCTATGGGGCGCTCTAAGCCTAAACTATGCAATGCTGCCCCTTTCTTCGCAGTCGCATATACAACTAATATATGATTGGGACAAAGCAGATTACTATATTGGTAATTATCGTCGACATCCACAGGACTACGACCGACCATTCAAGCAGACGGATATTATGGCCGGCAATCAGCGGATTATGACCATTTTTGCAGTCAAATATTGACTAAGTTGCCATCTTTGCCAGCTAAAATACAGTTACCTTTGACTTCCTATTTCAACCGTAAAAATTAATGAAAAAGCTGCTGTATGGCCTGATGACCTTGAGTTGCATTGCTTGTGGACGTACGGAAAATAAACCTGCCGGTCTAATGACAAGTAATGATTTTGAAGAGTCGGAAGGGTGGATGAGTGGAGCCGTTAACGCATCGCTTACTAAGGATAAAGCCCATTCTGGGGTTTATTCAGTGAAGGTAGCCCCTGGTCTAGATTATAGCTTGGGCTACAACGGTACATTGGGAAAACTTAGCTCCTCGCGTCTGGAAAAGATTAAATTGCACGCTTGGATATTTCTGCCAAACGACAAGGCTACTGCCAAGCTGGTGACCGAAGTGAAAAATCCCGGTCAAGAAAAAGGTGTCGTCTGGGACGGCGTTGACTTGGTAGAGCGTGGTAAGGTCGATGGGTTCAACAAATGGATAGAAGTAGAGAAAATAGTTCCTTTACCTAAGGAGGTAAATTCTGAAAGCCAATTGTTGGTATATCTGTGGCGTGGTGACAGCAGTGAGCCTGTGTACGTGGATGACCTTCAGTTACTTAAAGCAGATTAAGTAGTAAGCAGTACATAGCATGACAAGGTACTCTTTTTGTGTTACATGTAGCCTACACGAGAGGTATCTATCGGCGAAGCTTGCAAGTACGCCCGCCGACTACCGCCCTAGCAGCCCGTATTTGAGAATGCAGTAGATGGCCCGGAAGCCGTCGCGCCAACCGATTTTCTTGCCCTCAGCGTAGGTGCGGCCGTAGTAGCTGATGCCCACCTCGTAGATGCGCACGCCCGGCACCCGCGCCACTTTGGCCGTGACCTCGGGCTCGAAGCCGAAGCGCTTTTCTACTAGCTTCAGGCTCTGAATAATGTCGCGCCGGAACAGCTTGTAGCACGTTTCCATGTCGGTCAGGTTCAGGTCGGTGGTGGCGTTGGACAGGAACGTGAGCACGCCGTTGCCGATGCTGTGCCAGAAAAAGAGGATACGGTGGGGGTTACCACCCATGAAGCGCGAGCCGTATACCACGTCGGCAAAGCCTTTCAGAATAGGCTTGAGCAGTAGGTTATACTCCTCCGGGTCATACTCAAGGTCGGCGTCCTGCACGATTACGTAGTCGCCGGTGGCCTCACGAATGCCCGTGTGCAACGCCGCACCTTTGCCTTGATTTACTGCATGTTGCAATAACCGGAGGTTGAGACCTGGGTTCCGGGCCATGTAGGTCTGAATGACCTCCACCGAGTTATCAGACGAGCAGTCGTTGACCAGAATAATTTCCTTCCTGATGCCGTGGACCAGTTCCAAGTCGCGCAACAAGTCCAATATCTGGTGAATAGTCCGGGCTTCGTTGAAAACCGGAATAATAATGGAGAGCGTGTCGATTTTTACCAAGCTGGGGGAGTTTGCCGGCTAAAAACTACTCATTACGAGTAGGCTTCGCGAAGTACAACAGGAGTTCAAAGCTAGAACGCAATTGTCAGACTATAGCTGCTTGGTAAAGTTCTATCGGGTCTGGCTGCAGGGGCTAGTTCGCAAGCCAAGTCAGCTTGCCTCGGAGTTGCCTCTATATTTGAAGCAGCAGTCTGCCGACTTTTGGGGAGGTAGTAACTGCGGCTGCCAACGACCTACAATCAATTCGCAATCCATCCCTGAACAACAAAGGCACTTCGCCCGCCTACCTCGACGATGTAGTGCTGCGGCGCGTGGCTAACTAGCCACCCGAGGCGATTTTCTCCTTTCTGCCTTTTTCTCTCGTTTGCTTCTATGCTACCTCGCCCGCCGGCCACCCGTGCCCCTTATTCGCTGTTGGCCCTGCTGCTTTTGTTTGTGCTTATGGTGCAGGCCCGGCTGTGGGCACCGCACTGGGATACGCACAACGTGATTGCCGTGCTGACCTGGGATGCGATGGGGTATTACCTCTACCTGCCAGCCAAGTTTATTTACCACGACCTGCACCACGTGGCCTTTGCGGCCGACATCATGCGGGAGTACGGGCCGAGCAGCTCGTTTTACCAGGCCAGCCAGATACCAGGTGCCCCGGAAGGCCAGCTCGTGATGAAGTACACTGCCGGCTTAGCGTTGCTATGGGTGCCGCTTTTCTGGCTGGGGCACTGGGCTGCTGGGTGGCTGCACTACCCACAGGATGGCTTTTCGGCACCCTACCAGGTGGCCATCGGCCTGGGAGGCATGCTTTATGCGTTGCTGGGTATGGCCTTGCTGCGCCGGTTTTTGGTGCGCTATTTTTCCGATGCTGTAGTGGCACTGGTGCTCGTGACCTTGGTGCTGGGCTCCAACTACTTGCAATATTCGGTGTACGACTCGGCTATGTCGCATCACTACTTGTTCACGGTATACGCGCTGCTGCTGCTGCTCACGGCCCGCTGGCACGAGCGGCCCACTTGGCTAGGGGCTTTCGCCATCGGTCTCACGCTGGGGTTGCTGGTGCTCATTAGGCCTTCCGAAATGATAGCGGTAGTGATACCGCTGCTGTGGGGCGTGGCCAGCGTAGCCGATGCCCGCGCCAAGCTGGCGCTGCTGCGCACCCGCTGGCTCGATGTACTGCTGCTAGCCGCTGGCGGCTTTCTGGGCGTGCTGCCGCAATTAGTTTACTGGCATTATGCCACCGGGCACTGGATTTTTTACAGCTACGGCGACCAGCATTTCAGCTTCTTCAAGCCGCACACCTGGCAGGTGTTGTTCAGCTTCAAGAAGGGCTGGCTGATTTACTCGCCGCTGCTGGTACTGGTGCTTGCGGGCTTTGTGCCGCTGTGGCGGCGGCATAGGGCGCTGGCCGTGCCAGCGCTGGTGTTCTTCGTGCTCAATCTGTGGGTAGTATCGGCCTGGGATATTTGGTGGTATGGCGGTGGCTTTGGGCAGCGGGCAATGGTGCAGAGCTACGCGGTGCTATCCTTGCCCTGGGCGGCAGGCATTGCGTGGCTGCTAACTCCCGGCCGGCGCTGGGCGGTGCAGGCGGCCCTCATTGCAGTCAGCGTGCTGCTGGTCAATCTCAACCTGTTTCAGCACTGGCAGTACCAGGTTTCCATCATCAACCCCGAGGGCATGAACCGCCGCTACTACTGGGCGGTATTCAATAAAACCCAGCCCACGCAAGCCGATTATAATCAGCTTGATGATGCCCGAGGCCTGCCCCGCGCCGAGCGCAACTACCAGCCTCGGTCGCTAGGCAAGCTCGACTTTGAACAGGCTACCCCGGCCACTATGCCGGGCATCAGCAGCGAGCAGGGCTACTACAGCCGGCAGTCGTACCACACCGATGCCAGCCGGCCCTACGGCCCCGCGCTGGAGCTGCCTCTTGGTCCAACCAAGCTCCAGGGTGGCGACTATGTGCGGGCTTCGTGCCGGGTGTTTTCCGATTACGGCAACTGGGGCAATAAGCTGGTGCTGAGCGTAGACCGCGACGGCAAACCGATTTCCTGGACCGGCGTAAGCCTGCAAAACCCCGGTATTGTCTACCGCAGCTGGAACCCAGTGTATGTCGATGTAAAGCTGCCCGCCGACATTCGCCCCACCGATGTGCTCAAGGTCTACGCGCTCAATGAGAACGGCTCGCCCTGCTTCATCGACGACCTGGAAGCTTTCGCAATGGAACCCGCGCCGACTTGGTAAATGAATTAGCGTAATAATTTGATTGTGTAGTAGTTGAATAGGTTGGCAAAGTCGACAGACGAGTCATGCTGAACGTAATGAAGCATCTTGGCCGCTTCGTTGCAAGTTTCGGGTGAAGCGACCAAGATGCTTCACTACGTTCAGCATGGCTCGTCTTTTTAGTTCTGTATCCTGTTCCCAAGCTCCTACAAACTTCCCGTGCGCCCGCCATCCACGGGCAGGCTCACGCCATTGATGTAGCCTGCCGCTGGCGAAGCCAGAAATGCCACGGCCGCTGCCAGCTCGCTGGCCTGCCCAAAGCGGTGGGCCGGAATCTGCTTGAGCATGGCCGCCTCGACTTGCTCATTGGTTTGGCCAGTGTCGGCTATCTTCTTCTCAATCAGCGACTCGTGGCGCTGGGTTACGATGGCTCCCGGTAGCACATTATTCACGGTAATGCCCTGACCGGCCACCTCGTTCGAAAGCGTTTTGGCCCAGCTGGCCACCGCGCCCCTAATAGTGTTGCTCACGCCCAAGCCGGCCAGTGGCATTTTTACGGAGGTGCTGATAATGTTGATGATACGCCCGTAGCCGGCCTTGGTCATACCCGGCACCAGCGCCTGCGCCAGCAGTTGGTTGCAGATGACGTGCTGCGCAAATGCTGCCGTAAAGTCGGCGGGCTTGGCATCGAGCAGCGGCCCGGCGGGCGGGCCGCCCGTGTTGTTTACCAAAATCTGGAAGCCATCGGGGTGCGTGGCCAGGTAGCCCGCCACGGCATTGGCTACTTGAGTTGGTTCGCTGAAATCGGCTACCAGGTAGTCGTGCTGCTGGCCGGTGGGCGTGGGCAGGGCAGCGGCTACTTCGCGTAGCGCGGCCTCGTTGCGCGAGATGAGCGTGACGGTGGCTCCGGCTTCGGCCAGCGCCTCGGCCACGGCCCGGCCGATGCCTTGAGTGCTGCCGCCCACCAGGGCGTGATAGGGAGTTAGCATGAATGATTAGATGAGTGGATGGTTGAATGGGCTTGATTGCAAGGGAAACGATAAGGCAACCTTTGCGACTGTGAACGTAAAAAACGTATTGGATAAGCAGAAAACACTGCTTTACTGTTTTGTAATTACGCTCATTCAACAATTCAACATTCACCCGTCCAACCATTCACCTTATGATTTCCCGTCCTTTCAACTTCCAGAAATGGGTAGACGAACACCGCCACCTTCTCAAGCCACCAGTTGGTAATCAGCAGGTTTTCAAGGATAACAAAGATTTTATTGTGATGGTAGTAGGCGGCCCTAATGCCCGCAAAGACTACCACGTTGACGAAGGAGAGGAGCTGTTCTGGCAGCTCGAAGGAGAGATGACCGTGAAGATTATTGAAGATGGCAAGCCCGTTGATATTGTCATCGGCCCCGGCGATATGTTCCTTTTGCCGCCCGGCGTGCCGCACTCGCCGCGCCGCCCGGCCGGCACGGTAGGTTTGGTGCTGGAGCGCTACCGCACGGCCGGCGAGCTCGACGGCTTTCAGTGGTACTGCGAAAACTGCGGCAATAAACTCTTCGAGGAGTACGCCGAAATCACGGATATCGTGGCCCAACTGCCGCCCATCATGAACCGCTTTTGGGCCAATGATGACCTACGCACCTGCAAGGTGTGCGGCACTTACATGGAAGCGCCCGCCGCTGCTAAGCCCGAGCCGGCCGAGTAGCCGGTGCGCGCCGCATGGCGGCTGGCTGGTTACTTTGTAGCTCTCGTTTCCATTCCTTCGCCGATGATTCGTATTTCCGCCCCGGCTTTTTCGGGCAGCAGCGATATAAAAGACCTGTTACCTGCGCTGCTGCGCCGCCGCCAGGCCGACCTGGCCGGCAAGGCCGTGCTCGACGTGCCGGCCGGCAACGGCGACACGTCGCAGCTGCTGAAGGAGCTGGGCGCGCACGTCACAGCCTCCGACCTGTACCCCGAGTTTTTTCGCTACCCCGATATCGAGTGCGTGCCTGCCAATCTCAATGGCACGCTGCCTTTTGAGGCGGCAAGCTTCGACTACGTTATTTGCCAGGAAGGTATCGAGCACATGCCCAATCAATTGCACTTGTTTCAGGAGCTGAATCGGGTGCTGCGGCCGGGCGGGCGGGCCATCATCACCACGCCCAACTACTCCAACCTGCGCACCCGCCTCAGCTACTTGCTGCTCGAAAGTGAGCAATACAAGCTGATGGCTCCGAATGAGGTCGATTCCATTTGGGCCTCGGAAAAAGCGCAGACCATCGGCGACGTGTACCTGGGGCACATCTTCTTTGCCAACGTGACCAAGCAGCGGGTGCTGGCGGCGCTGTCGGGCCTGCGCATCGTGGAGGTGCACCCCAGCCGGGTCAATTATACCTCGCTGGCGCTGCTGCCTTTTTACTACCCGTGGCTGCGGCTGGCAGGGTGGCTGGCCCGCCGTCGGGGCCTCAAGCGCGGGCAGCCCTCGGCCCGCCGGCCTGAGGTATACGCCGAGTTGGCACAGCTCAACCGCAGCCTGACGGTTCTCACAGGCGGCCACCTCATAGTGGAATATCAGAAGCGCCTCGAAACTGACGAAGCCGTGGCCGAACTCACCGGCAAGCTGAATCTGGAAACAGCGCGTACCTGATGATGAGTGCGTTAGAGCAGTATTACCGTTCGGGGCGGCTGTCGCAGCACTTGCTATGGCTGGCCTCAGCGGCGGGCGTGGCGGGGCTGCTGACCAGCCGGGCGCTGGTGGCGCTCAGCCCCGTAGCGGGCGTGGTGGCCGCCTTACTCAACCCCCACCTGCGGCGCGCATGGCCGCTGTACTTTCATAATGGAGCAGCCATGCGCGCCGCGGCCATGATGGGTTTTTTATTGCTCAGCGGCCTGTATACCAGCGAATGGGCGGTGTGGCGACACGAGCTTTTTCGCAGCCTCACCTGGCTGGGCGTGCCGCTGGCGTTTGCGCTGGCGGTGCCGCTCACGAGCGAGCAGCGGCGGGCGGTGGGTGCGCTATTCGTATTGGGCACGGCGGCGGTGGGTTTGGCCACGCTGGGCAAATACTGGCTCGACCCAGCTAGCGGCAATGCGGCCATTAGTATGGGGCAGAATGTGCAGGCTGTCACGGGCATCTTCCATATCTTTTTTGGGGTGATGCTGGCCATCAGCGCTTTCTGGGGAGTAGTAATGGCCCGCCAAAAGGCAAATGGCCTAGTGCTGCGGGTAGCCCTGGGTGCCGCCGCAATTGGGGCGACCGTTGCACTGCATGTACTGGCCTACCGCACTGGGCTATTAGCCTTTTACCTCGGTCTGCTGGTGTGTGCGGGTTGGCTATTGCTCTATCGCCGCCAGTGGGTATTGGGGGTGCTGCTACTGTTGCTACTGGGGCTGGGGCCTTGGCTGGCGTACCACCAGTTTGAGTCAGTGCGGGAGCGGTTCAATGCTACGGTAAACGATATGCAGCAGTATGAAAAACACAATGATATCAACAACCTTTCGCTCTCGCAGCGGCTTACAGCAATCGAAGCTGCGCTTCCCCTCATTCGGGAGCATTGGTTTCTGGGCGTAGGCTTGGCCGATACCCACGCCGCCATGCGCGACCAATACGGCTGGCAGAGCTACGGTCTGCGACGCGCCAACCAGGCCGACGTGCACAGCCAGTACCTCGAAACCCTGCTGGGCGGCGGCGTAGTGGGGCTGGCCCTGTGGCTGGTGGTAGTGTTCTGGCCCCTTACCAAAGCCTGGGCGAGGCGCGACCCCTACC
>CAXUKA010000220.1:0-10742 GCA_964251335.1 uncultured Hymenobacter sp.
GCATTTTCATTATATAATCTTCGATTTATATCACCAACTATTGGACTACCCGTGGGTTGTAGCCTGGATAAGTACCCGGCGCTGGCGGGTGGCAATGCGCCCCGTTATTGATAATTAGCAGCCAGCACCTTTTCAAATCAAAATTCTCACTCACAACTTATTGAGTACCCTAATCATGAGTAAAACCGCGTTAATTGTCGGCGCAAGCGGCATTGTAGGCAGCAACCTGGCCCAGGAGCTGCTCACCACTGGCTGGACGGTCTACGGCCTGGCCCGCCGCCCCCGCACCGATGTACCCGGCCTGCACCCGGTAGCCGCCGATTTGCTCGACCCGGCCGCCCTGGCCACGGCGCTGGCCGAGGTTAACCCCACGCACGTGTTCATCACCACCTGGATGCGGCAGGATAGCGAGGTCGAAAACATTCGGGTAAACAGCGCACTGGTGCGCAACGTGTTAGCGGCGCTTTCCCCAAAAGGCACCGTGCAGCACGTGGCGTTGGTTACGGGCCTGAAGCATTATCTGGGGCCATTCGAGTCCTACGCCACGGGGGGCACGCTGCCGCCCACGCCGTTCCGCGAGGAGCTGCCGCGCCTCAACATCGACAACTTTTACTACGCCCAGGAAGACGAGGTGTACGCTGCGGCCGAGCGCGATGGCTTTACTTGGAGCATCCACCGGCCGCACACCATCATTGGCAAGGCGGTGGGCAACCTCATGAACATGGGCACCACGCTGGCCGTGTACGCCAGCCTGTGCAAGGAAACCGGCCGGCCGTTCCGCTGGCCCGGCTCGGCGGCCCAATGGAATGGCCTTTCGGACGTGACTGACGCCCGCGCAATTGCCAAGCAACTGGCCTGGGCTGCCACTACTGAAGCTGCACATAACCAAGCTTTTAACATCGTTAATGGCGATTATTTCCGCTGGAGTTGGCTGTGGCCGCGCCTAGCCGCTTGGTTTGGCATTGAGGCCGCTGGCTTCGACGGCACGGTGCACCCGCTGGAAGAGGAAATGGCCGACGATGCACCGCTGTGGCGTGAGTTGGCCGACCGCTACCAGCTGGCCGAAGCCGACCTTGGGCTGTTGGCCTCGCCCTGGCACACCGACCTCGACCTGGGCCGTCCGCTGGAGGTAATGACCGATATGTCGAAAAGCCGCAAGCTGGGCTTCCTCGTATACCAGCCCACTGACGAGTCATTTTTCGACTTGTTTGCGCAGCTGCGGACCGACCGGCTCATTCCGTAGAGGCGCGCCCCGCACCCTCTTTCCTTTTCTATGTCTACCTCACTCGTCAATGCGGCGGCCGAAGACCCACGGGCCGACAACCGCCACCGGCCGCCGTATCGCACTAGCTACCAGGCTACCAGCGAGCCGCTCATCGTCACGCCCACATTTTTGACGCGGGCCGATGCTACGCCCCGCGCCGACCGGCCGCACGACGCAGGCGCGACTCGCAGCCGCCACGGCGACTCGCTCGACAACTCCGATTCTGAGCCGGCCGAAATCGCCCTGGAAGCCAATCCGCTCCTAGGCTTCGAGCATTGGGACGAGTACTGGCGCAAGGTGCACGGGCCTAAGTTCGCCTACGAAGAGCCAGGTACCGACAACGAACCCGTGCTGCGCTACGACCAGGTGCACCGCGTGGCGGCTGGGCCGTCGTCGTACTTCCGCCCGCCCTACCACGCCATGACCACGGCCGACCGCGAGTTGGTGGCCGACCCGTATGCTCAGGTGCCTACCAGCGCCCGCGCTGGGACGGCTTTGCCTACATCGCCTACGCCGCCGAGGCCGATATCAACCGGGTGCTCAAGCAGCCGCAGTATGATAAGCGCGTGGTGGCCGACGAGCAAACGGCCTTTCGCATGGTCACGCGCTCCATCACCCGCGAGTACATTCTGCTGCCCAGCCCGCAGCACCGCGACCCCATCAGCCTGGTCAAAATCCACCATCGGCGGCCAGAGCTGACGCGGGAAGCGTTCCAAGAACGGCTGCTTCGACAGCACGCCGAGGTGGTGCTGGCCCAAGCCGCCACGCATACCTACGTGCGGCGCTATGCACAGCTCCACAATATCGGTGCAACGCAGGCTGACCCCGAAGGCAGCCGCATGGATGCCATTTCGGTGCTGTCCTTCGCCAGCATGAACGACGTGGAAGACTACCTCGCCACTACTGACTACCAAACCATAGAAACCGACGAAGCCACCTTCATCGACTTCGACCAGTCGGAATTCTGGACTGGGATTAACTATAGTGTAATCAATCGGCTGCTACCCGAGCTAGCCACTCGCCGCTAGTAGAGCAGCTTCTTCTGCCATGCTGAGCTTGTCGAAGCATCTCTATCGCTTCGTTATTAAGTAGTTCAATAAAGAGGTAGAGATGCTTCGACAAGCTCAGCATGACAGAAAACGTAAAAAGCCTCGACTGCTATAGTCGAGGCTTTTTTTTGCAGAAAAGCCGAGGCTCCTACGCCCCGTCCATCCGCACGATTTTCGGCGTGAACGAGCCCAGCACATCCACCAATTCGCGCTGGCTAGCCATCACGGTGTGGATGTCTTTGTAGGCCATCGGCGCTTCGTCGAGCCCGCCGCCGATTAGCTCGATGCCGTAGTCGGCGAGGTGGCGGCGTACCTCGGCTTCGCCTAATTCGGCCTTGGCGCGGGTGCGCGACATGAGCCGCCCAGCCCCGTGCGAAGCGGAGGAGAGCGACGCCGCCACTCCGCGCCCCCGCACAATAAAGCCGGGGGCCGTCATCGAGCCGGGGATGATGCCGAGCACGCCCGCGCCGGCCGGCGTAGCGCCCTTGCGGTGCGTGATGACCTCGCGGCCATCGGCCAGGCGCTCCTTCCAAGCGAAGTTGTGGTGGTTTTCCACTTTCGCCAGGGGCTTCTGGCCCAGCGCTTTGGCCAGGCGGCGATGTATCTGCTCGTGGCAGGCCGAGGCGTAGTCGCCGGCCAGAGTCATGGCGGCCCAGTACTCCTGGCCGGCCTCGGTATCGAGGCCCAGCCAGGCGAGGTGCTGGGCTTCGGCGGGCAGTTTGCACACGTCTTTGGCCAGGCCGGTATAGTGCTGCGCCACGCTCGCGCCCAGTCCCCGTGAGCCCGAGTGCGAGAGTATGCCTACATACTGGCCCAGTGGCAAACCCATCTCATTGGTTGGCTCGGTGATTTCTACCAGGCCAAACTCCACGAAGTGGTTGCCCGAGCCGGAGGTGCCGATTTGCTCCACGGCCGAGACGTGCTTGTTTTTCAGGAAGGGGACGGCCTGAAACTCGTCGCGTTCCAGCACGGCGTGGTCGAGGCGCTGGCCCCGCTCCCACCCGCGCCCACCGCCGAAGCGGGTGTTGGCGAGCAGAGCATTGCGCAGCTCCTGTGTGCGCTGGGTGAGGTACTTGGCCGGCAGGTCGAACACCGACAAGGCCATGCGGCAGCCAATGTCCACGCCCACGGCGTAGGGAATCACCGCGTTATCAGTAGCCAGCACGCCGCCGATGGGCAGGCCGTAGCCAAAGTGCGCGTCGGGCATGAGCGCACCGGCCACGGTCACGGGCAGCTTCATGGCCACTTCCATCTGGTGGATAGCGCCTTGCTCGATGTGCTCGGCCCCGAAGGTGGCGTACTCCTTGCGCGCCACCAGCGCGACGTGCCGCGACGGGGGCGGCAGCAACGCGGCGGCCGTATGGCTCCACGCCAGGTCAGTAAGGTAGTCTTTAGGGGTGGTAAGAATGGTTTTGAGCAGGGTTAGCTGCTCATTTTGGGGCAGGCGCTTAAATTCTTTGCGCTGCAATTGCGCCAGCGCCAGCCCGATAGCGCGACCCTCGGGAAACCCGAGCTGCCGCAAGTCATTGCCGCGTAGTTGCGAGGCCATGGGAATAGGATTAAAAATGAGGGAGCAAGGATTAGGAATTAATCCAGTTGTCATGCTGACGAAGGAAGCATCTTGGCCGGTGCAGTAATCAAGCACGCCCAACGGTGCGAGCAAGATGCTTCGACAAGCTCAGCATGACAGTTAGTAAAAAAAGAAGCTGCCGAAGCAATGGGCGCGCGGCGCACGTTGGTCAACGGGACAGGTCGGAGTAGCGCCGCTCTAACGGCATCCGGCAGCTTCGGGCAAAACGGGCGACGGGCGCGCTGGCTTGGTTGGTTCGGGTTTCAGTCGAAGGAAGCCAGCGCTACGGCACCGTTTTGGTGAGTATTTATTCTTATTTCGTCATGCTGACGAAGGAAGCACCTTGCTCGTTTCGTTGCTAGCGCAAGGGATTACTGCACCAGCCAAGATGCTTCCTTCGTCAGCATGACAGCGTGTTTTTTGACGCACTCCATTGGTAAATGAAATCAGTCTTCCCAAGCATAGTCTGACACCGTCAGCTGCGCTTCGGCGAGCCACTGCCGCACCCAGCGCTGCTCCTCTACCGAGGCCAGGCGGTTGTACTTGCCGCGTACCTGCACCAGGCGGCGGAAGTGATTGAGCTGTAGCGTCAGCATGCGTGAGCCGTTGAAGGTGAGCGAGAAGATGCCACCATTTCCTAGTTGGCACATGCGCGAGTAGCCGGCCACGCAGTGGTGCATACGCTGGCCTTCTTCGAGCAGAGCGGGGTAGCTGAGCAACTGGCGTACCTGCACCCAGCCACCCTCGCCGCCCACAAAGTCGGGCACCGGCAGGCCGGGCCACGTGCTTTCGAGCAGCTTCATATAGTGTGGGTTGCGACGGGCTTTGCCGAGCGTGCGATGCCAGCGGGCCGTGTGCGCCAGCAGCGAGGCCAGGCTGCGGCCCTTGAGCGAGAAGCCCGGCTGGGCCGGCTCGTCGGGGCTACCTACGCGGCGGCGGAAGTGAATCCAGTCGCACACGGGGCCGAATTGCCAGGGGTCCACGTCGGGCTCGGCCCGGAAGAGGTCGAGCACCGCCAGCCACAGCCCATCGTCGGGGCCGATGGGCTCGCGGCCCAGGCGCGAATCGAGGGCCACGCCCAACCATTCGGTGGCATCGCGCTCGGCCAGTTGGGCATAGCGGTAGGCCTCCTGAAACGTGCAGCCCGCCGGAGCCTGCCGCAAAGCGTGCTCCTGGCGCTTGCTGATGGGCACCGGCAGCGCCTCGAAGCGGCGCAATGCCTGGCCCCGGCCCAGGTGCAATGCCAGCGCCGTGAGGTCGAGGCCCGCGTGGTGGTCGGGGTTGCTGCCCCAGCCGTTCAGCACCCAGGCTGGCACGTCGCCGTACTGGTCGAAAAGGTGCCGCAGCAGGCTATCGAGCTGGTAAAACGCATTTTTGGAGGGCGGCTGCCAGGTTTCTAATTCGCGCACCCGACTGGCAAAGTGCAAGCCGATGTGCGCCAGGGCCGGCACCAATTCGGGCCGGTGCAGCAGGGCCGTGCGACAGTGCGCTAATTGGCTCAGAAAGTGCCGGATGCGCCACTGCTCATTAGTCGAGCGCGTGGCTACGCAGTGCCGGTACAGCTCGGCTAGCACCGAATAGGGTTCGGCGCGGGTGGCAATATTGGCGGCATCGGCCGAAAAAAGGTACGCTATTTGGCGGGCCAAGGGCCATTTTTGCCAGTTCAGGTGCCGCGCTAGGGCGGCGTCGGCCCGCTGTGCGGTGCGCACTTGGGCCGGGAGGGGTTTGTTGCGATTGGCCATACACAACCGACGCGGCCACGGCGGCCCGCCGAGTTAAGGGGTGGAATATTCATGTCTGCGGCGGGATGGTCAGGAATAGCCTTTTGCATGGCAGTGTATGGTTTTGAGAGGAGAAAAGGAATGAAAATCGGGGCGACAGGCAAGGAGCGATAGAAACGAGTTCTCGCTTTTGGCCACTCAGCCACGCACGCGGGCCAGCGCCCACGCGGGCAGGATTCGAACCTGCGGCATCCCTGGGGGATACAAGAAGTAGCGCTCCTCTACGACACCCAATTCAGTCGTGTAGGGTAGCTTTAGCTTGCCACCGAACCCCTAAAAAACCGGGCAACAAGCGCAGGGCCTTCGATTTAAGGCGCGCTAACCACTGCGCTATCGCTAGCTAAACCAGCGAACGGGATTCGAACCCGCGACCTCCTTAACCCTGACGAAGTATGGCCCCGCTACGGCACCGGTTTCAGTAAGTATTCAGGACAAAAAATCAACCCAGGCAACAAGCGGTCGGCGGCATTTCCCAGGTTGAAACCTGGGAAAAGGGAGTCGAACCCCAACTCTGATTAACAGTCAGATTTCACCAAACGAAGGAGCGCCAGCCTACGGCACTGGGTTTTTAATTCTAGTTTGGGGCAACAAGCGTCCGGCCTTCATATCCTGCTCTACCAGACTGAGCTACAATAGCTACCGAAGTAACTACCAGCAGGATTCGAACCTGCGACCTGGGCATTAAAAGTGCGAAGTATGGCCGGGCTACGGCACCCAAACATTTAATCAAAACGGGGCAACAAGCGGCGGGGCTTTTAGAATAGCGCGTCTACCAATTTCGCCACTCAGGGCACGCCCCGAGACAGGGCTCGAACCTGCAAACCTTGCGGAACTACTTACGAAGTATGACCCACCTACGGCACCCGTTATTATATAAGTTACTGATTTTAAAGCCCTCTAAACCGGGGCAACAGGTGCGCCACCACCGGACCGGCGTGAACCACGACGCAAAGCGGCAGCCTTCGCAGGCTGTCACTTCGGGAGTCGAACCCGCCACCGGCCCATCAAGGGAGCGAAGTATGGCAGCGCGACGGCACCCGGTTTAGAAGGCTTTAAAAATCAGCAACGAAAAGGAAAGTTGTTTTCACGTCAGAAAGAAGTTTTTGGGTTCACACCTCTTCAAGCTGCCGGGGTAATAAGTTGCCTGCAACTTATTGCTCTACCATTGAGCTACGCCCCAGTTTTGGTCGGGGCGATAAGATTCGAACTTATACCGACGAAGGAACGCTCGGCTACGACACCCGGCAGCAAGTAAAATACAGGGCAAAAAGCAGCTGGCGTTTCAACCGCCGCCGAAGCAACGGGCAGGAGTCGAACCTAAAGAACCAAGAAGTAGCGCCAGCCTACGGCACCTGTACAAGAGGGAGTTGGCCCTGGTTTGGAACGGGCCGCCGAAGCACAGTCGCCTCGGCGGTAGTCCGTTCCGGCCAGCGGCTGCCATTAAGGGGTCAGCCGTTTGCCTAAGTTGAGAAGCATAAGAATGCTTGTCTAAAGGGTGATGCAATTATGTTGCCAATTTCTTGGCATTCAGCTTAAAAATCGGGCGACAAGCGCCGGGGCTACAGGTCTTGCGACCGTTTACCGACGGGGCACGGCGGCCCCAATCGTTCCTTGAAACGAAGTAGGCCCTGGCTACGGCACCGATTTTTGGAAGAGCGCGGTAGCGGCCGGGAGGTTCCGCTTAATTTTCCCAGCCGTTCAGCTTGGTTTACAGCGCTATTTTCTGAATTTCGGTGAGGGCATTGCCACCGTTTTCGAGGGCCGCGAGCACGTCGAATACTTTATCGGACCAGCCAGCGATGAGGGCCACGCCATGCTCGGCGCGCACGTCGAGCGGGGTGGTGCCGTGGCCGGCGAGGTCGAAGAGGTACAGGCGGGCATTGGGGGCCACGTTGGCGCGGTAGGCGGCCCACTCCTGAGCCAAGTCGTTGTTACGACCAGTGCTATCCCACAGCTGGCAGTCGGTGAAAATCATGACTTTATCCACTACCTCGCGGCGCTGGCGCAAGTCCTGAATCACCAGGTAGCCGTTGGTGGAGTAGCCTACCTCGCCTTCGCGGCGGTACAACTCCTGCACGTTGCGCAGCACCTGGCCTTGCGGCAAGGGCACACGCTTCCAGGTGTTGCCGAACATGCCGGTAACTACGTGCTGGCAACGGCTTTGCAGCAACATACCCAGCACCAGGCCTACGTCGTAGAGCAGCACTTTGCTGCGCGGCGAAATGGGTTGCTGCATCGAGCCCGACACGTCGCACGCCACCACCACGCGGGTGTCGGCGTCGAAGCCGCGCAGGTTGCGCACGCTGGCCGTAATAGCTGCTTCGAGCGCCGCCAGCACCGGTGCCACCGCACCGTGGTTCAGGGCCAGTACCTCGCGGTAGGCGGCCAAAAAGCGGAAGGGCAACTGTTTAGCACGAGCTACTTGCGTGGGGTCGGCCAGGGTGGCGCAGGCGCGGGTTAGCACGTCGGCGCTTACATTGGCTTCCAGCAAGTTGCGCAGGTTACGCAGTAAGGCCATATAGCCTAGGCGGCCGCTCAGCACGAGGTTTTCCCAGGTGCGAGCCACGGCAGCTTGGCGCTCGGCAGGCGAGGCGTAATCTACCTGACCAGCGGCCGACAGCTCGGTTTCCCACGTGTAAGGCGTGGGCAAGGTGTCGGCCACAAGCTGGTCGAATACCGCTTGCTGGGCCTCATCGCGCGGCTTGGGGTGCACCAGGAATAAGGCATCGCGCAGGCGAACGGCTCCGTCGCGGTTGTACTTGGCCAGCTGGTAGGCATCAAACTTATTGAAGGCCAGCGCTAAGCCATGTTGCATCTGCTTGGAGAGGCGGCCCAGGGTTTTGGTACCGCTGCGGCCGTTGGCCTGGGCATAGAAGGCCAATAATTCTGGGATTTCGTCGGCCCGCTGCACCACTCGTGCCACCAGGCGGCTCACCAGGCTGTCGCCCTTGTGGATGCGGGCCAGCTCCACGGCCAGCACCAGCGGCACCGAGCGCAGGTAGAGCTGCTCGCGGGCGTACACCGCCAGCTGGGCTACGAAGTGCGGCTCGTTTTTGGCCACCAGCTCGCGCAAACGGGCTAGGCGAGTGTCTGCTTTTTCGTAGAATTGGTCGCTGAGGGCGGCCGTGGCTACGGCAGCGTACAGCTCCAAAGCCGGGGTGAGCACGTAGGCCGGCGCACCTTCGTGGTTGAGAACGGGAGCAGGCGGCGCTTTGCGAAAGTTAAAATTGAAGCGCATGGTGGGTGGAAGTAAAGGTGGTGAATAGGCAAAAAATTAATTAAGCAGGTAATTACTTTTGAATAGTAAAGACAATACTTTTCCTTGCGAATAAAAACGTATTTTTATTCGTTTAGCAATTACACAAAAAAGCCCGGCGGATAATGGCCAGGCTTTTTCGTGTGCATAAACTATCCGGCAATTACCGGTATTTACACCTCAAAGAAAAAGCATAGCCGTGCCACTTACTCCAACCACTTGTGGGCGGGCTCAGGAGCTGCTGCAACGGGTAATTGGGGCGGATAAATGGCATCGGGCAGAAAGGCTAAACGGTTGACGAACCGACTAAACACAAAAAAACCCGAGCTTAGGGGCTCGGGCAGTGACATTTCTAGCGCAGGGCTAGAGACAGGCACATGTACCGAGCAGCGGCAGCCGTCCTGGCTGCATCTTATCCGAATTCCGGCGGCTGAGTGTTAGGTGACACATGGTTGTGGTGGTTTAGTGTGACAAAGGTAGGGGAATATTTTTTATATCTGCAACTAATTTCTTAAATTATTTTAAAATATTTTTCCACGGCAATTATTTACATTAAATATCAATCTTTCATCTACTAATAAAAGGCTTTTCCTAATGCGCAGCTTTATACTATTAATTCACAAAAAGGATTCAGGCATTATCAAATAAATCTATTGCACGTGCGCCATTGAGTATTTTTGTGGCCGTGGCTGATTCTTCTCTTCCCCAACGCCTCTCACTGCCAGAGCGGGCTGCGTCTACCGAGTCGGCAGGCACTCCAGCACAGCAGGCATTTCGCCAAGCTATCCAAGCTGTTGAAATCTTGCGCGAACAATTGCACTCTTTGCGTAGCGCGCAAACTACTACGCGTCAGGCCTATTGGCGACAGGTAGGGCCGCTGGCAGCCGCTACGGTAGCGGCACGGCGTGCACTCTATGAGCCCCTGGAAGAGGCATTGCTGAGTGGCTACCTTAGCCGCGCCGAAGTGCAGCAGGTAACCGAGTTGCTAGTGTATAATGCGCGCAGCCTGCAAGCGCGATTTGGCGAGGATGAATCGGCTGTACTGGCACGCTACGCCCCAACACCAGCGCCAGTTGCGCCTTCTCCCCCACCGGCAATGGCCGACTTGCTGCCCCATGAGCAGGCCGCAGCCGAGGCCCGAGCTCGCCGCCAGCAGCGGGCACAGCAAGCCCAGGAGGCCGAAGCCCGCCAAGCCGACACCGCCGGCCAAGCGCTGCTGCAAAACACGAAAGCCGCCTATCGCCAACTGGCTCGCCTGCACCACCCCGACCGCGCCGCTCTGGCCGACACGGCCACCCAGCAAGCCCAAACGGAATTGATGCAACGCATCACGGCGGCCTACGCAGCCGGCGACCTGGCGGCCTTGCTTACGTTGCTAGCCGATACGCCCACCAGCACCCCGCCCGCGGCTGAAGCCGAGGACCTGCTGCGCCGTTACACGCTGGCACTGGCGCAGCAGCAGGCGCAGCTGAGTGAGCAGTTGGCCGAGGCCCAACGCCCCGTTGCCGATGCGCCGTGGAGCGGTACCGAAAAGCAACAGCGTACCCGCCTACGCGAAATCAAGCGTGGCCTACGTGATGAAACGGAATATTTAGCCTTCCTAATGCGACAACTACAAGAGCCAGTTGACCTGAAAGCGCTCTTACGCGAACTGAGCGCTCGGGGGCAGGCCGGTTTTTAGTGACTGCTTGGTATGCTTCTGTTTTTTTACAGTCCCAATGAGTTGACAGCATCCTGCACAGCCTTGGCACGATCGGATGGCGCGGTGGCTGGGGCGTGCAGCAGCTTTAGCAAGTGCATGTATTTGCTACGACCCGCAGCT
>CAXUKA010000221.1:0-10687 GCA_964251335.1 uncultured Hymenobacter sp.
GTTTCAGGGTTGGGCGAGCGAGCCTGGGCTTCGCTCACGCGGGACGAAAGTTTTTTCTGTAAAGACAAAGCGCGAAGCCAACGCTTTGCACCACGATGCACCGCTAGGAAATAAGCGTGAGGCGGCGTAGCAGCTCGTCGCGGTAGGTGCGGCCCAACGGAGCTTCTACCGTGCCTGGCAGCCGGATGATGCCCGCCAACGGGTCGACGTACTCGATATAATTCAAATTGACCAGCCACGACCGATGCACCTGCACAAAGGTGTCGGGCAAGCTCAGCAGCAGCTCGGCCAGTGGAGTGCGCACCGAGTGCCGCCGCCCCGATACCAGCGTGATAACAGCGTGCTTCTGCTCGGTATGCACGCAAGTGATATCGGCTATAGCCAAGCGCATCAACACGTCGCGCTCGCGCACAAACAGCCACGGCGAAGCCGCTGGCTCGGCGGTTGAAGTAGCCGACCAGTCTAGCGGCGTGCGGGCCTGCCCATAGATACCTAGCTCCACCATTCGGCGCAAGCTGGTGATAGTAAATGGCTTAGGTAAAAAAGCCAGTGGCTGGAGCTCCCGTGCCCGCGTCAGGAGTGCCGTATCATCGGTGGCCGAAATAAAAATGAGCGGTAGCGGTCCCTTTTGCCGCAATTCCTGGGCTAGGGCTATGCCATCGTTGCCGGCGGCCAGGCCTAAGTCGATAATGGCTAGCGCGGGCCAGGTGGAGGCACAAAGGGCCAGTGCATCGGTGGCCGTGGCGGCTGGCCCCAATAATGGTAGCCCTAGTTGCAACAGGCAGGCACTGAGTATGCGAGCCTGCGTTGGGCTATCTTCTACTACTAGTACACTCGGCGTAACAGTACTCATATCCCCGAATAGCGATAATAACAGTAAAAATAAAATATTGTAATAATCCTAAAAAGCTTAACCTAGTATTTATTCGTTAAAGGTACAGCAATAAAACGAAAAAAGCCCTTTCCGGGTAGGAAAGGGCTTTTGAATTGCGGCGCGAAAGCGCCGGAAATTACATTTTCTTAGCGGTGTCGCCTTCAGCTTTGATAGCGTCAGCAGCTTTCTCGCCTTGAGCTTTAGTCGTGTCAGCAGCAGCTTCCATTTTGGCAGCGCTAGCATCAGCGTTAGCTTCTACTGCGTCGGCTTGCTTCTCAGCAACTTTGTTTTCGCCGCAAGAAGCGAGCGACATCGATACAGCAGCAACGGCGAGGAACAGTACTTTTTTCATGGTAAAAATGGTAAGGAGGTTCTTGGTTACGGGGCTTAATACCGGGCAACCGTAGAGGTAACCCGCCCGTAAGCAAAGTTTTTTATTTTTTCCGGAAGGCCAGCCCAATCGGCACGCCTTTGAAGTCGAAGTGCTCGCGCATGCGGTTTTCGAGGTAGCGGGCGTAGGAGTCGGGGATGTACTGCGGCAGGTTGCAGAAGAAGGCAAATACTGGGTTGTGCGTGGGCAGCTGTGTAGCGTACTTGATGCGCACCATTTTGCCCTTCTGAATGGGCGGCGGGTATTTCTCAATCTCCTTCAGCATCACATCGTTGAGCTGCGAAGTCGGGATTTTTTTGCGCTTGTTGGTATACACTTCCATGATGACTTCCAGCGCCTTGTGTACGCGCTGCTTGTTCAACACCGAAATGAACAGCACGGGCGGGTAGGCGATGGGCGCTATTTTCTCCATGATTTTGGCTTCAAAATCACGGGCCGTATTCGTCTCCTTATCCTCGATTAAGTCCCACTTATTTACCAGGATAACGATGCCCTTGCGGTTTTTGTCGGCTAGAGCAATAATGGCCACGTCCTGCGCTTCGATGCCGCGGCTGGCGTCGAGTAGAATCACGCACACGTCCGACGCCTCCATGGCGCGCAGCGAGCGCATGTTGGAGTAAAATTCGATGTCTTCGTTTACCCGCGCTTTGCGGCGCAGGCCGGCCGTGTCGACCAGCATAAACTCGTGGCCGAAAGCGCTGTACTTCGCCTCGATAGAGTCGCGAGTAGTGCCGGCGATATCGGTCACAATGCTGCGGTCTTCGCCCAGCAACAGGTTGGCAAACGACGACTTACCCACGTTGGGGCGGCCCAGGATGGCGATGCGAGGCAGGCCGGCGTTGGGCTCTTCCTCGCCCACTTCGTCGAAGTGGCTTACCACGGCATCCAGCAATTCGCCGGTGCCCGAGCCATTGGCCGAGCTGATGGCAAATACTTCCGTGTCGCCGAGGCCTAGGGCGTAAAACTCACCCGAGCCTTGGGCGCGTAGGTTAGTATCGGCCTTATTAGCAACCAGATAGATGGGCTTCTTGGTCTTGTAGCGCCGTAGCATACCGGCAAATTCCTCATCGAGGCCGTGCAGCCCTTGGTCGGCATCAACCATGAAGAGGATAACGTCGGCTTCATCAATAGCCAGCTTCACCTGGCGGTTGATTTCGCTTTCGAAAATATCGTCCGAGTTATGGACGTAGCCGCCGGTGTCGATGACGGTGAAATTGTGGCCCGTCCAGTCGCCGTAGCCGTAGTGGCGGTCGCGGGTTACCCCGCTCTGGTTGTCCATGATGGCTTGGCGGCGGCCCACCAGGCGGTTAAAAAGGGTCGACTTGCCCACGTTGGGGCGGCCGACAATAGCAATGGTATTCATTGGTTTGACTCCAGCCGCCGGCCCGACCTTGGCGCGGCAGTACCCGGAGTAATTAGGGTTAATTATGGTCGTATATAGTGTAGTGCGGACTTTTAGTCCGCGTTTGCAATCGTTAAAATCGCGGACTAAAAGTCCGCGCTACTTTACTGATAGCCAAAGCGGCTGAGCGCTTTGCTATCCGTGCGCCAATTCTCATTGACTTTCACAAACAGCTCTAGGAATACTTTTTTCTGGAAAAACTTCTCCATTTCCTCCCGCGCCCAGGTGCCGACTTTTTTCAGCGCCTCGCCTTTAGCTCCGATGATGATGCCCTTCTGGCTATTGCGCTCGACGTAGATAACGCCGCGAATGCGGATGATATCATCGTCTTCCTTAAACTCCTCGATGGTGACTTCGCAGCTGTAAGGCACCTCCTTTTTATAGAGCTTGAAAATCTTTTCGCGCACCATTTCGGCGGCAAAAAAGCGCTCGGGCTTGTCGGTGAGCTCGTCTTTGGGGTAGTAGGGCGGGTGAATGGGCAGGCTTTCGAGGGCCAGCTGCAATACTTTCTCGGTGCCGAAAGCATTGAGCGCCGAGATGGGCAGCACGTCGGTGGCGTTGGGTAGCTGTTCTTTCCAGTAGGCCAGCTTGGCTTCGACTTCGGCTTGGTCGGCCTGGTCTATTTTGTTGACCAGCACGTAGATGGGCGTGTCCGTGGTTTTGCGCAGGCGCTCGACTACGGGCTCTTCGTCGTGCTTTTCGTAGATATCGGTTACGAATAGAATCACGTCGGCATCTTCCAGCGATGAGTACACGAAGGCCATCATGGCATTGTGTAGCTCGTACTTGGGCTGAATGATGCCGGGCGTATCGGAATAAACTAGCTGAAAATCATCGCCGTTGAGGATGCCCAGGATGCGGTGGCGCGTGGTCTGGGCTTTGCTCGTGACGATGCTCAGGCGCTCGCCCACGAGCGCGTTCATCAGCGTCGACTTGCCCACGTTGGGCTTGCCGATGATGCTGACGAAGCCGGCGCGGTGAGGCTTAGGTTCGGGGTTCACGCGAGGTAGGGGTTTGAAAATGAGCCCGCAAAGGTACGGCGATTTTGAGCGGTTAGCTATTGGCCGCTAGTTATTAGCTTTTTTTGCAGGTTGAATGAAGCCGAAAAGCTGGTTTTTTGGTTTACCCTGCAATCGACATAAAACAGGCTGCTGGTATTTCGTAAGCCTGTCAGGCTGAGCTTGTCGAAGCCTGACACGTACTTTCAAAAAGCTAACAGCGAATAGCTACAAATAATGCCTACCCCCACCCGCCGCATTGGCGTCTTATTAGTAAACCTTGGCACGCCCGATTCGCCCCAAACCGGCGATGTGCGCCGCTACCTCAACGAATTTCTCACCGATGGCCGCGTGATTGATATGCCGGCTGCCATCCGCTACCCGCTTTTTCAGGGGCTGGTGGTGCCGTTGCGCGCCCCCAAGTCGGCCAAAATCTACCAGCAGCTTTGGGATGCCGAGCGCGGCTCGCCGCTGTTGTTTCACGGCCTCGATTTGAAAGAGCTGGTGCAAAAAGAGCTAGGCGACGAGTACGTGGTGGCCTTCGGCATGCGCTACCAGAACCCCAGCATCGAGAGCGCCTTGGAGGAGCTGCGCGACGCGGCCGTGGACCGCATTATCGTGCTGCCGCTGTTTCCGCAGTACGCGGCGGCCAGCACCGGCTCGGTGCAGGAGAAGGTAATGGATATCGTAAAAGATTGGTGGATAGTACCGACTATCAATTTTATCAGCACCTTCACCGACGACCCCGGCTTCATCAGCAGCTTTGGGAAGCGCGGCCGGGCCGAGATGGAGAAGCACGATTACGACCACGTGGTATTCAGCTACCACGGCATCCCGGAGCGGCACGTGCTGAAGGGCAGTTTCAAGGGCTACTGCCAGTTGGGCAAGTGCTGCAATACGTATAACAAGAACAACCGCTACTGCTACCGGGCGCAGTGCTTCGCTACGTCGCGGCTGCTGGCCAAGGAGTTAGGTTTACGCGACGACCAATACACGGTTACGTTTCAGAGCCGCTTGCAAAGCCGCCTGCGCGACCCGTGGCTGCAGCCTTACACCGATGAGGTGATTAAGGAATTCCCGGCTAAAGGTATCAAAAAAGTGCTGGCCTTCTCGCCCGCTTTCGTGGCCGATTGCCTCGAAACTACCGTGGAAGTGGGCATGGAATTCAAGGAGCTATTCGAAGAAAATGGCGGCGAACACTGGCAGCTGGTGCCTTCGCTAAACTCGGAACCCTACTGGGTAACGGCCGTGGCTGACATGCTGCGGGCTAACTAACGACAGCCTAGCAGGTAAAAAACACGTCCGTCATGCTGAGCTTGTCGAAGCATCTTGGCTGATTCGTTGGGGTACTATTCCTAACGTAACCGACCAAGATGCTTCGACAAGCTCAGCATGACGGACGTGTTTGTTTATTAGTTTATTAGAAGAATTAGATGCCCAGCGCCTGCTGCATCGCCTCCTCAAACTCAGTCGGCAAGATAAAATCGACAAACGGCGGATAGGTACTCACAGTATCGCGGCGCAGAGCCGTGATGAACACGCTGCTGCCTTCGGTATCGAGGTTCACGGCTGCCAGTGGCAGCAAAATTTGTGTTTCTACGTGCGGGGCCGGCGTGGGCACACCGGGTAGGCCGCGGTCGAGCTCTACGTTTAGGTAGAGCACGCGGCGGGTGTCGAGGTCAACAAACAACTCTTGCACGACGCCGAAGGCCTGGCCATCGCCGCCGCGCACGGGCCAGCCGCGCGGGTCGGGGTCGCCGGTAGCCATCTCAAAATTGGGTAAATCGCGCATACGGCGCAGGATGGGGCTGGGCATAATGGGCTGGTTTACAGAATGTCCTTGATGGGGTAGCTCAGCATGTTGAGCAAGTCGGCCACCTTGGTCAGGTACTCGCGGTTTTGGGTTTGCTCAGCGGGCGTGGTGTCGCGGCCCGTGAGCTGATTGGCTTGGCTGAGCAGGTTTTTGGCCTCGGCTTCGAGGTTGGGGTAGCCTTTTTGCTGCACGGCCAGCAGCAGGCTGGCGGCGGCTACCAGGCCGGGGCGCAGGCTGGCTTTGGGGTCGCCGTCTTCGAGGCGGGAGGTGGCGCTGGTGAAGTTATCGCGCTGCTCGCGGATGGCGGCATCGTCGCGCAGGTCGGCGCGGTCGGCGAGCTGCGTGAGCTGGGGCGCGAGCTCCAGCAGCCGGATGCGGGCGGGCGACGGGCTGCCCAGCGGCGGGCTGGTTTCGATGGAGTCGTCGGGCGGCGGGGTGGCGCGGGCCTCGGCGGCGGGGCTGTCGGGGGCCAGGCTATCGGCAGGCACGGGCGTATAAATAGCCATTGTGGAATTGGACGCCGGCTCTTCGGCCGGGTCGGGGCGCAGGTAGAAGTAGGCGGCAGCGGCCAGCAGCGCTACTGCCAGGGCCACCAGCAGCCACGGGCTGGGGCCAGATTTTTTAGGTTGAATACGAAGTTCGGCCATTGATTAAAATGGGTGATTGGGTAGCAGTACGAAAGCGCAAGCGGCCGGTTGGGACCAGATAAGCGCGGCGGCAGGAGCCAGGGCGTAAGTTTAAGCCGACTTTCCGCTTCTACCCTCCTGTTGTATGCCTATCCCTACCGCCCGCTTGCTGGCCGAGCTGGAAGCCAGTGGCCTGCTGCCGCCCGCCCAGGCCGCCGCCATCGCCGAAGATGAGCGCACCCGGCCGTTCTCGCTGCACTATGAGTTGCGGGCGCTGCTTTACCTGGGCATCACCTTGCTGGTGGGCGGGGTGGGTGTGCTCATCTATCAGCATATCGACAGTATTGGGCACGGCGTGATAATCGGGGCTATCACGCTGGCTATGAGTGCTTCGTTTGCTTATGCCGTGCGGCACCTGGGGCCTTTTACCTGGGGCGAGGCCCCGCGCACCAGCATTGCCGCCGACTACTTATTGATATTGAGCTGCCTGCTTTTTCTGGTGCTCGAAGGCTATTTGCAGGTGCAGTACCAGTTGTTTGGCACGCGCTACGGACTGGCCACGGTGCTACCGGCCGGGCTGTTTTTTGGGTTGGCCTACCGCTTCGACCACCGGGGCGTGCTCTCGATGGCCATTACGGCGCTGGCCGCGTGGGTGGGCGTGAGCGTGGCCCCGCTGGAGCTATTCAACGACAGTAGTTTTCTCTGGCGTGTGCTCAGTCTACCGGCTTTGCTGCTGGGGGTGGGGTTGGTGGCAGCCGGTCTCGGGTCGGAGCTGCTAAACCGGAAGCGACATTTTGCCTTCACCTATCTATCGCTGGGCAGCATTGTGGCGCTGCAAGCAGCCACGAGCCTTTTGTTTGATGCCGACGGGGGCCAAAAGCTGGGGTGGCTGCTGCTGGCGTTGGCGCTCAGCGCGGGGCTGGTGTGGTATGCGCGGCGCACGCAGTCGTACCTGTTTCTGCTGATGAGCGTGGCCTACAGCTATGTAGCTATCACCTACAGCATTGTGACAGTGCTCGCTAATGACCATTCTGGCAACTGGTTAATGGCGATGATAGTGCTGTATTTGCCGCTGACGCTGCTGGGCATCGTATTGCTATTCCTCAATATCAAAAAAATCCTTCGCCTCGCATGAGCTTCAAAGCCTACCCCACCGCCTGGCCACTGCACGATGCCCTGCGTGCCCAGGCTGCCCGCTGGCAGCGACGCGGCCTACTATCGCCAGCGCAGCAGGCTGCTGTTGAGGAGAAATATCCTGTTGATTATTACCAGCCAATGCTGTTTTTGCGGGTGGGGCTGTTCGTAGCTACCCTGCTAAGTATTGGCAGCCTGTTGCTGGCGCTAGCCATAATTACTAAGCTGGATAATGAGGTGGCGCTGGGCGTGATAGTACTAGTCGGCAGCCTGGTAGGGTTGGAAATGGTTGTTAAAAATTCGCGCCATTACCACTCGGGGGTCGATATGGCGCTGCTCTACAGCGCTTTGCTGGCTTGGCGCTTCCTGGTATTTTATGCGCTAAATAATTGGCTGCCTTATGACTATGAGCACCATTTTTATGGCGGCTCTACCTTACTGTTTGCACCAGGAATATGGCTGCGTTTGCTGTTGCTATTGGTGCCGCTGCTGGTAGCGCTGGTGCGCTACGCCGACCCTGTGGTGGCCGCCGCTACCTTCGGCACCACCTTATTGCTGCTGGCCAACGTGCTGTTGCAGCTTCGCTTTGGGCGGCTACTATTGCCATTTGGGGTAATGGCCGCGATGGCTGGTCTGGTTTTCTGGCTCGAAAAACTGCCGATGTGGGTCGATTACTTCTATTATCGTAGCAGCCTGTTGGTGGTGCGTGCACTGGCGTTGGCAACCTTTTACCTGGCGGGCAACTACTTCATTGTGCGCGAAGGCAATGCAGCGCTGCTGGGCGGCTACGGCCTGTCGCCGCAGCTACCGCTGGCCCCGATATTCTACGTTTTCACGGCGGTGGTACCGCTGCTTTACCTCTACCTGGGTCTGCGTCGGCACGACCGACTGCTGCTCGTGCTGGGGATGTTGGCGGTGGCATTTTCGATTTTTACAGTACGCTATTACCACTCCATCATGCCGCCCGAGGTAGCGGCCACGGCGGCGGGGGTTCTACTCATTGGGTTTTCGCTAGCGGCGCTGCGCTACCTGCGTACGCCGCGCCACGGCCTCACCTCGGCTGCCGATGAGGAGGCCAATCCGCATTTCAATCTGGAATCTCTGGTAGTGGCCCAGACTGCCCACGCACCCACCGCGCCCACTGATACCGGGTTTCAGTTTGGTGGCGGGCAATCGGGTGGGGGCGGGGCCGAAAGCCAATGGTAGGGTCGGCGGCGTCGAATTAGTCCCGACCTTTGTGCGCGCCGCCGAAACCTTCCGGCCCCCGCCCGGCGTTACCGTATTCATGTCCGACAATTCCGCTCTGCAAGTGGCTGCCCCTGCCACCGACGCTATCGACCAGCTCGACCCGCGCCAGTTTATTGTTATCAAAAACGCCCGCGTTCACAACCTCAAAAACCTGAGCGTAGCGCTGCCCCGCAACAAGTTTATCGTGGTGACCGGCCTATCGGGCTCGGGCAAGTCGAGCCTGGCCTTTGATACGCTGTATGCTGAAGGCCAGCGTATGTACGTGGAAAGCCTAAGCAGCTACGCCCGCCAGTTTCTGGGCCGAATGGACAAGCCTGATGTCGATTACATCCGGGGTATTTCGCCGGCCATCGCCATTGAGCAGAAGGTCAGCATCAAGAACAACCGCTCGACCGTTGGCACCAGCACTGAGATTTACGATTACCTCAAACTGCTGTTTGCACGAGTGGGCCGCACGTTTTCGCCCGAAAGCGGCGAGCAGGTGCGCAAGGATTCAGTGGCCGATGTAGTCGATTATTTATTCACGCTGCCCGCCGACACGCGCGTTACGCTGCTGGCCCCGTTGCTGCGCACCGACCCCGACCGGCCGATGAGCAAGGAGTTGGATTTGCTGCTGCAAAAAGGCTATAGTCGCGTGGTGCTGGCTGATGGGCAAAATGCCTTTATCGAGGATTTGATAGGCGAGGGCAAGCCCGAAATCGAAGGCGACGTATTCATCCTTATCGACCGCGCCGTAGTGCAGCCCGGCGATGAAGACCTACAATTTCGCCTGTCGGACTCGGTGCAAACGGCTTTCTTCGAGGGCCACGGCACCTGCATCGTGAAGCTGGACGACGAGACGCGCACCTTCTCCGATAAGTTTGAATTGGACGGCGTGGTGTTCGAAGAACCGAGCGTTAACTTCTTCTCCTTCAATAACTCATACGGCGCGTGCCATACCTGCGAAGGCTTTGGCTCGGTGCTAGGCATTGACGAAGACTTGGTTATCCCCGATAAAAGCATGACGGTGTACGAAGGGGCTATTGCGCCCTGGCGCACCGAAAAACAGGGCGAGTGGCTAAAGCCGCTGCTCAAAAACGGCATCCGCTTCGATTTCCCCATTCACCGTCCTTATAACGAGCTGAGTGAGGCTGAGCAACGCCTGCTTTGGACTGGTAACAAGCATTTTGAAGGCCTCGATGCCTACTTCCGTTGGGTAAGTGAGCAGACGCACAAAATCCAATACCGGGTGCTGCAAAGCCGCTACCGGGGCCGCACCACCTGCCCCGATTGCCGGGGTACGCGTCTGCGCAAAGACGCGCAGTACGTAAAAATTGATGGCCGCAGCATCACCGATATCGTGCTGCTACCCATCTCGGCGGCGCTGGAGTTTTTCCAGCACCTCAGTCTGAGTGAGCACGATATGGCCGTGGCCGACCGCCTGCTAGCTGAAATCACTAACCGTCTCGGCTACCTCGACCGCGTAGGGTTGGGCTATCTGACGCTCAATCGCTTGAGTAATACGCTGAGCGGGGGAGAAAGCCAGCGCATTTCGCTGGCCACGTCGCTGGGCTCGGCGCTGGTGGGCTCGATGTACGTGCTCGATGAGCCCAGCATTGGCCTGCACCCCAAGGATGCCGAGCAGCTTATCGGCGTGCTGCGCTCGCTGCAAGAGCTGGGCAACACCGTGGTGGTGGTAGAGCACGAAGAGAAAATGATGGAGGCCGCCGACCAGATTATCGACATCGGCCCCGAAGCCGGCAGCGGCGGCGGTAACCTTATGTTCCAGGGCACTTTCCCGGAGTTGATGAAGGACACGGCCACCTACACCGGCCAGTACCTCAGCGGCAAGCTGGAGGTGCCGGTGCCCGCCGTGCGCCGCCCCTGGCGCAACTCTTTGGAGCTGACCGGCGCCCGCGAAAACAACCTTAAAAACGTGAGCGTCAAGATTCCGCTGGGCGTGATGACGGTGGTAACGGGCGTATCAGGCTCGGGCAAATCGACGCAAGTCCCCCAGATGCTGCTCGACGCCGGGCTTCTCGGCGAGCACGGTCGCGCGGTCGTCCTCCAGCCCCGCCGATTGCCCGCGCGGATGCTGGCGGCGCGCGTGGCGCACGAGCGCGGCCACGGGCGCGTGGGCGACGAAGTCGGCTACCGCATCCGGCTGGACAACGTCACCTCGAAGCGCACGCGCATCGAATACGTGACGGAAGGCATTCTCC
>CAXUKA010000222.1:0-10677 GCA_964251335.1 uncultured Hymenobacter sp.
GTATTGCTCTAGGCTGGCTAGCAGTCGGGCATCCGCTTCGGTGACGGTAATAACGTCTGCCATAAATAACTAAAGTATTGCAGTATGATTTAGTGCGTTTCAACTCATCCCACCAATACCTCTACGGCAACTTGTTTCCGGACCGTGGCGACTATGCGGCCGCATAGGCCAAGCATCTGAACCAGTGTCCAGTTTATTGCCCTAGTAAACAGCTCCGTCCTATCTGTACAGGTATCAGGGGCCGAGGAAAAGCAACGGGCACTAGAAATTACTGAATAGGGGGTGCTGATGCTAGTACTTGTACTTCAGCTTGAAATGCCTCGTCGTTTTGGCTGGTTAAGTTGTAGCGAGGATGCACCGGACCGTTATATACTTCAAGGGCGTGTTCATCCTCAAAGTAGTGCAAGTGAATATTTTTCATGTGACACCACTGGCCAGCAGCGGATGAGCGGCGAAAGCCGCAGACGGCTAACTGTTCAATGGATGGGCGGTAGTCCTGCATAGGGAAAGGAATTGGGTTGGGGCAGGCAATATAGGCTTGACCGAGCCACCGGGTGCGCGTAAGCAACAGGCAGATGAGTAGCTTTTTAAAATGCCTCTACTACATCTCAATCTCTCCTCTGTCACGCAACAACGGCAGATTCTGTTGCTGCGCGCGCTGGCTAGCCTTCAGATACTGTTCCTGGAAGGGTTGGCCGCCGGGACGTAGTTCAGCACTGCTGAAGCGGGTGCCGTCTTCCTTGCTGATGAAAAAAAGCTCCTGAGGACTGGTCGCCTTCACAGAGTAGCCTTTGCCCACTTGCACTAGGGTCGTGGCTAGCTCATCGGGATTGCTGACTGGGGAGCGCAACCGAGTCGCCAGAGCCTGCTCGAGCTCCTGCTGGTGCTGCTGCCGAAGCTTCTGCACCGCTGGCACGTAGCGCTCAGCCAGCGGCTGGCCCTGGCTGTGCCGAATGACTGCGCGCTTGTGCAGGGCGAGCTGTTCCTCGGCGCGAACCTGCTGCTTATCTCGCTCCTGAATAGCTTCCTGAAGCTGCTTCGTCAAGCCTGCCGTGGTCATTGTCAGCTCGGCATTTTTCTTCGCCAGCAACTCCTGGCAGTTAGCCAGTTGCTGCCGCAGCACCTTTGCCCGCTCGTGGGCCAGCGCGTTGGCCGTGGCCACGGTGGCCAACTCCTCAATCTTCTTGTTGGCCTTGTCTTGTAGCACGGTGAGGACATAGATAAAGCCAGATTGCGCTTGCTGGCGGTACTGCTCATCTGTCATCTTCTCGTGCTTGGCCGCCAGCCGATGCGTAGGCGAGGCCAGGGGCTGGGCCAGCTCCGCCAGCGCCTCCTTACTCATCTGCTGCGCACCGTAGTAGCGGCGCACGTCCTCGTGGCAGGCCGTGCTGTAGCGGATGCCGCGCTTCAGCCCGTGCGGGGCCATCGCCTGCGCGTAGTCGGTCTGGAGCTGGCGCAGGCTGGCTGGGCTGAACACGTCACGGCAGCTGAGCCGGCCGTCAGCCGTAATGGGCACCACCACGCAGTGGATGTGCGGGGTAATCTCATCTTGGTGCAGGGTAAAGCCCAACACATTCTTCTTCCCGAAGCGGTCGAGTACGAAGGTCAGGTTGTCGCGCCGCCACGAGGAGTCGCGCACATCCTTGGCCCGGTGGTCGGCTGCGCGGGGGAAGGCTTCAGGGCTGGCCGTCAGCACTAGCTCCACGGCTCGCACCGCGTCGGTGCGTAGCCGCGGCAGCCCTAGTTCCTGAATGCGCTCCGTAGCCAGCTGCCAGTAGTTGCGGCGGTCATGGTTGATGTATTCCACGTTAGCATCAGCCAATTCAGGGTTGGCGTTGGGCGTGTCCTGGGTGCGGTAGTTATGCTCGGTGGCCGCCGTGGCACCGGCCAAACTGGTAAGCTTACTTACCTCCAAAATGGCGTAGGGCATAAATAGGAAAAGAAGAGAGGAAAGTGTAATGGGTTACGCATCGGGTTATTCTTGGCTAAGCTGGCTCTCTGAAAGCGGAATGGGGTACACATCAGTCATCGGTCTTTCTGCAGATAACCGCCAACTGACTTGCCAGATAACGGTAAAACCCTTCGTGTTCCGTAATATAATTACTAGCGCGCTTTCTCCCCCACTGCCTAGTTATTTACTTGTAAAGAAGCTCTATCCCAAACTGGAGAGACGAGCTTTTTACTGCCAAGTCAACGGTCATTTGTTACCCAGCGTATGTCCCATCCAACGTCGGTCGAACCAATGCCAGCGCCGTCAATGTATCGAGTAATGGCCTCACTTTTTCCGGACGAGTACGTTGAAAGCAAGCTGCCACCTGTACCACAGTTATAGGAGTCACCGCCTGTTGTACAACCGCTCTCACCGCCTGCATTTGTTCCGCTAAAGCAGTAGGCCAGGGCTGAATAATAGCCAAAGCAGTCGTAGAAATTGGGGTTGCCGAGAGTGTAAAAGCTGCCTGTTGTTGACCGGAGGCCTGATAGCTCGGACGCAAATAATGCACTACTCCAGCCTCCTCCTCCGCTACCCGTTGCTTATGAATTGCACAAGCTTGGTGAGTAACTCTGTCTCGGATAAATCAACCGCCCAGCCATACGCCGCCACCTCCCTATCCAGCTGTTGATGTAAGTTGAGTACCACCGAGGCCAGCCCCAGTTGATTGGTCACCTGCTCTTTTGGCGTGAGTGATTGGCCAACCCGAAGTTTTTCGACGACGTTATAGAGGTCCGTAAGTGTAAGTGTCGAGTGCTGGGCCTGTTGTTGTTTTCGAAGGGTATCGAGTTGTTCAGCTACCTCCCTGATGCGGTCTTGTTGCGTAGAGGTTACCAGAAAAGCATCGACTGCTGTTGTAGCGCAGGCCATTACCCATGCCCATCCATCCCCCGCCGTAGCTGCCCAAGCCACGTGTAGCCGACTGGAAAGCACGCCCAAATGATAAGCATCGGCCGAAGCGATAGCTACGAGCATATAGTCAGGCGCAATGGTCGTTTCTAGGAACTGAAACACGCGATGCTTGGCCGTCCCAGGGGTAGCAATGTAACCTGGTAAGTCCTGCACGACAGCTCGTAGCCCCTTGCGAACTTCCCCGGACTGCCACTATATCTCCTGCAGCCTTCTCCGCTTAAACCCCTCAGCGATATATTGAGGGGTTTTTTCTTTCAGTGTGTGCGTGAGTGTATGTGCGACCTAACTACTTTTTTGTGGTAAGCTCAACAGCATGTAGCAACTTGTGAGTTGCCTTTGTTGTATGTTTGGTGCATCTCACACCTACCCGATTGACCAATGGCTGATTCTGCTCCCACTTCAAGCACCAACAGCGACACTCCGGAACGCCCGCCCATCATTATCGACTACGTGCCGACTGAAGGGCTTCGCACAACTTACGTATCAGGAACCACTGCCATTCCTACTCCAGAAGGATTAATAAATGTCCTTGGTTTTGTTGAAAGAAAATCATTTCCTTCACGGGTTACCATCTCACCTCGACCTGATGAGCAGGGCTCTAGATGGAGAGAAGATGCACCATCTTCATGGGTGCGCGAATTGCAATTTTCTCTTTTAATGGATGAAGACGCTGTATCCGATACTATTGATGTTTTACAGCAATCCCTAGATGAACTGAAAGAGCGGCGTGAAAGGCTTAACAGTAAAGAAAATGAAGACGAAACGAAATAAGGGCCGTTTAGTTGATTATTACATCAACGCACGTGAGAAGGATTATCACTCACTAGATGAAATCTATGTGAATAGCATAGTAGTGAATGGCGTTCAGCGTACTGTGGGCGATAGCTGGCTAGAATCAGTAAAAAACAGCCCTGTTCAGCATATAGATTTGATTGTGCCAGATTGGAAGCATAACGCGGAAAAAGAACACGTTCAAATCAATATGGATGTTTATTACGAAAGAAAAATATCCTCCCGTAAGTATCGCGAAAGTATTCTATTAAGAGGAATACAGAACCTTTATAAGCGTATTAATTTCTTGCAATTAACAGCGGATTTATCTAACTGCTTTCTTACAGAAGAGGAGTTTAACGAAGAGATAGAACAACACGAAAACAAGTACGTAGTTACATTTCAGGAATTGCGTAATCATTATGAAGCTCAAGCTATACATGATGTAGTTCGAGCTATTGGGTTAGACTTAACTATTAATGAGGTGGCTGAATTATTTGGTGTGGAACCCGAAGATTTATATGCTATTCAAGCTCAAAAGCATTCCGTAGTTCAGCATGGCAGTAGTATACATCAGGCCCGCCTCCCTTTATAGCGCAAAAGTTTTAGTCTACACGAGAAAACCCACAGCTTCTGTAGCCGTTAAATATAAAAAAATGGGTGTATGCATTCGTTATAGGTGTGAGCGTAATAGCTCGGCTGAGATAACGAAAGAAATAGACCCTAAAGAGTGTGAACATGACCAAGGAGCCCTAATGGATTCGGGTGATAAAATAGTTGGAGAGGAAATAGATGTTTGGGTTAAGGGGGTTAAACCACAAAAAATTGGTCTTGTGGGTGGATTTAGCGGAAGGCATAAAACTCAAACTTTCCAAACATCAACCGATACCTACGCCTCACTTCTTCAATCGTTTGCTCCAATAGAAAATGCAGAAGTAAGTAAGAAAAATAATTAGATAATTGCTTTTTTACAATAGATAGCCCCGGCCGGTCAGGTCGGGGCTATTGTTTTAGCGGGTGAGATGCTTCGCTGTGTCTTATCTCCAAGCTACCAGCGCTTATAGCGGTTGTTCACCATATCGCGCCAGCCCTTTTCCTAGTGCGGGCGCCGCACCAAATCATCCTGTTCATCGAGGCGGTAGACTCCTGCTACTGAATGACTTTGCGCGCCTACCGTAGCTCAGCCAGCACCTAGTTGTTGCTCTGTGCCGCGGTCCGCTGCTGGGCAGCTTCCCGCTGAAGCGAGCCCGTGCGCAGCCGACCGGTTTGGGTATCGAGGTCGCGCTGGTACTGGCGCTGCACGAGCTGGCCTTCGACAAGTTCATTCTGCGCAAGAATCTGACTGGTTTCGGGAGCCGTGTACACGCTGTCGCCGGGAGCTAGGTAGCCCACGCTGCGCTGCGCGACAAGGCGCAGCAAGACAGGCTGGCCCGCGGCGGCCATGCCCACCGTGATAGCAACGCGCACGGCCGACCCATCAGTGGCTTCTACTTACGGATGGTCGGGTATAGCGAAGGCAAGCGAAAGCGGCTGTTCAGTATTGGCCAGGTGTTGTTGGATGAGACGTCGGTTGAACGTCTGGGTAATAGAATTGATGGTGATGAAGCCGAAGCGCTCTGCCTGGCCCGCCTGCACTATCCGAGCCGCGTGGTTCCACCAGTACATTACCAGGTCGACCGACTCGGGTACCCGGCCCCTGTATGCTTTGCGCAGCGCTTCTGCGTAGTCGTCACCCAGAGCGCCGCGCATGGCCTTATCACTCAAAAAGGGCGGGTTGCCGACCAGGAAATCGGTCGCCGGCCACTCGGCTGGGTGCGGGTGGTGTAGCCAAATACCGGAACCTGGGCGGCCTCGTCGGGGACGGGCTTACCAGTGGCCGGGTGCAGCTTAGTGGTCAGCGCGTCACCGCCCGGCCCTATGCATCAAGACGTGGTACCGGGGAGGAGCGTGCTGGAGAATGGCGTCCTGCTGGTGGATATTTTGGTAGCTGTCGAGTAGCAGCTCAGCCAACTGGGTCAGGCCATGAGTGCGTAGGTGCCACTGCAGGTAGCCGATGCGCAGCATCACATCGGCGATGGCGGCCGCCCGCGGGTTCAGTTCTAAGCCTAGTAGTTGGTGCGGGCTCACGGTGCTGCCGGCGCCCATGTCGAGCAGGCCCGTCTGCTCGAAGCCATTGATGGCCGTCAGTACTTCGCCCTCGAGGCCTCAGGCGCAGCCGGCAGGAAGTGGGAGCATGATGCGGGAAACTCTGCCAAGAGGGTAATGGCTTAAGATGAAATGAGCCAGCTTAAACGATATCGATAAGCAGCGTCTCCACGAAAGGCTTCGGTAGGTTTTTGCCGAAAATAGAGAGAGTTATCTCTAGCTTGCTACCAGCCGAATCTGCCGGTAGCAGTAGCCGAAAAGGTGTCTTAAAAGCGTCTGTGCTGCGACTGTGCTCTAAATCACCGATGTGCTGCGAAATGGTATAGCTCTGTGGCGTTATCTCCACCAGAGGGTAATTAAGCTCGCTGTAGGAAGCAGGCTGGAATAAACTAAGGCTTGGACCAAATCCAGTAGGACTGGATTCCGGTTTACGATATATCTTATTTGAAACTATGAAGCCAAAGCTTCTTCTAATATCAATTTTGACAGAACAATTTTCGATATATTGCTCCCCTTTGTTTAGAACAAGAAAATTGATTTTATGTGCTTTTTTCTCGTATAGATAATATAAATCATCTTCCTTATACGTTTTTTTTACATCAGCTAAATTTTCCTTTAGTGTTGGAATAGTACGCTGCTCGTAAGTAGTTGACATACCTGGAAAGTGAATAGGAGTGCCTAAGAATGCTGCAAGAGGTGATTCGTTAAGGCCCGATATCCAGGATTTATGCAGCGGATTATCCTTGTCTTGCATTTTGGCTAACCATTCTGCCTCTTTCCGCTCCTTTTCTGCCGCTTCCCGCTCCTTAGCTGCAATTACTTCCTCTATCCGAAGGGCCTGCTTTTGGGACGGTGGTGTAAGCGCTGGCCACGGTTTCAGTGTGGTAACTGGCTTGTCATCGCTCACCAACACAACTTCAATGTTTTTAGCTAGTTCCGGCACCGTTTGCCGTTGCTGAAACATGCGGTTAATATCACTCCGCACCACCCTCATGTTCGACGTGCCCTTGCGAATGTAGCTATCCCCACGCTTGAACTTATTGCCATCTTTTTTGAACATGTAAGGAGGGTCGTCACAGTTGAATATTCTGAAATACCCTACCTTTTTATCGTTAACCGATAAGTACGAATACTCTAGAGAAATATCCGGCTCGATGTTACTGTGAACAAGTTGGTAGTAAGAAGCATCATCGATGTATTCGTCGACACCTAGAATTTCCCGCTCCTCATTGGGGTAATGCTTGACTCCCACTACAATGTATCGGTCGCCATCCACTGCTGCGTTAGCCATGGCCATGATATCCTTCAGAAGTGCTTCGGATTGCTCTCCTTTATAAGGGACAGCTTTAAAATCAAGGCGAGTATTCTCGTTTTCGTATTGAATCAAATCAAGTAAATCCATGGGATATGCAAGGAACGTGGAATGAGATAATAAATAGACCAAATAGCTGGTAGTACAACTAAAAAGAAGAAAAGGGCAGAGTATTTTCTCGCCCCAAAATCTGCGTAAAAAGCAGTGGGGAGCCTTTCCCTGCTCTTTCGCTACTCCTCTGCTAGCGGCTCTACGGCTGGCGCATCCACTCTATTAAGCTTGGGTAGCAGCCCATACAATGCTTCTTTGGACACTGGGGGTAGTCCTTTTTCGCCCGCATAGTTTTCTAGAAACAACGCAAACGGCATTGCCTCCTGCATAATGAGTTTCTCCCGCGCTGCTTGACTGCTAGCCCTGCTGTAATCAGGCTGTAGGTAGCGGTAGTATTCCTCCAGTACCTCCTCAAATACCAATAGCTGGTCGCGGAATGCTTCATGATAGGCCATCATTGTGTCCACGTCTACTATCACCAGTGGGCGCACATTGTGCACGGGTAAGCCTTGGTTGGCACCTATAACCAAGTCCTGCTGGAACCAGTCGTTAACCAGCACGTTGAGGCCTGGCACGTTATATAGCCTGTCATGCAGCACCAGCACCGGATAGATAATTAGAGCCGCTTGGTCGTAATCCGCATCGAGCGGCATCTCATAGTTGAGCAGGCGAGTTACATTGCGCAGCAACTGCCGGGTGGCCTTGCCAACCTCTCTTCCTTTATCGTCCACATCATAGTGAAACCGCTTCCTCACCTCCTCAAAGTAGGCGAAGAAATCAGTACCGGTTCTCGCACCTTTGGGGACTATCACATCCTTCGACTCAAACAGAATGGCACGGTGGCCATCCCGGAAATAGTAATCCGGTTCACCCAGACCTTTCCGCTTGAGGTGTGGCTTAAGATCGGCCCCACGCAGGGCAAGGCCCCGCCCCTGAAAGGAGATATCGAGTAAGCTGTCGAGCAAATACTGCTCGGAGTAAAAGTCGCAATAGATGGGCCGCCAGCCTCTAATACGCTCCTGTTCTGGGAGAGCGTCGTTTAAGCTGCTGAATTGGAAGTATAGGCCTTTGTGTAACGCTTCGACCGCAAGCACCGGGTAAATCAGCACAAAGCAGCCAGGCGTTTCTTCGTAAAGTGGTGTGGTGCGCAGACTGGTAAAATCTTCCTCGTCCAGGGCCTGCCCGGGCGTCAGGGCAAACCGACTTAGAAAGGTCCGGCTCGTCTCAAAATCGTTGCCGGGCGGCACGATTATATTGATGCGCCCTATTTCTGTGTTGTAAATAACAGGTCTCACCACTCCCGAGAGCCGTCGGGTATAGTCCTGCCAGTCGGTGCAGCCGTGATGCGCAAGGAAGGCGCGCAATAGGGGCGCAAACCGAGCCTCTGACTCCACGAACTCAAAAAACTGCACCGACTTCTGGAGTTGTGCCGCTAGTATCAGGGCGGGCCACTGGTTAATTAGCTCAAAGTCGGTAAACATGCTGGGCAGCACGAAGCTCGCCACGGTGCCCGCCGGCAGCAGTTGCTTAGCGGCTTCGGTAGCGGCGTGTTGCTGCCTGATATAAGGCGTGTTCAGCAGTAGGCAAGCAATAAACAGTCGGCGCTCCAACTCCTCGTTACTCACGGTGTGGGATTCATCCGCGCGCTGGAAACCATGTTGAAAGAGCTGCAACAGGGGTTTGGGGTGTAAGACATTCACCTTGCCATCTCCATGGCGCACGCCGAATGCCGTTACCAGTTCATGATACCTCCGGGCCTGCGGTTTCTGCCGCAGGCCGATATCGCCAAAGAGGAATTTCATGTCCATGGTGTGCGTGCGCTCAGTGGCGGGCACCTGGCTGACATACCCCAACAGCTGCGTAACTCCCCGCAACAACAACAGTCGGCTAATACCAGATAGAACGACCGCTAGCCCCTCTTCAAGGGTAGCTGGCCCTTTTTTAAAGATGTCACTATGGCCAACGAGAAGTTTTCGATTCATAAGCAAAGAGCCGCGTAGCTGCGGACAGTGGCAGCCTGAAGGCTTGTAAGTGGCTGAACAGAGAAAATGACCAGCCCGTTAAAAAGCAGCTTGGCCTACTAAACTACTAAGGCTTCGGAGGTTGCCAGCATCTTGACGTTTTTTTAAATGATTTTCTTAAACCGGTTGGTGAGACCGGCCAGCAAGTAAGGGGGCGACTAGCGCTGCTGGCGGATGGTGCGAGCCTCGTTGAAGGCTAGTACGCTGCGCCGCTCGTAACGCAGGCCACCGGCCGACTTCCAGACTAGCAGCGTATTCGGCATTTTGCGCTCCCTGGCCAGCGTCGCCTGCGAGAGGCCGGTAAGCTGCTGCGCCTCGGCCTCTCGCACCCACTCGGGCAGAGCTGCCCGGTAGAGGGCCAACTCGGCCCGTAGCTCCTGCACTTCCTTCCGCAGCTGCTCGAACTCTTCGAAGGAGGGAACCTGGTGCACCTAGCTTTTCGGCTGGCTGGGTCGCCCATCGCTCACGTCCAGGCGGGCAACTGCCGGCGGGCGCACCTAGTTGCTCTGGCCAGTCAGGATAAGGTATTGACCTGGTCGAGTGGTGCCTACTGGTGTCGGCTTACCTATGGCGGGCCTGCCACCGCCTCTCGCTCTACGTCGAAGCGCTGTGCGTGCACGAGTGGAGCCTGTTCACCGAGCAGTTAGGGGCCGCCCCGCGCGGAGAAGTGTACGCGTTGCTCAGGGCCAGGCCCGATAACCGTCGGCCGTTGAGTTGGGAGCGCAACCACATTGACGTGCTGCTGCTCGAACAGCACCGCTTCGACTGCCCGTGGACGGGCAAGGCCAGTAGCAAAAATATAGAACCGTCAAGCTGAAGAAGCACTCGCGCTGCTTGGCTTGTTAAATGGCCTACGCTTATAAAAGGTGACCTTTCTACTGCCAAACCTGCCGCGGCCGTACCCTAGGTACATTGCTCCTGCGGAATAGAAAGTGAAAAAACTAATTAGTATTATCGGATAGTCAAAAAGTTTAGGATTTATTTCAAAATGAAATTTGTGAGACTTTAGATAATCGAGTATAATAAGAAACCAAACGATTCTAAAGAAATTACTGACAATTTCATTTATTTTTGATACAGAATATGTTTTATCTTCAGTTAATACTTTGTAAAGCGGCCCTGTCACTTCGTTTTCTAGCATATCGACATGGATCTCCCAATGCCTTTGCCATGTTTTACTACCCTTGTTAGTTAGATGCCAAGCCAAGGCCGTTATAAATCCTACGCAGGCAACTAAATAGGCGCTCTCCTGCTTGATAGTATAGGCGCTAGTCCCTAGCACTGCGAAATAGCCGGTAAAAGAAGCTGCTTGAAAGAGCCAAAAGTAATTTGCTCGTTTCCAGTAATTGTCGTTTTCAAAGTTCTTAGCCTGCCAAGCTTGTTCATAAGATTTTAATACTTCTTCTCTCTCCTTGCCTTTTATAAAAATAGCATTATATTCTTCGTCAGTTATTTCATCTAATCCTAATTCATCT
>CAXUKA010000223.1:0-877 GCA_964251335.1 uncultured Hymenobacter sp.
GCTGAGGTTACGGCTATTGATTCGGAAGCTGTGGCATCTTCTGCCTCGGCGGCTGGCAGCGCTTGGACCGGAAGCTCCGTAGCAGCAGGCTCGGGCAACTGTGCGTGCTCTACCTCAAAGAGCGCGGCTTCAGGCTCAGTTGGTTCAGCTGGCTGCTCAGCTTGGGCTGGTAAGCGCTCATACTGAGTCGGCTGGTTATAGCCTCTGTCTACTGGCTGGGGGCTGGCAGCGGCCAGCGTAGGTGCTTCGGCTTCGGCGGCTACCAGCTCGGCCAGCGTAGGCGCGGCAGAAGCCGGCAGCTCGATGAGTTGCCGCAGTAGCGCACGGTCGGCCGCGTAGGTAGCGGCCCGGCGCAGGCGCTGGCCAGCCAGCATCGAGCCTTGGTCGTGGGCCGCTTTGGCTAGCAGCAAGTGCGCCGTTTGGCAGTAAGGGAACGCCTGGGCCAACTGCTCAAGCTCGTGCACGTTGGCCCCGGTCAGGGAGGCCGGGTGAGCAAGCAGGTGCAGCAGCGTGGAGCGGGTCATTTAGAGAAAAACGCGTTTGGGGGCTGCAAAGGTGCAGCTAGTACTGGCAAGTATGCCGCGCCGGGCGCAAAAATGATGCTGATTGCAGCCGCGCCTTTGCGGGGTTTGAAGTTTATTTTTCCGCTTGCCTGACAAAATTGCTGCTCTTAATCTGGTAGTTAAGCATGCACCCGATACTGAAGCGCTGTTTACAAAAGCAACCGGAATATCATTGAACACTATTTTGGCCTGGAGCGAGGTAGGGTCAAAGATAATGCGCCTAAGGCAGCCAATCTGAACAGACAAATTCACTGAGTTCACAATACTGTTCAGGGGCAGTTTATTGCTATAATAAAAAGATGCTGAGAGCGTAC
>CAXUKA010000223.1:887-10647 GCA_964251335.1 uncultured Hymenobacter sp.
GCTGGCCGCCAGCAGCAGCGCTTACTCGTTGCCTCGGCTCCGGGCGACTAAGTGGTCGACTGCGCTGGCTTCTTGTGCTGATTTCGGTCGGCTGCGGCGTGGCGCATGACACTTGGGCGAGTACGACAGCGGCCATCTTCGACACCGTGCAATTACGCCCTATTGGCGTGGCCTCGCGTAGTGCAGCTGGCTTTAAAAAACAGTTGCTGAAAACCTTTGGCCATGAGCTAGAAGGCTTGCGCGTGTCCGACATCGTGCGGGTGCATTGGGTGCGCACTGTTTCGGTAAAAGGGGCGGGCGTGGTGCGCATCTACCAAGTGTTCCTAGCCACCAGCTTATCTGAAGTATGGCCAAAGACGGCCTTTGTGGTGCGTGACACCCACGGCCAAGCCGCCTGGCTCTGGCTGGACGACTTGCGGCTTATTAAAGAGCGACGGGCGGCGCACCAGTACTTACTTTCCGGCATAAGCTGGGGCCGGGGTAGAGGGTACTACTTGGTGTATGCATGGGCGAAGGGGCGGTATTTCCACGCCATCCTCAACTCCCTGACTATGCCGGCCTGCCCCTATGGGATGCCCGTCTACAATGCGAGCGCGGAATGTGAGAGCTATCAGCCTTTTCAGCTCACTTTTTCGCAGCGCGACTTGAATGCCGATGGCTACCTCGACCTGATATTCACTGGCCGGCTGCTCTCCTTTTGCCGTGGGTTGGAACAGGGCTTTAGCCGGCTGGACCGCCCGCCGATTCGGTCCCAAAAGCTGCGAATTGTCTGGCTCTCTCAACGGACGAAAGGAGGGACAACGTGGCGATTACAAAAGAATAACCTCTGCGCCGGCCGTTGAGCGGGAGTTACAGCAAATTCGGAGTTAGTGTATAGGAGTAGCGCGAAGCAGGTACACTAATTCCGAAATCACGCTAGTTAAGAGCCCCAATGGTAGTCAGTAAGATTAAGCTGCCTTATTCATTAACCATCAGCTTACTGGTGGCTACAGTGCCCTCGGCGGTGGTGGCCTGCATCACGTAGAGGCCGGCGGCGAGGCCACGCAGACTAAGCGTGTGGCTGCGCCGAGCCGGGGCCTCCTGGCGCACGAGGCGTCCTGTGAGGTCGTATAGGCGCAGGCTGGTGGGCTGAGCCGTTTCGACGGTGACGGTAGCAGTTGGCCCAGCCGGATTGGGGTACACGCTCAAGGCCAGGGCGGCCGCCGCCTCTACGGCCGGGCGCGTAGCCAGCACGGTGCGCTGGCTGGGCAGGTAGCTGACAATACCCCCGGCTTCGGTGCCGATGTAGAGCTCGGGCGTGCCGTCCTGGTTGAGGTCGGCCACCGCCGGCCGAAAATGCAGCAATGACCCGTGGCCTAGCTGGGCGGCCGCATACGTGCCGGCGAGGCTATTATAAAATAAGTCGGTGCGCTCGATAAATTGCCCGCCCTGGCTACGAAAATCGCTGTAAAAACGCACCCCTGCGTTGCCATCGGTGGTCAGCAGGTCGGGGCGGCCATCCTGGTCAAAGTCGGCCACCGTGGGGCTGAGGTTGAGAAGTGGGCCCGTGCCATTTGTGTTGCGCAAGGTTCCGTAGTCGTTGTCAGCCAGCGTAAACTGGCTGTTAGTGGGTGCAGTGCCGCCTTGATTGCGGTAATAGTGCAGGCGGGCGGCGAAGGCGGTCACATCGTTGGTGCCTAGCAGCAAGTCTACCAGACCATCGCCATCCACATCAAAAAAGCATGGCGTATCGCCCGCAGACTGCGGGATGGCCGGGCCACCGGTACTCGACCGGAAATAATCGCTCTGGGCGGGGTTAAAGCTCGCTGGCTGGCCGGGCCGGGCCGTGTTCAGGATAAAGCGCAGCTGATTATTATCACTTAACACGGTCGTATTGCCCGTGTGCACCGAATACACCAGGTCGAGGGCTCCGTCCCGGTTGAGGTCGACCAGCGCCGGGCGTAAGCTCTCAAATTTGTTGGTAGGAGTGAGCGCCGCCGTGGCGGCCAGTCCCAGGTAATCATTCGTGATGAGGCGGAACACCGGCCGATGCGCCGTGCCTACGTTGCGGTAGTAAGAGAGGCTGGCGCGGTAGTAGCCACTCACTAGGTCGCCCTGATTACCTACCAGCATATCGGCGAGGCCATCGCCGTCGAGGTCGCCGAAAGCCGGGGCCGCGCCCTCGCTCACGTCGAGCATGTCGTTTTGCAAAAAGCCATCCGATACCTGCGTAAAGCTGGGTATGCCGTTGGCCGTGCTGGTATTGTGAAACTGACGCACCGAGTGGTGCATACTTAGCCGGTCAACCGAGTTATCATATTGGTTGGCTGCTACGACCAGGTCCTTTACGCCATCAAAGTCCGTATCAAACAGATAAGGGGCGGGAATGGTGAATGTGGATAGTGGCGTAGCCAGTGGAAAGTTGCTGCTGATGTTGGGGGCCGTAAAGGTGGCCGCCACGTTGGTGCCGCTATTAAGGAGTCGCGTTAGCTGGGGGCAGTTGTCGCGGCCATCCAGCAGGTCGAGTACCCCGTCACCGTTCAGGTCGACCAGTAAGACATTGTGGCCCTGGCTGTGCGTGGTGCGGCCGGCTGGCGCGCTAGGGTCTAGTACGGGGCTGCTGGGCCGCAGGGTCAGGCACTGGCTCACTCCATTGGGGAGGAACGAGCGGCAATCGGTGCACGCCTGAATCAGACCCCAGTAGTTGCTGACCTCTTGCCAGGCACCCAGGTCAGTACAGCTACCAGTGCCCGTATTCAGATACAACTGCATTGATGTCGCGCCGTACGGGTCGTAGGTTAGAATGTCGAGTCTGCCATCGCCGTTCACATCCTGGATGGCCGGCATGTTATAATAGTCCACGGCCAGGTTGACCGTCAGCGTAGGCGATAATACAAAATAGAGTTCGGGGGTGGCCAACGTAAACTGGAGGCCGCTTGCCGCCGAGCCCGTGTTGTGAAATACCCGAATACCAGTATTGAAGTAGCCAAACATATCGGCCTTGCCATCACAGTCGTAGTCGCGCAGGGCCACCCAGCTCTCTAGGTCAGCGGGGAACGCATTTTCGTACATCGGGGCATACTGCCAGCGCCGGCCGGTGCCGGTCGCGGCGGCCACATTGAGGAAAGTGTAGCTGCGCCGGCTCTGGCGGTCGAAGGCGTAGAGGTCGGGCTGGCCGTCGTAGTTGAGGTCAATACTGCTGAACTGCGGCGCGTTGAGGCCGCCGGCCCAGGCGTGGGGCAGCGTGTCGGTGCCCTGCACGATTTTGGCCACGCCGCCCACCTCAAAGCCAAACTGAGCACCTGACGTCTGAGCCTGACCAGGCCGGGCCACCCCCAGCAGCAGCAGGCCAAGCGCAAGCAGATAGTGTAGACGAAAAAGCATAGTAATAAAGGATGGCTTGGGGGCAATTACCCACAGCCCACTATATAGCTGCGTTGCGTTTGAGCTGGCAAGCTACTTTATAAGTGCCTAACTATAAAAATGATATCCAAAAATTATTTACCCCTCAGCCAGCTTAGTCCCTTGCGAGCATGCAGTGGCACGAAGAGAAGGCGCAACGCCTAAAGCAGCTGGTGGTAGCGCTTGTCGTATCTTCAAATAATATGCTTGCAATCAATTAATTGAATGACATTGCAAGCGTATTGCTATCACAATGTTACGCCGAAGCTGGGCTGTCGTAACGAAATGATAAATGGCTTGAATTAGTCCAATAGATTGTTCGCTGAAGGACGGTTTTGCCAGTATAAATCTTGGTTAAAACTGATTGAATTCTGTCGAAGCACGTGGTGGAAGCAGTTTGATAACACAGCAAGCTTGGTAGCCGGGAAGGGGGCATTGGAATTTTGCACTAGCAAAAATGCTATTCTTAACCTGCTACTAATGGGTCGTTTCTACTCAGCTTTCTTTTCTCTAGTACTCTTGCCGCTCACCATGTGGGCGGGTACCATCCGGGGGCGCGTGACGGATGCGCGTACCGGCGAGCCGCTGGTGGGGGCGGTGGTGTACCTGCAAGGCACTAGCTACAACGGCCAGGTGCAGCTAGATGGCACGTTCAGCCTGCGCAACGTGCCATCCGGCGAGTATGAGCTGGTAGGTCAGTTGGTGAGCTATGAAACGCTGAATCAGCACGTTTCGCTCACAACTACCCAGCCCGACCAAACGCTGAGCCTACGCCTGCGCGACAAAAACAACGCCCTCGAAGAAGTAGTGGTGCAGGGCCGCCACGACCCCGAAGGCGAAAAAGCCGCCCGCCGCGTCGAGCAAGTGGCCCCGAGTATCGTGAATGTAGTATCGGCCCAGGCCATCCAAGTATCGCCTGATATTCAGGTGGCTAACGTATTGCAGCGCGTGTCGGGCGTGACCCTGGAGCGCAGCACCAACGGCGACGGCCGCTACGCCATTGTGCGGGGCATGGACAAGCGCTACAACTACACGCTGGTCAACGGCATCAAGATACCCAGCCCCGACCCCTACAACCGCTACGTGCCGCTCGACATCTTCCCGGCCGAACTGCTGCAACGCCTGGAAGTGACCAAAGCCCTAACGCCCAGCATGGAAGGAGACGCTACCGGCGGCGTGGTGAACATGGTGATGAAAGACGCGCCCGCCGAGCGCACCCTGTCGGGGCAGCTGGGCACCGGCTACGGGCAGCTGTTTTTCGACCGCGCGCTGCTGAATTTCGACCGGGGCACGATAAGCCGCGAGTCGCCGGCCGACCGCAATGGCAGCGATTACCAGGCCAAAACCAGCGATTTTCCGTGGGCGACTTTTACCCACAAAACGGCCCTGCCCAACCTGCTCGGCAACCTCACCTTTGGCAGCCGCTACGGCCAAAGCCAGCGCCTGGGCGTGCTGCTGGCCGGCTCGTACCAAGCCCAGACGCGCGGCTCGGATGGCTATTTCTATGAAACGGGCATCACGCAGGACAACTACCCCGTGCTGCGGACCTTGCACGTGCAGCAGTACTCGACCCGCCAGGAGCGCCTGGGGCTGAATGCCAAGCTCGATTACCGCCTCGACAGCCGCAACACGCTGCGCTTCTACGGCGTGTACTTGCAACTCGATGAGGCGCAGGCCCGCTTCGAAACTGACACCACCTACAAAGGCAATGCCCGCCCCGATGTGGACCGCCGCCTGCGCTCGCGCTTGCAGCGCCAGGGCATTGCCAACGGCACCTTGCAGGGCGAGCACCAGCTCACGGAGCGGCTATCGGCCAGCTGGTCGCTGGTGTATTCGCGAGCTACTAACAACGTGCCCGACGTGTCGGAGCAAGACCTCAAGCTGACTTCGGCCGGCAACCGCTACCAGGATGTAAGCCGCATCTGGCTCGACAACCACGACCAGGACAAAGCGCTCTACCTCAATCTGAAATATAACCTGGCCGAGGGCCTGGAGCTGGGCGCGGGCGGCCTCTACCGCGACAAAGACCGCACCAATCGCTACCTCAGCTACACGCTACGCGCCTCGGGCCAAACGGCGGTGAATGAGCAGGATATCAACTCCGAAACTTACTCGGTATTTAACCCGCAGGGCATTTATGTGGGTAATAATAACTATACCGCCACCGAGAAAATCGCGGCCGGCTACGGCCAGCTGCGCCTGGTGCGCGGCGGCTGGGAAATATTGGGCGGCGTGCGCTTCGAGCACACCAACCAGCAGTACGTCACGAGTTTGCCCAATACGCAGGAAGCGTATCGGGGCCGCCAGCTGTATCCCGACTACCTGCCTAGCCTGCATTTGCGCTACGCGCTTTCGCCGCGCCAGAACCTGCGGGCTTCGTACTTCGCCAGCATCAGTCGGCCCAGCTTTTTTGAACTGACGCCGCACAACAACGCGGGCAGCGTGAGCGAAAGCAACGTGTACCCCGAGGCCGGCAACCCCTACCTACTGCACACCAAGGCGCAGAATTTCGACTTGCGCTACGAGTTTTTCGGGGCCGGCAACGACCAGGTGATGGTGGGCGCGTTTTACAAAAACATCAAAAACCCCATCGAGTATGGCCTCGTGACGCTGCCCAGCAGCACCATAACCGTGTACCGCCCCGATAACTTTGGCACGGCCACCAATTACGGCTTCGAGTGGGTGGGGGTCAAGTACTTCGGGCCGTTTGGCGTGTCGACCAACTACACCTTCACAGTGTCGGAAATCACGACCAACAAGGCCCGCAACGCCACCGCCGCCGATGCCAGCCTGAGCGTGCCCCAGAAGCGCGCCCTGCAAGGCCAGGCCAAACACGTGGGCAACGCTTCGCTGCTTTACAAAAACCCGCGCCTGGGCTTTGACATCCAGCTGGCCTACGTGTACACCGGGGCGCGCATCGTGCAGGTGGGCCAGTATTTGGGCCTCGACTATTGGCAGCGGGCGCAGTCGCAGCTCGACTTTTCGGCCGAGAAGCGCCTTACCAAAGCCGACAAACGCTTTGGCCTGACGGCCTACGTGAAGGTGCAAAACCTGCTCAACACGCCTTACCAAGTTGACATTTTGGCCCCCGGCGCCCCGGCTGCGGCCGGCAGCCCCGCCACCACGGCATTCCCCTATCAGAATAGTGCCGACCGGGTGTCGGTGGTCAACCAAACGTACAAGGCCTACTACCTGGCCGGCCTGCGCTTTCGCTTTTAACTAGCTACTACCATGCGCGTTACTTTACTAGCCACGGCCGCCACGCTCCTGTTGGGCGGCGCGCTGCTCTCCTCGTGCGAGGAAATTATTGACATCGCCGCGCCCGTGCAAACGGTGGGGCAGGCCTTTAGCGGCGATACGCTGCGCAGCCCCATTAAGGGCACTATTGCGGGGCGCACGGCCCCCTACTACATGATTTCCGACGTGACCATCAACGATGGCGACACGCTGCTCATTCAGGCAGGGGTGAAGATTTTAGTGATTGGCAAGCCTAAGTCGCCCAGCACGTTTGGGCAGGCCACCAACAACCCCGGCTTTATCGTGAACGGCACGATGCTGAGCCTTGGCACCAAGGCCGCGCCGGTGGTCATGACCATTGCCGACAATCTCAAGGGCGACCCCACGCTGGTGCAGGACGTGGCCACCGACCCAGCCTTCAAGGGCTATTGGGGCGGTATTAATGCCGACGGGGCCTCGCTGCTGGTGCTGCGCTGGACCGACCTCGGCTACATCGGCGGACCGTACGGGGCCAATGCGCCCACCGGCTACGCGGCCGGCGACCCCAAAATCGGGGTGTCGATGCTGGCCAAAAAAGCCACTGCTATGTGCGTGCTGGAAGACTGCTACTTCCACGGCAGCGTCGATGACATGGTGCGCCTGCAAAGCTGCAAGTTCAGCATCATGCGCAACCGATTCGAGAAAGCCGGTAAAACCGGTGGCGAGGGTACCAACCTCAAGGCCGGCTGCGTGGGCGATGTGGCCTACAATACCTTCGTGGGCGCGGCCACCAATGGCTCCAAAGTGGCCTCGGTGGCCGCCTCGGCTGTGCAAAGCAACGTGGCGACCTACAACAACACCTACCTCAACTGCGGCTACCGCCAGACGAAGTCGGGCCGGGGCGGCTCCATTAATTATGAGGTGCAGGCAGCTGGTAAAATTTATAACAACTTGATTGTGAACTGCCGCTTTGGCCTGCGCCTACGCTCCGACTCGCCGCCCGATGTGGCTAACATTCAGTACGACAACCAGTACTACTACGGCGGCACCAGCTACCAGGTAGCCGAGTTTAACGCTGCCACGGCCGGTTCGGTCACCGCCAACAAGCCCAACGACACCCGTGGCACTACCGCCGCCAACGACCCCAAGTTCGTAGCCGCCGACCTAACAACCGCTGCTGGTACTACGGCCGCCCCGAGCACCGCCATCCAGTGGACCAATTTCCTGAACTCGACCAGCAACCTGCGTTTGCAGGGCAGCTCGCCGGCCATCGGCAAGGGCAATACGTCTTTCGCTCCGCTCAATGCGGTGAGCAGCCTCAATGTGCGTGGCTTGTTTACGCCCACCATTACCGCGCCGGGTGCCGATGCGGGGGCGTACCAGTCGGGCAACGTGGGTAATCAGCAGTAAAACGGAGTGGTACTCCGTTTATCTTCTGGTTAGCTTTTCTAACGCGGAACGGGGTGCCACTCCGTTCTATATTCTGCACTTACCATGCCTCTTTCTACCCTGCGCACCCCCGCAGCAGTTGTACTGCTAAGCACTGCCGCGCTCCTCCCCACTGGCTGCCAGCATGCGGCCCAGGCCACCAGCGGCACCCCGGCCGCCACGCTCGCTGCCGATGGCACCAACACCGGCCCCGGCGTGGTGCGGCCCGTAGTGGTGACTCAGCCTGTGCGCTACGATACCGACGACCCCGCCATCTGGGTCAATGCTAAAGACCCGGCTAAGAGCCTGGTTATCGGCACCGACAAAGATTCAGACGGTGGCCTGTACGTATTTGATTTACAAGGCAAAGAAGTGCCAAATAAATCAGTGCACGGCCTCAAGCGGCCCAATAATGTGGACTTGGCTTATGGCCTGAAGCTGGGCGGGCAGCCCACCGATTTTGCCCTCGTGACGGAGCGCGAAACCAGCAAGCTACGCGCTTTTCGTCTGCCCGACATGCAGCCCCTCGACCACGGCAATCTCGACGTATTCGGAGGCGCGCCGGCCGCGGAGCGCATGCCGATGGGCGTGGCCATCTACACCCGGCCCGCCGACGGGGCAATGTTCGCGGTAGTCGGCCGCAAAACCGGCCCCAAGGAGGGCTACCTGGCCCAGTACCGCCTGGCCGACGATGGCACCGGCCAACTCACCATGACGCAGGTACGCACCTTTGGCACCTGGAGCGGCAAGAAAGAAATCGAGTCCATCGCCGTCGATAACGAGCTGGGTTTCATCTATTATTCCGATGAGGGCGTAGGCGTGCGCAAGTATTACGCCGACCCCGAAAAGGGCAACACTGAGCTGGCCCTATTTGCCAAAACGGGCTTTACGGAAGACCACGAAGGCATTTCCATCTACAAAACCGGTCCTAAAACCGGCTACATCCTGGTGTCGGACCAAGGCGCAAGCCAGTTCCGTTTCTTCCCCCGCCAGGGCACTGCCGCCGACCCCAATGCCTACCCCGAATTGAAAGCCGTGAAGGTCGCCGCCCACTTCAGCGACGGCTCCGATGTGACGAACGTGCCCCTAAACGCGCAGTTTCCGCACGGCCTGTTCGTGGCCATGTCTGACAACAAAACCTTCCACTACTACCGCTGGGAAGATATGTTGGGCAAGGACGTGAAAGTAGTAGAATAGCTGAAACGGTTTCAACTGCAAGCTCCAAACCTACCTGACACCGCGTAAGCTGGCGATAAAGACGACCGAGGGTAATAACGAACGTCTACAACAGTTACTTCAGCAGTAGTCCGATAGACGTAAAGGTTAATGTCATGCAAGTTGCCGTGGAGCTGGTGCAAGGCAGGAGCCAAGTCAGCGAGGGGCACTGGACGCTTGGCATCATTCAGGCGCTTGGTTAACTGCCGCCGCTAGTGGGCATCCGTTGGCTCGTCCGTTATCTCGCTGATAATGAATAGGCACTTGCCGGAAATGTAATTCCACGTTGGCTCTCGCGCCAGCTTCAACAACTGGGACACTGCACCACCAACAGCAGTAATCAGTTCAGTTGGGGTCATAGAGCGGACTGTCGAAATCTTTCAGGGACGTAACGACCTCACGCGCGTAGCCATGTGGCAGGGCATAAGGATAAAGCTTGAATAGAGCTAGATGCGCTATGACCACTGTTGGTTTAGGTCAATCTTCCCAGGCTTCTTTATCTGGATACATTCGAGTATAT
>CAXUKA010000224.1:0-10637 GCA_964251335.1 uncultured Hymenobacter sp.
GTGCGTAACCATGCACCAGGCTGGCGGCAACAGCCACAGGTCATCTACGACGAAGCGCGGTTCCAAGACTGCCTGCTGCTGGTATTTGGGCAGCCGCGCACGGCGGTTTTTGCCCACCTCGACAGCATCGGCTTCACGGTGCGCTATGGGCGTGAGCTGGTGCCCATTGGCGGGCCAGAGTGCAAGACGGGATATCGGCTGGTGGGGCGCGACTCGCAAGGCGAAATAGCGTGTACGTTGATAGTTGACGAAGAAACGGATAGCCTGAGCTATGAGTTCAGCCGCGATATCGAGCGGGGTACTAGCCTCACGTTTGCCTGCGATTTTCGCGAAACCGACACCACCGTGCAGAGCTGCTACCTCGACAATCGCCTCGGCGTATGGAGCGCCCTGCGCCTGGCCGAAACACTGGAGCACGGTATCATTGTCTTTTCGTGCTGGGAAGAGCACGGCGGCGGCTCGGTGCCGTACCTGGCGCGCTACATCTACGACACGTATGGCGTGCGGCAGGCACTAATTTCGGATATTACCTGGGTTACGGAGGGCGTGCGGCCAGGCGCCGGCTGCGTCATTTCGTTGCGCGACTCGCTCATTCCGCGTCGTGCCTACGTCGAGCGCATCCGGCGCATTGCCGAGGCCAGTGGCGTGCCCTACCAGCTAGAGGTGGAAGGCAGCGGCGGCTCTGATGCTAAGGACTTGCAGCGCAGCGAGATGCCTTGGGACTGGTGCTTTGTGGGCGCGCCCGAAGATGAAGTGCACTCGCCCGATGAAATAGTGGATAAGCGCGATATTGACAGCATGCTTCGCCTGTACCAGATTCTATTACGCGACCTATAAGAAAGTTACAGTTGCCAGTTCGTGCTTGCCAGTGCGCTGCAAAGCCGTACTATAACATTTAGGGTAATCTTTGCTGTATAAAGAATCTGCCCGGCCTAACTTCGGTCTAAAGAACACGTTGATTTAAAGCTTAGTAGAGCTTCCGGTCTAATTAAGCCAACTAACTTGTAGTACAATGCCGAGTGGCTGGCGCACCTTAGGTCGGCCACTTTAGTGAAGGGCGACGCAACGTTATGTCTGGGTTTGGCTTCTTCAAGTAAATATAGTTTAGTGACACCAGAAACCACCCTGCCTGCGCCGCTCGAATTATCTATCGTAGTGCCCCTCTACAACGAGGAAGCCAATGTGAATGCCCTGTACCAGCGCCTGAAAGCGGTGGTAGTCGGCATGGGGATAAGCCACGAATTTGTTTTTATCAATGACGGCTCGCGCGACCGCACACTGGCGCTGGTGCAGGAGCTTATCCAGCATGATGCGCAGGTGCGCTACATCGACCTGAGCCGCAATTTTGGGCACCAGATAGCCGTTTCGGCTGGCCTCGACCATGCTGTGGGCGCGGCCGTAGTTATTATTGATGCCGACCTGCAAGACCCACCCGAGCTTATTCCGCAGCTCTATGAAAAGCTCAAAAGTGGCTACGAGGTAGTGTACGCCAAGCGCCTGTCGCGGCCCGGCGAAAGCGCAGCCAAGCTCATGACGGCTAAGATGTTCTACCGAATGCTGGCTGCTATTACGCACGTCGATATTCCGGTCGATACCGGCGATTTTCGCATTATTGCCCGTAAAGTGGTCGAGGCGCTCAAGCTTATGCCCGAGCAAAGCAAGTTCTTGCGCGGCCAGATTTCCTGGATTGGCTTTCGCCAAACCTATGTCGAGTACAACCGGGCACAGCGAGCAGGTGGCGAAACCGGCTACACCTACAGCAAAATGCTGCGGCTGGCGATTGACGGCATTACGGCCTTCTCCGATTTTCCGCTCAAGCTGGCGTCGCTCAGTGGATTTGCTGTATCGGGGGTAGCCTTCTTGATAATGTTGTACACGCTGTATTCGCGCTTTGTGTCGCACGACTACCAGCCGGGCTGGGCCTCGCTCATGATAAGTGTGCTGTTCATGGGTGGCGTGCAGCTCATTGCCATCGGCATCATCGGCGAGTACATTGGGCGCCTTTCGGCCGATGTACGCCAGCGCCCGCTCTACCTTATTGCCGATACCAATATTCGGCAGGAGGCACCGGCAAAATAGTCGCCTATCAAGGTAGCCTAATGACAGCTGCTGCTCAACTGTAGTTGCGAAAGGTGGGATAGTAGCAGGGATAAGTGAAGTGAGGAAAAGCTGGCAGCTAGCATTTGTGATAGGCTATATTCCAGGTAACTCCACTTACATTTACCTGCCTAACATCCTCCCACCCAACTCACAAGTAGCCTTATGCCCACTATTCTCTACGCCGTGCCCGCGCTGGGCATCCTGGCGCTGCTCTACACTTGGCTGCGCGCCGGCTGGGTAGCCCGCCAGGATGCCGGCGACGACAAAATGCAAACCATCGCCGGCTACATCGCCGATGGGGCCATTGCCTTCCTGCAAGCCGAGTATAAGGTGCTGGCCTTATTTGCCATAATTGCTTCAGCATTTCTGGGCTACCTGGGTTTTACGGGCGAAAAATCTAGCCCGGTTATCATTATTGCCTTCCTGATTGGAGCGGTGTTCTCGGCCACTGCGGGCTTTATCGGGATGAAAATCGCGACTAAGGCCAACGTGCGCACCGCCCAGGCGGCCCGCACCTCACTGAGTCAGGCACTGAAAGTATCCTTTTCGGGCGGCTCGGTGATGGGTATGGGCGTGGCCGGGCTGGCGGTGCTTGGGCTAGGGTCGTTGTTTATTGTTTTTTACAAGATGTTCGTGCCGAGTGGGATAGCCACCGGACCGGAGATGGAAAAGGCGCTGGAAGTCCTCACCGGATTCTCGCTGGGGGCCGAAAGCATCGCCCTCTTCGCCCGCGTGGGCGGCGGCATCTATACCAAAGCGGCCGACGTGGGGGCCGACCTCGTGGGCAAAGTCGAGGCCGGCATTCCCGAAGACGACCCGCGTAACCCCGCCACTATTGCCGACAACGTGGGCGACAACGTGGGCGATGTGGCCGGCATGGGTGCCGACCTATTCGGCTCCTACGTGGCCACCATTCTTGCCACGATGGTACTGGGCCGCGAAGTGCACCTCAGTAATCCCGACCAATTCGGTGGGCTTTCGCCCATTTTTCTGCCGATGGCGGTGGCGGGCATGGGCATCATAGCCTCGCTGGTAGGCATCCTGCTGGTGCGCGTGAAAGAAGGCGGCAATGTGCAGGGCGCACTCAACTTCGGCAATTATGCCTCGGTCGTAGTGTCAGCCGTCTTTTCTTACTTCTTGATTAAGTGGATTTTGCCAACTGGCGACATTACTATCCGCGGCTTCACTTTCGATGCCAACCACGTGTTCTATGCCGTGCTCGTCGGGCTGGCCGTGGGCACGCTTATGAGCATCATCACCGAGTATTACACCGCGATGGGTAAGCGCCCGGTGATGAGTATTGTGCAGCAAAGCAGCACTGGCCACGCCACCACCGTTATCGGCGGGCTGGCAGTAGGCATGGAAAGTACCGTGCTGCCCATCCTGGTGCTGGCGGCGGGCATCGTGCTGAGCTACGAAGCGGCTGGCCTCTATGGCGTAGCCATTGCGGCGGCCGGCATGATGGCCACCACGGCCATGCAACTGGCCATCGACGCCTTTGGCCCCATCGCTGACAATGCGGGCGGCATTGCCGAAATGAGCGAGCTACCCAAGGAAGTGCGCGAGCGCACCGACATTCTCGACGCGGTGGGTAACACCACGGCGGCCACCGGCAAAGGCTTCGCTATTGCCTCGGCGGCGCTCACGTCGTTGGCGCTATTTGCCGCGTTCATGGGCACGGCACACATCGACGTCATTGACATTTCTAATGCCCGCGTGCTGGCTGGCTTATTCGTGGGGGCGATGATACCGTTCATTTTCTCGGCGCTGGCCATCACGGCAGTGGGGCAGGCCGCCATGGCAATGGTGCAGGAAGTGCGTCGCCAATTCCGCGAGATACCAGGTATCATGGAAGGAACTGGGCGGCCCGAGTACGAGAAGTGCGTGGCTATCAGCACGCAGGCTGCCATTAAGAAGATGGTGGCGCCGGGAGCTATTGCGCTGCTGTCGCCCATTGTCATCGGCTTTGCCTTTGGCCCCGAGGTGCTGGGCGGCACGCTGGCAGGCGTCACGGTAAGCGGCGTGCTCATGGCGATGTTTCAGAGCAATGCCGGCGGGGCCTGGGACAATGCCAAAAAGTCGTTCGAGAAAGGCGTCATGGTCAATGGAAAAATGGAATTCAAAGGCTCCGACGCTCACAAAGCCAGCGTGACCGGCGACACCGTAGGCGACCCCTTTAAAGACACTAGTGGCCCGAGCATGAATATTCTCATCAAGCTCATGAGCATCGTGTCGCTGGTCATTGCCCCGCACATTGCCCGCGTGGGCGGCGCGGCCAGCATAATGCCAGTCCCGCTAAAAGAACGGATGGAATTGCGCCTGCCGCCCGTGCGCTTTGCTCGAAACGTGGAGGCTGCTACTGGAACGATAATGTGTTCACTGCTATGGCCTGGAGGTAAATAATAGTGATTGCGGAAGTGTCCGGACGGATGTAGAGACGCATCCTTGCGTTTCACGCCAAGCGAGCCGAGCAATGCCAGGACGCAAGGATAAATAGCGAGTCTCCATGCCCATACGCTGATTCTTACATTCTTCATTCCATCTCCACCGTACCTTTGCAGCCCAAATGGCCACTTGGCCGCTTTACCGCACATGGGTCAAACCCTTATTACGCTCCACGACAAGGCTTTTAGGCCGTATTTGTCGGCTTCCGAAATCGCCGTAGCCATTGATGAAGTGGCTGTTCGCCTCAATGCCGACTACGCCGGCCGCCGCCCGCTCTTCGTGGTGGTGCTCACGGGCGGGTTCATGTTCGCCACCGATTTGCTCAAGCGCTTCACCGGCGATTGCGAGATAGTTTTCATCCGTGTGGCTTCGTACGAAGGCACCGAAAGCACGGGTAAAATTCAGGAAATCATGGGCTTGCGCGAAGACGTGCAGGGCCGCGACATTATCCTGGTCGAAGACATCGTAGACACGGGCACCACGCTGCACCACCTGCTGCCCACGCTGGAAGCCAATAACCCGGCTTCTATTGAGATTGCGGCCATGTTCTACAAGCCGGCTAGCCTGCGCTATGAGCTGAAGCTGAACTACATGGCCATGGAAATTCCCAATGATTTCGTGGTTGGCTACGGCCTCGACTACGACGGCTTGGGCCGCAACCTGCCCGATGTGTACGTGGCGGCCTAGCCGTACCTTTACCTAATTATTACTCCCTGCCTCGGTGTCCCCCGCCGACTACTATTCTTTTGCCATGCATAATATTGTCCTCTTTGGCCCGCCCGGTGCGGGTAAAGGCACTCAGAGCCAAAAGCTTATCGCGCAGTACAACCTTGTGCACCTGAGCACCGGCGACTTGCTCCGTGCCCAGATTGCCGAAGGCACTGAGCTGGGGCTGAAGGCCAAAAAGCTGATGGACGAAGGCTTGCTCGTGCCCGACGAAGTAGTTATCGGCATGATTGGCAATGCGTTGGAGAAGAACAAACAAGCCGCTGGCTTCATCTTCGATGGCTTCCCACGCACCACGGCCCAGGCCGAAAGCCTCGACCAGCTGCTGGCCCAGCACGGTACTGGCGTAGCCTGCATGATTGCCCTTGTAGTAGGGGAGGAGGAACTGGTAAAACGCCTGCTCGAACGCGGCAAAACCAGTGGCCGCGTCGATGACCAGGACGAAAGCAAAATCCGCCGTCGTGTACAGGTATACAACACCGAAACCGCGCAAGTGGCTGGCTATTATGATGACCAGCAGAAGTATCACGAACTCAACGGTATCGGTGAGATTGAGGATATCTTCAAGCAAATCTGCACCATCATTGACACGCACCAGCCTGCCAAAACCGAAACGCCCGCCGAGGCTATTCGCGAGGTGAAGGCGTAGGGCTAGCGCCTGAATCTTATACAATCCGTCTGTCATCCTGAGCTTGCGAAGGACCTCATCACGACTGGAACCGTTGGTTTAGTAATCCCAACGACCACAAGCGCGAGAAGGTCCTTCGCAAGCTCAGGATGACAGTTTTTTAATAACGACTTTATAAATCCGTGGCTAACAACAACTTCATCGACTACGTCAAAATCACCTGCCGCTCGGGCAAGGGTGGGGCGGGCTCGCACCATTTCTTCCGGGCCAAAGGCCTGCCCAACGGAGGCCCCGATGGCGGCGACGGTGGCCGCGGCGGCCACATCATCCTAGAAGGTAGCTCGCAGCTCTGGACGCTGCTGCATCTGCAATACCGCAAGCACCTTTTCGCCCAGGATGGTGAGGGCGGCGGCCCCAACCTGCGCTCTGGCGCGCAGGGCGAGGATATCGTGATACAAGTGCCACTCGGCACCGTGGCCCGCGATGCCGAAACCGGCGAAATGAAGCTCGAAATAACGGAGGATGGCCAGCGCCTCATCCTCACGCCCGGCGGGCGCGGCGGGCTGGGCAACGACCACTTCAAAACCTCTACCAACCAGGCCCCGCAATACGCGCAGCCCGGCGAGCCTGCCATTGAGGAACAGGTGATTCTGGAGCTGAAACTGCTCGCCGATGTGGGCCTCGTAGGCTTCCCCAATGCGGGCAAAAGCACCTTGCTATCAGTGGTTTCGGCTGCTAAACCCAAGATTGCCGACTACGCCTTCACCACATTGGTGCCCAACCTGGGCGTGGTGGCCTACCGCGATTTCAAGTCGTTTGTGATGGCCGATATTCCCGGCATCATCGAGGGTGCCGCCGAGGGCCGGGGGCTGGGCACGCGCTTCCTGCGCCACATCGAGCGCAACTCCATGCTGCTCTTTATGATAAGCTGCGATAGCAAGGACATCGCCGCAGAGTACGCCATTTTGCTAGGCGAGCTGGAGCAGTACAACCCCGAGCTGCTGGACAAAAAGCGCCTGCTGGCCATTACCAAATCCGACATGCTGGACGAGGAATTGGAAGCCGAAATATTAGCCTCGTTTCCAGCCGATTTGCCGCCCACGGTGTTCATTTCCAGCCTCACGAGTAAGAATATTCAGCGGCTGAAGGATATGATTTGGGGAGCGCTACACGAGTAGATAAATTGGAGCCATGCTTATCAAAGACTTAGGAGTAGTGTCCTTACTTTTTCTCTGCTGCTGCAAGAGCAATTTGGAATCAGCCACTGAGCTACTGACTTCAAAGAACTATGCTTGCTGGGATGCGAAAATAGGCTTTGGTATGTGCTTCTGTCGTGATGGTAAGCTTTATGAGTATGAGTTTGATGACCAATTGAAAAATAAGAGAGTTAGAGCTGATTATGGAGATTTTATTCTGAGAGACTTGAAATGGAAAATAAAAGGAGATAGTCTTATTGTTTTTTCAGGTTCTTTTAAAGAAGGTTATAAAATAAAGATGTTGACTAGTCGGCAACTTGTGCTACTAGACGCTAATCAAACAAGAGGTGCTAAAGAATTAGTCTATACTAAAGTAGATACTTTAGTATCTGTTGATAGTCTTAAGCAAAATGGTATAGATTAAAGCCGATAAAAAGGCTGTTTGTGCCAACTTGTCACCTCGCTCAGCTTTGGCAAACTCCTTGCGCCTGACCCGCTGCCCGTATGGCAACTCCCTTCTCTAGCCGATTCCGCCATTTTTTCCAGAAAATGACCGACGATAAACATATGAATCCCGACGACCAGCCCCTGACTGACAGCACCGCCGAACACACCGCCGGCGAGCAAGACCTCAATACCGACGCTACTACGCCCGAAACCGGTGCCTCAGAAGGTGCCAGCCGCGCCGAAACCGAGCTGGCCGACCTCAAAGACAAGTATCTGCGCCTAGCCGCCGAGTTTGAAAACTACAAGCGCCGCACTTCTAAGGAGCGCATCGACCTTTTCAAAACTGCCAACCAGGAGCTAATGGTGGCCCTGCTGCCGGTCATCGACGACTTTGACCGTGCTCGCCAGCACACCCAAGGCACTGCTGACCCGGCCGCGCTGCAAAACGCGCTCGATATTACCTATAACAAGCTCACCAAGACCTTGGAAAACAAGGGGCTGACTCCGATGAATGCCAAGGGCGGCGACTTCGATGCTGAGCTGCACGAGGCTATCACGCAAATTCCGGCTCCGAGCGACGATTTGCGCGGCAAGATTGTTGATGAGATTGAAAAAGGCTATTATCTTGGTGATAAAGTGATTCGTCACGCGAAAGTGATTCTTGGACAGTAAGTAATTATTCTGTCATGCTGAGCTTAGAAAGCATCCTGCATGGCGCACTAACTTTTTATATTTGAGGTTAGTGTCGCACGCAAGATGCTTCGCAAGCTCAGCATGACAGACGTTTTTTTGATACGACAATGGCAACCGTAAAGCGCGATTATTACGAAGTATTAGGGATAGCAAAAAATGCGGAAGGCGACGTGATTAAGTCGGCCTACCGCAAGATGGCTATTAAATATCACCCCGATAAAAACCCCGACGACCCCACGGCCGAGGACAAGTTTAAGGAGGCTGCCGAAGCCTACGAGGTGCTTTCGGACGGCGACAAGCGGGCGCGCTACGACCGGTTTGGCCACCAGGGTGGTAGCGGTGGCGGCGGGGCTGCGCCTAATATGGAGGATATTTTCTCGCAGTTCGGCGATATTTTCGGCGGCGGTGGCGGTGGCTTCGAAGGCTTCTTTGGGGGCGGGCAGCGCGGTGGCCGCCGCGTGAAGAAAGGCTCCAACCTACGCATCAAGCTCAAGCTTGATTTGGAGGAAGTGGCTAACGGCGTCGAGAAAAAAATCAAGGTAAAGCGCTACGTGGCTTGCCAGCCGTGCAGCGGCACTGGTGCTAAAAACGGCACTGAGCTCAAAACCTGCCCTACCTGCCAAGGCCAGGGCCAAACCAAGAAAGTGGTGAACACCATGCTTGGCCAGATGGTGAGCGCCAGCACCTGCCCCACCTGCCATGGCGAGGGCAAAACCATCTCTACGACCTGCGATGTGTGCAAAGGCGAAGGCCGCCAGATGCACGAGGAAGTGATTCCGATAAACATTCCGGCCGGCGTGGCCAACGATATGCAGCTGAGCATGAGCGGTAAAGGGAACTTCCCTGAGCGCGGCGGCGTGCCCGGCGACCTGCTCATTCAGATTGAGGAGGAGCCGCACGAATTCCTTAAGCGCGATGGCAACAACATCATGTTTGAGCAGTACATCAGCTTCGTGGATGCGGCCTTGGGTACCAACCTGGAGGTGCCGACCATCGAAGGCAAGGTGAAAATAAAGGTCGATGCGGGTACGCAGCCAGGTAAAATCCTGCGCCTGCGCGGCAAAGGCATTAAAGACCTGAACGGCTACGGCCGCGGCGACCAACTCATTCATCTGAATGTGTGGACGCCAAAGAACGTGAGCAACCAGGAGCGCGAGCTGCTGGAGAAGCTGCGCGACTCAGACAACTTTACGCCGCACCCCGGCAAGAATGAGAAAGGCTTCTTCGAGAAGGTGAAGGAGTACTTTCAATAGCCAGCGATTGAGCGAGATTCGCTCGCGGTTTTAGTAGTGAAAAGCCCCGTTCGGCCATTGGTCGGGCGGGGCTTTTTTTAGTGATGCGGGCGGCAAGCGAAAATATTTCCAGATGCTGTAATGCCCTGCGACCTTCGGCGATAATATTCCCGAAACCACTACCCCGCATGGCTACCGCCGCTCCTTCTGCCGATTTTCTGGCTGCTTTGCACGACTACCAGCCGCTGGTGCGGCGCGTGTGCCGGCTCTACTGCCAGGATGCCGATGACCGGCAGGACCTATTTCAGGAAATCGTGCTACAACTGTGGCGCGCCTGGCCGCGCTACGTGCCCCAGCCCGATGCCAAGCTTAGTACCTGGCTCTACCGCATCGCGCTGAACGTGGCTATCAGCAACCTGCGGCAGCGTACCCGTCGCCCCGCCTCGGTGGGGTTAGAGGATGATGCCGCCCGTTACTTGGCTCAAACTACTGATAACAGTGCTTATGAGCCGGAAGAAACGGCCGCGCTCTACACGGCCATTGGCCGGCTGTCCGATGTGGACAAGGCCTTCGTGCTGCTGTATCTGGAGGATAGACCCTATGAGGAGATGGCTGAAATCCTGGGCATTACGCAGAATAATGTGCGCGTGAAAATGCACCGCGTGCAGGAGAAGCTACGGAAGCAATTGGTTCGTGCTTAATATTTTAATCTAACATAGACTATGGAACTTGACGACCTGCGCCGCCAGTGGCAGCAAGCCCCCGCAGTGCCCCAGGTGCCGCCCGCCGAGCTACGCCTGCTACTGGGCCAGCAGTCAACCAGCCTGATTGCGAAGATGCGTCGCAGTGTATGGGGCGAAATTATTGCCTCTACCGTGCTGGCGTTGTTTCCGCTGCCCTTCCTGCCCAATGCGTTTTTTCAGCGATTGTACCTCGGCGTGCTCATGCTGATGGTAGGGGTATTTGGCTATTATTACGCCCGGCAACTCTCGCTTTTAAAGCAAATGGGGCAAGCTGATGTCAGCATTCGGGGGCACTTGCAGGTGCTGAGTGCTGGCTTGCGGCAGCTACTACGCTTCTACTACTACCTCACGCTCTGGATGGGGCCGGTGACGCTGCTACTGGTGCTGGGCTACTTTGTAGTGAAGGAGCTGCATCGGAGCGCTGGGC
>CAXUKA010000225.1:0-10588 GCA_964251335.1 uncultured Hymenobacter sp.
CCCACACACCGGGCATGGACGTGGAAAAACTGACCTGGGACCCCGTGGCCATGGAGGCCTGGATTCAGGAATGCGGCTCGGACTTCGACGGCACGTTCGTGGCCTGGGGCCTGGACGTGGGGTATAAGCGCCCCGACCTGATGCAGGCGGCCATTAAGATTCGTACTGGTTTGGGCAACAGTGACCCGACGACGCTCAACTACTGGAATGAGTTCGTGCAGGACCAGATGGAAAGCGCTATCCGCGATGACATCTTCCGCATTGGCTTCTTCGGTGACCCCGCCATCACGGCCGCCCAGCTCACCGGTGGTGCAGCCGACGTGCCCAACTACAACCTGGTTCGGGGGCTGTGGCCGCAAATTATTGCCCTGGCCTCAGTGTACCCCGAGGTACGCGCCTACCCCATTGCGGCCAACCAAACAAGTAACCAGGAGCTGGCCCCAGGCGAGTCGCTGAACATCTTCAAGAACCTCATTCGCCGGGCTGACCGCCGCCTGCTCAGCGGCAAGTTCGGCACACCCATCATCGAGTGCACCAAGTCGATTGCCGACAACTGGGCCGACTATCGCCAGAGCAACGGCAACCTGGAAACCAGCTGGCTACTTCAGGAGACCGGTCTGGTAGGCCCCAAGTACAACAACATCGTGGTGCGCCCGGTGGATGAGTGGGACGAGATTCTGCTGGAGGACTTCCTGGTCGGCGGCAAAATCAATCTGCCACACCGCGCCGTGCTCACCACGAACACCAACCTGCAACTGGGCTTCGACTCATACGATGCGGCCACGCAGGTCGACTCGTGGCACAACAAGGAAACCAAGTTCACCCACATGCGGGGCAACTGGAAGATGGACGCCAAGGTAATGCGCCCCTTCCTGACCCGTGGTGCCTGGTAGGCTAACGTCATCGTCTGTCATCGAGAGGCCCGGCCCATCACCGGCTGGGCCTTTTTCATTTCTCACCTTTCTATTTCTGCTTATCCAATGGCTGACTGCGGCAAAGTAAAACGCGGTATTCCCGCCCCCTGCGACACCCCGGCCGGGGGCTTGCAAACGACCCTGGTGCAACTGCGCAAGGATGATATTGCCGGCTTCGTGCGCGACGCCACCAACCCCAAGCTGGTGAGCATCACCATGAAATCCGGTAAGAAGGGCTTTCCCTTCATCGGCATGGGCGAGAGCGTCAACGCCCGCGCCAAGCTCACGCCGACCAAGTACGGCGCGCCGCTCTACACCCACGAGGTAGACCTGGTGGCTTTCACCAGCGACCCGGCTGACTACGCTACGTGCGAGGATTTGGCCAAGGACAAAACCGTGTCGGTGGTGAAGGACAACAACGGCAACATCCTGGTCTACGGCCTGAATGCGGGCCTGACGGCCAGCAAGAACGACACCGACACGGCCAACGCTGACACCGGTGGCGCGCCTGAAATCACCATTGGCAGCACCAAGGAGAAAGGCCTGGCCGACTTCTTCGCCGTCATGACCACGGGCGCCACGCCGGCAATCGACCCGATTGCTACGCTGGCCGCCTTCGAAGCGCTGTACGTCTAGTGGCGGAGCTACTTGACCGCGCCCGGCTGCTAATAAACGCCGGGCCTTATAACCCTCGGGCCGCTGAGCTGGCGGCCGTGCACGCGGCCATCTACCCGAGCCGCGATGCCGTCTGCGAAACATGCCCTGCTGAACTCGGCAAGGCCTACTACGCCATCAAGCGCTGGCTCGACCAGCAGGACAATTCTTCTTCCACCTCAACCACTTCTACTGTGAAAAAGTCTGAAGCTCGCTTCCACAGCGACACCATTACCTACACGCCCCACGGCCTGGGTATTGCCTACACCAACGATAACCTGACCGACAAGGCCGCCCACTTCATTCTTAAGAATGACCCTGACGCTGCGCAGTTCTTCAAGGTACTGCCGCCCGATGCTGAAGATGGTGAGGATGATGAGCAGCAGCCAGTAGCTGAGCAAGCCTTGGCCACCGACAGCACGCCCGTCCTGGCGCAGACTGTACCCACCGGCTTCGACTACGCCGCGCTGGCCCGCGCCATGGTAGATGAGATGGAGAGCCGTGAGGCCAGCCGCAATACCCAACCCACAGCGCCGGTGGCTCTTGCGCAGCCCCCCCTTACCGCCTCGACGGGTGGCGCGGCCTATGCTGGCAGCAAGCCAGCCACTGACAACTCGGGCACCGACTCGGACAAGGACTCGGACGGTGACCAGGACGACGAGAGCCCCGTGCGCCTGTCGCGCATGAACAAGGCGCAGCTCGTAGCCGCCTACACCACCGAAGTGGGCAGCATCCCGGCTGAGAACCTGACCAACGATGACCTGCGCGACGCCATCACGGCCAAGCGCAGCGCCACCCCGCAAGCCTAGTACCCACGTCGTAAGTAGCCTTTCCCCGTGACTGTTTTCCGTCAGCCCATCACTGCTATTGATGCCAAACCACCCCGCCGCGTAGTCGACACAAGAGACTATGTGCGCTGGGGTGTGGATAACCAGCGTACGCATCAGCTGCTGGCCTTGCTGTCGGCCAGCAGCACGGGGAAAGTCTGCACGACAACCAAAGCCAAGTTCATCGAGGGCAACGGACTGAAGGATGCCGACTTCTATAAAGCCGTCATCAACCCCCGCGGCCAGACGATGGACGCGCTGCTCAAGCAGCTGGCCGACCGCGAAGCCAAGCTCAGCGGCCACGCCCTGTTGGTGAACATCAACCTGCTGGGCAACCCCTACTCGGTTTACTACCTGGCCACCGAGAACGTGCGGCTGGGCATTCCGCTCGACGACGGCAGCATCGACTACGTGATGCAGCTGCACCCCAAGGTGCCCGGCTCGAAAGGCAGGACGCAGAAGCCCACCTTACACCTGGTGTTCGACCCCAACGAGCCAGCTGAGCAGCGCGCCGAGCGCCTCGCCAGCTGGCCCGGTGGCCCCGAAGCCTATCCGGGTGAGGTGTACTGCTCGTTTCTCGACGAGTCCGGCTACTACCCCGAGCAGGTGTACGAGCCGGCTGAGGTGGATATGGAAACCGAGGCGCGCCTGAAGCGCAGCCGGCGCACCGACGTGCGTAGTGGTTACTCGGCCCAGACCATGATTACCGAATATGGTAGCACCAACCCGACCGACGAAGTAAAGGCGGCCAATCAGCAGAAGTATGGGCAATTTGTAGGGGAGGATGGTCCGCGCATTCTGCTTCAGTATGCCGACTCTCCTCTCACCAAGCCCAGTGTTGATACGCTCCAGGCACCCGACGCCAGCGAGCGGTATGAAACAGATGGCAACGCCCTAAAGGCCGATATCCGGGCCGTGTTTCAGATTCCGTCGCTGCTCTATGGTGAGGCCACAGCCGGCAAGCTCGGCACCAGCCAGGAGATGGAGGATGCCACACTCTACGTGCAAAACATGGTGGTCAACACCAACCAGCGCAGCATCGAGCGCACGCTGACGGCCGTGTTCAGCACCTTCCAGCGGCCCGACGAACCCAGCACGCCACTGTGCCCTTCGGGCGATTACTCGATTGAAAACCTGAGCCTGGCCCCGGTGGCGCAGGTGGAGGAAGAAAGCGACGAGGAACTAGCTGCCCAAAAAGTGCTGAAGGCGCTCAACAGCCTCTCGCCCCTGGTGGCCAACGGCGTGCTGGGTGCCATGAGCCAGCAGCAGATACTCTCGCTGGTAAACCTGAAAGTCGACGGCCCGCCAGCCGCCAAACCCACCACAACCGATGGAGCTACTACTAACCAAGGCTGATTTTAAGGATTACGCCGACCTCTCTGAGTCGCTCGATATCGACCGGCTGCGGCCGCATATCCTGGCGGCGCAACTCAATCGGCTGCGCCCCATTCTGCACGAGGCACTGCTCGATGAGCTGCTGCGCCTGAACACGCTGGCCACGGCCCAGGCGCCGCTAGTAGCGCCATGGTCAGAGCTGCGCAAGCAGTGTGTGCCGGTGGTGGCCAATGCCGCCATGGCGCGCTATACCCCATTCGGCAATACGACGGCTGTCTCGCATGGCTTCGCTACGAAGACGAGCCAGTACAGTCAGCCGGTTGATGGGCGCGACCTGGCCCGGCAAGCCAACATCTACGACGGTGACGCCCTCACCCACGAGGTGGCCCTCACCAACTGGCTTAAGGTCAACGGCAGCTTGTTCGGCAACTTCTACCCACAGCCCACGGCCTGCGGTGCTGACCAGCCCGGCCGCACGCCCAGCGTGGTGGTGCAGGCTATCGGCCGGCCAACTGAGCGGCCATCTTCTCCTATTCCCTACGGCCGCTAATTCTGCTGACCAGCTATGAATACCCGCCTCGACTTCGACCCGCAGTTGTGCAGGCCTCAGCGCTTTGCCCCCGTGCCAGTCAACGCCACTGAGCAACAGGCGCTACGTAGCCGCGAAATCTCCCTCGTGCGCGAAATCTCCACTATCCAAAACGAGCTGCGCGCCGTGCGCCAGCAGCTTGCCAAAGCCGCTTAGTCTGCATGCCACCTGAACTCGACGCCGCTATGATACAGGACCATGAGCGCAAAATCATCCGGCTGGAAACGACCGTCGAGATGCAGGGCAAGGACATCATGCAACTCAAGGACGAGCTCAAGGTGTACCAGGCCTCCACCATTGGCCAGAACAAAAAGATGGATGCGCTGCTGGCCGCCATCGTGGGGGATGAGAGCCTGAAAACCAAAGGCCTCATGCAGCGCATCGAAAGCATCGAGAAGGTCACGGATATGGTGACCGAGCTGAAATGGAAGGCAGCTGGCGGCTTGGTGGTGGTGGGCTGGGCAATGGCTTCCGCCTACTGGCTACTTCAACACATTTTCAAATAAGATGCTCTTTAACTGGCTCTTTCGCTGGCTCATTCCCTTTTGGGATGACTTGCTGCTCAATCCGCAGACCGGCAAAGTGTCGGCTAAAAACCTGTTTGCGGCCGCCTCCTTCGTGGTTGGCATCGCCCTCTCGATTATGGCTGTGTGGGCCGACGTGCAGGAGCACCGGCCAGTGGAAAAATCGGCCATCCTGTTGCTGCTCGGCAACGGCGGGCTGCTCGCCGGCATGAAGGTCTACCAGCAGCAGGCCAACCGGCGCACGGCTGACGAGGCCGGCCAGCCACTGGCCGTGCCACCCCCTACGACTGAAGTGCCATCCGTCATGCCGCAGGTGGAAAACCCTAATGCCCCGACTGAATGAAACAGCTTTTCGCCTTCGCCCTGCTGGCCGCCCTCACCGCCTGCCACTCCGACCAGCCCACCGTCTCGGCGGCCGTCGCTGCTGCTGAAGCCCAGGCCGGGCGCGACAGCACCGAGGCGGCCCGCCTGGACACCACCGCCCGCCACTACTACGCCTTGGGCAAAGCTGCCCAGGATTCTGCCACTTTTTACCATCTGCAAAGTACCCATGCTCAAGCGACGATTACTCCTGCTGATAGCGCTGCCCTTGCACGCTTTTTCGCAAACTATGCCCGCACCAGGGCCAAGTAACACCATCTGCCTGACCTTGCCGGTAGCGGCCAAGGTGCGCGACAGCCTGAATGTGCTGCCGCTGGTGCGCAAGGAGGCCCGCAACTGGCACTATGCCGCCGGCCGCTACAAGGTGGCCGCCGACACCGCCTTTGCCGCCTACCTCAAACAGGTACAGGCGTCCGGCTTCGTGCGCCTGGCCCTGCGCGAGCAGAAGATTGAAACCGTGCGCGTGGAGGTCGAGGCCAAGGAATGGAAAGCCAAGGCCCAGCGCCGCGGCTTCTGGAATTGGCTGGCAGGTGCGGCCGTGCTGGGAATTACTGCTGGCTTTGTAGCGCGTTAAGAAGATGACTGATACCCAACACTGTCAAGCCGTTTACGGCGACCCTTCGAAGCCTGCCTTTCAAAGCAAGTGGCTCGAAATCTTCCCGTTGCCCGCCGATATCGCGGCCATCTTCCCGCCTTATCCGGGCGTACCGCACATCACGCGCATTCAGATGAACAAGTACACCTGGCCCGCCTTCTGCGCGGTCATGCGTGAGCTGATTGCCACCGGCCTGCACAAGGAGTTCAAAACCTACGACGGCTGCGTGAACCTGCGCCTAAAGCGCGGCATCAACGAATACAGCATTCACAGCTGGGGCCTGGCCCTGGACTTCAATGCAGCTCAAAATCCGCTGGGCGTAGCCTGGGGCACCCGCAAGGGCATGTTCAGCAAAGCCTTTCTCGACGTGTGGCGCAAGCACGGCTGGGTGTGCGGGGCCGACTTCACTCGGGGTGATGGCATGCACTTTCAATTCACCACCACTTTTCCTGCATAAGCTACCATGCCGCGCCAGGGCTCACATGCTCGTGGTGGTCGGAAGCCGGCCATGCCGTCGAAGACTTGGCCGTGTGATTCGCCGACGAAGGCGCGGGTTTCGGTGGGCATTTTACCCGTTGTTTGACGCTTGTTTGACTAAAACAAAAATACCCGCTGTAAACACTTGATTTACAGCGGGTATTCGGAGATGATGTAGAGAGGGGGGGATTCGAACCCCCGATACCCTTGCAGGTATAACGGATTTCGAATCCGTCGCATTCGACCACTCTGCCACCTCTCTAAAGGTCCCAAATGAGTGGTTGGGGCTGCAAAAGTAGGCAGAAAGCGGAATTAGCTATAATCTTCGGCCCTATTTTTTGGCAAAAATTAGTTCATAGGCTCATTATCAGGCTTTAATTTTTATGTCTGACTCTTTGGCTGCCAAGCCCAAGCGGCCAGTTACGGCATCCATGCTCACATTGACCTCGAAGCCGATGATAAGGGTCATGCACACAAACTCCAGCCACACCATGAAGCCCACCAGCGCCCCGATAGAGCCGTAGAAGTGGTTGTAGGAGTTGAAAATACGCACGTAGAGCGTAAATAGAAACGACACCAAAAAGATGAGCAGCGTGGCCACCAGCGCTCCTACCGAAACAAACGGCCACTTGTCGTGCACGGGCGGCACGAAGTAGTAGATGATGCAGGTAGTGGCCAGAAACAGGCCCACCAGCGAGCCATAGCGCAGGGCTGAAATCATAAACTCGGTGGAGCTTTCGGGCACGATTTCGTAGAATACCAATCCATCGATGATGAAGGTGCCGAAGAAAATGCCCGCGATAGAAATAACCAGCACCAGCGCCAGCACAAAGGTTAATCCCGTGGCAATAAGTCGCTTGTGAAAATACCCCCGATGCTTGAACCACGGGTATTTCTTCTCAAACGCATCGAGCAGGGCCATGATGCCGTTGCTGCTGAGCACCAGCGCCGACACAAACCCGAACGATAGCAAGCCCCCGTGCGGAATGCGCACAATATCCTCGATGGTGGTGGCGGTGGCCGCATACAACTCATGGGGCATGATATCGGCCAGGAACTGCAGGATGTCCACGTCGAGGCTCGGCACCGGGATGTACGGGATAAGCGTGAACAGGAAAATGATGGTCGGAAATAGGGCCAGCGTAAGGTTGAAGGCCATGTAGGCGGCGCGCTTTTCGAGCGAGTCGAGGCGCAGCTCGTGCAGCACGCGCTCGCCCACGTCGTAGACCGAGATGCTGCCGCCGCGCAGGTGCTTGCGCTTGCCCCAGGCCATGAGGTTGCGGTAGGCGCGGTGGCGGCGCACATCGGGCATCAGGGCGCGGCGGCGGGCGGGAGGGGCGAGCATTGGTGAGTGGTGAGCGGTGAAATGGTGCGTAGTGAACTAGTGGGTGGGGCAAGTTGCCTGGGCTACTCATCTCCTCATCAGTTCGCTACGCACTAGTTGCCAAAGGCGGCCGGAGCAGGGGCATCGCCAGGAGTGGCGCGGCCCTCGCCCAGGGGGCCGAGCGTTTCAGCTTCCGAAAAATACGACGCTAGCTTTTCGCGCACGCTGCCGGGGATGGGCACCGGGCGGCCATTGGTAGTGCTTACGAATACCATGAGGGTGTAGCCTTCGGTGAGGAGGTCGCCGGCTTCGTTGCGAATTTCGTACTCAAATTTCACTCGTGAGCCTTCGGCCAACTCTTTGAGCATGACCCGGATGGTGAGCAGGTCGTCGTAGCGGGCGGGGCGGCGAAAGCGGGTATGCAGCTCGCCCACGGGCATGCCTACGCCTTGGGCTTCAAGGTCTTTGTAGCGAATGCCGAGCTGGCGAAACGACTCGGTGCGGGCCACCTCGAAGTAGGCGGCGTAGTTGCCGTGGTAGACGTAGCCCATCTGGTCGGTTTCGGCGTAGCGAACGCGCAGCTGGATATCGGCAGCGTACATAAAAAGCAGTTGGGGAAAGAAAATACACCTGATTGGGAGGGCAAGAATAACACGGTGGGCGGCAAATAGTGCGGCACGGAGTCGCGCCGTAGGCGGTAGCGAGCAGGTTAAATTTTGGTAATGCGCGCAACCGGTCAGCGGGTAAGCCCGACATTTGCGGGCTTTTCATCTAAAATTCACCGTTCTGTTTCCGTTTTCCTGATGCGAAAATTTTTCCGCTTGTTGGTTTTGGCTCTTGGCGTGCTGCCACTGGTGAGCCAGGCCCAGGTTATTCCGCCGCTGCCAGCTCCCGCGCCAGCCAGCCTCTCGGGCGTGGCCTTGCGCGACTGGCTGCGCACCAATTGGTACGACCCCTACCGCGTGGTATTGAGCTACGCCGATGCCCGCGCCAAAATGTACAACTATGCTGACAACTACAGCAATAGCGTAGTGTGCGTGTACTCGGGCTATTCCGAGACGGTGCCGCTGAACTTCAACAGCACCAGTACTGGGGTGGTCAACAATATCAACTGCGAGCACAGCATTCCGCAGTCGTGGTTTCGGGAAACGACGCGCATGCGCTCCGATATGCACCACCTCTACCCTACTTATATCACCTGGAACAGCAACCGGGGCTCGGACCCCTACGCCGAGATACCTGACACGCAAACCACGCTGTGGATGCGCTTGACGCAGAGCCAGTCGGGTATTCCAGCCACCAACATTGCCGAGTATAGTGAAGACGCGCCGGGCCGGTTTGAGCCCCGCGAAGACCACAAAGGCAACCTGGCCCGCACGGCCTTCTACTTCTACACCATGCACGCCGGGCAGCCCGACCTGGTGAGCACCGGCCACAACGACATCAACACGCTGGCCGACCTCAACACCTTGTATCAGTGGCACCTAGCCGACCCGGTAGATGCCCACGAACTGGAGCGCAATCGCCGCGTGGCGGCCAGCCAAGGCAACTACAACCCCTACATCGAAGACCCATCGCTAGTGGCGCGGGCCTGGGGCTTCGCAGCGACGGGGCCGGTTTTCTCGTTTGCTACGGCTGCGGGCAGCATCACGGAGGGCAATAGTGGCACGAGCACTTACACGGTTACGCTGAATGTGAGCCCCGCCCCTACCGCCGCTATCACGGTGCAGGTGGCACTGGATGCCGCCAACTCGACGGCCACCAGTGGTTCAGATTTTAGCTTTGCCTCACCCGCTACGGTGACATTTGCCGCCGGCCAAACCAGCCAGCCGGTGACCCTGACCGTGAACGGCGACACCCAGCCCGAAGCCGACGAAACCGTAGTTTTGGCCCTGCAAAGCCCTGGTACCGGCGCTAGCATCGGCGGCCCAAGTACCCACACGCTCACCATTTTGAACGACGATGGCGCGGCCCCGACGGTGGCCTTCACCACTGCCACGGGTAGCATTACCGAAGGCAATAGCGGCACGAGCACCTACTCGGCTACCGCCACGCTCAGCAACGTTGGCAGCCTCACGTTCCCCTTTACGGTGCCCGTGGCCGTAGTAGCCCCCGGCACCACGGCCACCAGCCCCGATGATTATACACTGACTACCAGCACCATCACCTTCACTAGCGCTACGGCCCTGAGCCGGCCGGTAAACGTGACCATCGTGGGCGACCTGCTGCCCGAGCCCAACGAAACCGTGGTGCTGCGCCTGGGCACGCCCAGCAATGCCAATGTGGTAGTAGGCACGCCCGGCACCCACACGCTCACTATCCTCAACGACGACAGCACCCCGGTTGGGGTTAGTTGCTCGGCGCCGTATTTCAGCCGCTATTTCGAGTCAGCCACGGGCAATACGAAGGTGTTGGAAATATTCAACCCCACCCCAGCCACGCGCAACCTCAGCGGGCTGCGCGTGGAGCTATTCGCGGCCGGAGCCACTACGCCCACCTCTACGGCCAACCTCAGCGGCAACCTGGCCTCGGGCCGGGTATATGTCATTGCGAATACCGGCGTGACCGACCTCGCGGTGAAGGCCCTGGCTAACCTGGAGTCGAACGTATGCTTTTTCAGCGGCACGCAATCGGTAGTGCTATTCGATGGTACTGATACGCTTGATGTTATCGGCGCAGTGGGGCGCACGCCTGTTGGCACGGGCTGGGCCGTGGCGAGCGGCGGTACCACCCGCGACAACTCGCTGGTGCGCCTGCCCAGCACGGGCCAGGGTAATAGCCGTTGGTTTGGGGCTACCGGCGCGGCCACAACCTGGCAGGCGCAAGGGGCCGACAACTTCGCGGGCCTCGGCAGCTATGTTTCTACGGCTTGCGCCACGCCACTGGCTGTGCGTAGCGGCAACGCGGCCGGCAACCTGGAACTATACCCTAACCCCGCCACGAGCCGCGTAAGCCTGCGCCTGCCGGG
>CAXUKA010000226.1:0-10534 GCA_964251335.1 uncultured Hymenobacter sp.
ATAGGCCGCTATTAATTTGCTCAAGCATAGTTGAATAAAGCTTTTGCTAGTTGTGCAGATTGATTTCATAATCACGGTCTTCCACGCGCTAGCATTTGCCAAACGGGCACTTGACGGCCCATCGCTGGCGCAGCATGCCCAAGCTGGAGCTAATATGATAGCAGCCATGCGCGGCGCAGGTCTGCTGAAAGCTAGCACCCTCAACGCAGGCGACGCCGGCTGGTGCAACTGGCGCTCGGTACTACGAGCGGCTCTGCCGACACCTTTTACGCCTACGCCGAAGCGGGAGCTACGCCGGCCTTCGATGCCACCTTCGATGCTCGATGCCGCCAAACTACCCAACCTCACGGGCCTGAACTTGGTCAGCCTCGTAGACAGCGAGCGCCTGGCCATCGATGGGCGGTCAGCCTTCACGGCCACAACGACGATTCCGCTCGTCTTGAGCGTGCCCGCTGCCGGTACCTATTCGCTCAACGCCTCGGCCCTTAACAACCTATCTATGGGCCTCAGCCCCTACCTGCGCACAACCAGACTGGTCAGACTGTGCTGCTGAAGATAGGCGTGCCCTATGCATTCAGCGTGACGGCCAGCCAAGCGGCAGCACCCATTATGGGCAGCTTCACGCTTCAGTTTAGCTCGCTTGCCGTGGCGGCAGCCAGCTAGCTTGAGCGCCGCCGAGGTGACCGTGTACCCTAACCCGGCGCACGAGCGCTTTATGGTGCAAGTGCCAGTAGTGGCTGCCGCTGCCAGTGTGCAGGCCGAATTACTAAATGCCCTGGGCCAGACCGTGCGCCGCCAGACGGCCGCCCAGTCAGCCATGGGCACTACGTCACGTTGGAAACGGCGGGCCTAGCCACGGGGGGTAGGTGCTGCGCCTGCAGACCGGCAGCGATACCCTGACTAAGCGAGTAGTTGTGCAATAGGCCGAGTCAGCACGACGAACAGAAACGCCCCAGCCAGTCCGGTTGGGGCGTTTTTTATAGCAATACATCGTCATACTGGCCCGAAAGCTCAGCGCCGTAATCGCAAGGAGCGCCAGACAGCGCTGGTTGTCGTGACCTGTCTCGTCCGGCAATAGCTATGCAGGTTGTCCAACTCGCAGTCTACCCGGCTGGGCTACTAGGTAGCGAATTCGGCACTACTCTATTGGAGAGCATCTGCTTCTCCTTACACCATATAAAACTCCCAGGCTATCCGGTCGGGGTCTTTAAACGCCACGTATTGCTTAGGGTCTACGGTATCCACTTTGACGCCGGTATTTTCCACCCCGGCCGCTTGTAAGGCCTCAGCTACCCGGTGCAGCTCGGCCTCGTCTTCGCAGGCAATGGCGATGTGGTCGAGGCCCACGTTGAAGGGCGTGAAGGTGCCGCCTCCGGGATAGGTGGGCTGTGCCTGCTTAAAGCCAATGAAGGTTGTTCCGACCAGGAACCCCAGGATGTCGGGCGTATCAAGGGCGATGGGCAAGCCCAGCACCCCATTATAAAATGCCTTGGCGCGGGCAAAGTCAGAGGTGCGTAGGGCGACGTGGGCCAAGCCTTTGGTTTTGGGTTGAATGGACATAAAGAAGGACAGAAAGGTGTTGGCCGTGGTTAACGGGAAATTGAGAAAACTGGCTAGCCAGCCAGCCGAACAGATAGCCCATTTTTACCTGGCGCAGCTTCGTAGGCCGTGTGCAGAGCCTAGGCCTCAGAAGCAGACCAGTGCTTTTGCGGCAGCTGGTGCCGTCACCAGCTGTAGCCGTCGGGCTTTCTGCTGTCACCTGCAGTACCAGTTGAGGCAATCTGGCCCACCTCCAGCGCACGGCTAATTACCGGCGCATTTCAGCGTTTTTTGAAGACCAGGTTAGCGGATTTTTTGCGCTAAGTGGTTTGTTTACAAGAACAAGTGGCCAAAGGACGCTTATTGAGCCTCGTTGGGCTTCGCCGCCGTTCGCAAAGTGGCGCTTAGCGCTTGAGCGGCGAGGACCACCTCAGCCGGGTAGCCTACGCGTGCTAATAACCGGATGGCATTACGGGTAGTGAGGGGCCCCGCTTTGAGGCGGTAGTCAAAATACCAATCCTGGTCCGTAATCGTCTCGCAGAAGTGGTACTCCTTAAAATGCGGGTGTAGCAGCGCGCCCAGTTCCCCATCGTGCGTGGAGGCCACCACCCAGCTGCGCGCCTGCAAGTAAGTGAGAACCGCCTGCGTAGCGGCAATGCGCTCCTGCGTATTTGTGCCTTTGAACAGCTCATCCAGCAGCAGCAGGTAGCTACCGGGGGCCGTGTCACTGGCTACGAGCACCTCCCGCACGGTCTCGGCCTCGACCAGGTAGTAGCTTTTTCCCGTGGGTAAACTATCGGCCAGGTTGAGGCTGGCAAGCACGCGGCAAAAGGGGGCGACGTACTCCGCAGCTGGGCAGGTAGCAATTGTCTGCGCTAGCAGCGCATTCAGACCCAAGGTGCGCATAAACGTGGTTTTGCCAGCCATATTCGAGCCCGTGAGCAACACACCCGCGTCGGCCAGGGTTAGGTCATTCGGCACGCACCCGGCCACCAGGGGGTTATAACCGGCTTGCAAACGTATCCCCTCGGCCGGGGGGCCAAAGCGTGGCACGCAGGTGGCGTAGCGCTGGCGTAAACTAGCCACAGCCAGCGCGCAATCGATGTAGCCCACAGCCTCAAAGACCGTTCGAATAGCGGGCGCGTGCTGCTGCACGGCTACCCGGCACCGGGCATAAACCAAAATATCGAGCAGCAGCACCATTTTGAGCAACTGCAGGAGCAACAAGGCTAAGGCGGCAAAATCACTTTGCAAGTGCGTTTCCACCTGCAGCGAGGCCACCCCTCGCACCAGAGTGCCGAGCTGCGCCACCGGCGTCGCCAGCTGTTGCAGGGCGGGCAACGGCAGGGCGGCGCGGCACAGCGCCCGCCCCGCCCGGTAGAGGCGACCGAGCTGCAGGACCGGGCGCACGCTAAGTTGAATGCGCGTATGCTGCCAAAAATGGAACAGGGCATTGGTCAGCACGAACGCGCCCGTCGCTAGCCAGAGCACCGGCAGCCAAAAACCTCCGAGCAATGTAGCCAGTAGCCCCAGCACGAGGAATGGCGCGAGGCGCGCGCCGGGCAGGTCGGGCAGTGGCTGCCCAATAAGCAAATCGGCTAGATAGGAGGTTTCGTGCGCGGTCAGGTGGTCGAGCGCCAGTAGGGCTTGCCCACGGGCGGTGGGCTGCTGCGCCAGCAGGGTAGCTGCTGCGTCAAACTCGTGCAGGGCTGCTTCGTCGGCGAGGGGGCTGCGTAGGCGATAATAGAGGCACTGCTGGCCCACGCGACTCACCGTCGCGTCGAGCAGGGAAAAAAGCGTCTCGCCATTCAGGTCGTCCCAGGTTTGGTCGTTGAGCCGATGATAGGCCGGCTCGTGCTGCACGTGGTCGTAGTAGCGGGCCACGAGCGGGAAGTGCGGAGTGCGGGTGGGCGGCTGGTGCCAAGCCGCCTCTAGGCGTTGGAGGCGCGTGCGAGAAGAGGTCCACATGAGATGCAAGAACGGCTGGCCAGCGGCCAACACAGGGGCAGCTGGGGGCTTTGGGCCGGTCCGAAGGTAGCATGCGGGACCTTGCTTAGCAGTTGGCATTTCGAACCAGAAACGCGGCTGGCGCCAACCAAGTCGAGCTGACCGGGTAGGTAGGGAGCGTCGTTTATCTGTCTGCTATCAAGCAGCTGGAAGTCGCGGGTAGGTCTGAAAATGGTGTCTTTCAGAGTTCGCCGCGTCTTGGCACCCTTCCGCAATAGGGCCGCAACCACCTTACTCCGGCAATGTAAAAATGCTTTGCTTACCTGGCGAGCTAGGCTAGCTTACTCTGCTGGTTGGCTTAAAAGCGCAGAGGTAGACGCCAGCAGCTTCCCGTGTTTGCACGGATACCATGAAGTTGGCGGGGTTGCCCACAAACTTCAACTCATTGGCCACACATCTTTGCCTGGGCCCCAGAGTCGCGCTTGTTTTGGAGCCTCAACTACTCCCCTCTACCATGCACCTAAAGCGCTTCTTGTTTTTGTTTCTCCTGACGGGCCGGGCGGCGATGGGCCAAACCCTGGATTCAGCCCGAGTAGCCGTTATTCCGCCAAAAGCCGATTCCAAATTTAGCCTTATCACCGAACTGGGTTTCCTGCTGGCCGCAACTAGTACGCCCAATATGCACGCGTTTTTTCGCCAAAACCAGATTGAGTACACTACCCTCCGTGACCCGTTTGTGCACGTGAATGCCGGGGGGCGCTACCAGCGGCTGAAGCTGCTGGCCCAAATTGGATACGGGGTCGATTTCAGTGCCTCAAACGAGCAGGGTAACCTCGTCGCCCGGCGAAATCACGCCACCTATTCGGGCGCGATGCTGGGGTATGATATGCTCAACAGCCGGAATGAGCGCCTGTACTTCAACGTGGGCGTGGGCGGCATTATCTACGAATACAGCGTGTACGGCCGCACCAGCCAGCCCGTAGCGTTTCAAACCCTGACGCAGTACAGCCAACCCGGCAGTATTTCTTCGCTAAAGCTGAACAACACATATTTGGACCTCAATGTAGAGTTCTCCCAACGCGAAAAACACAAAGCAAGTATTTCCAGAGTCTTGCGCGTAGGCTACCGGCGAGGCTGGCAAGCTAGTGAGTGGGAGTCGGGCGCATTCCCGCTAACGGGGGCTCCCACGGACCGTATCAGCCAGTTCTACTTTTCAGCCAGCTTGTATTTTGCCAAGAATTACGCCAAAATCACAAACTGATGAAAGCGTACGTGTTTCTGAAAGCGTGGCTGCTGTTGGGCGGCGTAGTTTATCCCTCCCAATCAACCCCAAGCAACCAGGCTCGCCTGATGATTTATCGGCACCGTGAGTTTGGCGGCACGACCTACGAGATTAAGCTTAACGACAAGAAGTGGGGTGCCCTGCCTACCAACCGGTACTTGCAGATAGACCTGCCGCCGGGACGGGTAAAAATTGAGTCGGCCAAAGATTACTTTTCCGAAAACCAGACCTTGTGGATTAATGCCCAGCCTGGCCGCACCTATTACGTCAAGGCGGTAGAGGAAGTCGATTTCTTGACCCGTACCTTACTGCTCGCGCCCATGAGTGATGAACAAGGCCAGCGAGAGGTGCAGGGCCTCAAACCAGCGAGTTTGCCCCGCGCTAATTAATTGCCTTGTATGTCTCGATTTCGACCGCCTACGGCCTGGCTTTTCGGGCTTACGTTAACTAGTTTGCTGGCCTACTGGGGGTGGCGGCTGTACGTGGGAGTGTGGCAGAACCAGCAGGAGGTGCCCGAGGTTGGCAGCCTGGCCCGGTACCTGCTGGGCATTGGGCTGCTGCTCGCTGGCCTGGGCGCCGTGGCGCACCTCAACTACCAGTTTGCGTTCCGGCGGTGGATGCTCCGTCGTGAGACCAGCCTGGTGTACTGGACATGGCTGTGCGGGCTAGCGTGGCTGCTGTTCGAGCTGCTGCAAGCGCGGACAGACCAGGTGCCCGACTTCATCGACGAAAATCTGTTGATGACGGCCGTGCTCCTCGCTGCCATCATCGCCTACGGGTACGTGGCCGATTCATTTCGGGCTCGCCGGGTGCAAGACCACCTGCTACAGCAGAAAATCGAAGCCGAGCTGACGGCCCTCAAGGCCCAGGTGAACCCGCATTTTCTGTTCAATGCGCTGAATACCATCTACAACGAAGCGCAGCGCGTCGATAACGAAACAGTCGCCGACCTAATTCAGCAGCTGGCGGGCATCATGCGATTCACCCTGCAGGAATCGAAGCAGCCGTTAACCTCTATCGCGAACGAGTTTTCGTTTTTGGAAAAGTACCTGGCGCTGCAACGCGCCCGCTTGCCCCAGCGCGAAAGCCTACGCGTGTCGACCCAGCTGGAATGGGATGGCCAACCGGCCGCTATCGCGCCGCTACTGTTAATTCCGTTTGTCGAAAACGCTTACCAGTATGGCCTGAGCTTCGTACAGCCCTCCTATATTGACCTAACGGTGGTGGTGGAGAACCATCGCCTGCGCCTGCGCGTGGCCAACAGCATTGCGCCGGCTGCGACTACGCGGCCCGGCCCAGGCACCGGTATTGCGACGGTCCGGCAACGACTAGCCCTGATGTATGCCGGCCGGCACGAGCTGCACATCGAGCAGACCACTACTTCTTTTACCGTTTCCCTTACCCTTGACCTGTAGGTGCTATGCTACACGCCATCGCGCTTGATGATGAGCCCGCTGCCCTAGAGGTGCTGCAGCGCTATGCCGCTAAGGTGCCCTTTTTGCAACTCACCCAGTCCTTCCTCAGCCCCACCGAAGCCCTGACTTGCCTGTACACGCAGCGCGTCGACCTGTTGTTTCTGGACATTGAGATGCCGGATGTGCGCGGCCTGGATTTTGCCCGGTTGGTAGCACCGCTGCACAAGCCTATTGTGTTCACGACCGCGTACGCCGAGCACGCTGTGGAAGGCTTCTCGCTGCAAGCACTCGACTACTTGCTTAAGCCCATTGAGTTTGGCCGTTTTTTGCAAACCTGCAACCGGGCGTACGCCCAGCTTATGCCCGCGCGCGAAGGCTCTCCCAGTATTTTCGTCAAGGATGGCTACGATTGGCTTCGGGTGAACGTGGAGCAGATACTATACATTCAGTCGGATACCAATCTGCTGTTTATACATGAGCAGGACCGGCAGGTAACCACCCGGATGACCCTGGCTGACATGCTGGCTACCTTACCGGCGGAGGCGTTTATCCGAATTCACAAGTCCTACATTGTCGCCCTGAAGGCCATTCGCAAAATAGAGCGCCATCAGGTGACCGTCGGAACCGTCACCATTCCGCTAGCCGGGAGTTACCGGGACGAACTGCAAAGCCGCTTACTAAAAGGGAACGCCCGCTAAGACTAGCTATCCCTGGCCTCACTAATCAGCCGGTAGTAACGCTGGTTACGGGGCTTGCTACTAATGGCTTGAAGTAGCCTACTATCGTTTTGCCGCCCGCGTCCTCACTACTGATTGCTGGTTTTGCCAAGCGGAGATTTCTCTGGAAACGGAATAGCACAAGCCGAACAGTGGCGAATAAGCTCCGTTCGATAGGCTGCTGCAACTCTTCTAACCATCGGGCGCTCATATATTTGCGTTCGGTCAGTCCTTCTCTATTCTTTCTCCCACTCAGCTACTTATGAACTACCTATCCGGTTTTCTTGCCGCCGCACTGGTTAGCAGTACCGTTAGCTGCCAGAAGACAGCTAATGCGCCAGTTGCTCCCTTTACCGCTTCTTTTCAGCTGCTCAATGAGCGGGGGCAGGAAGCCGCTCGTTTCCCGCAGGGGCAGAATATCGTTTTTCGCTTTCAGGTGATTAACCACTCCGACCAGGTCGTCTACTTTGAGGCGCCCTTGTTCGACACGCGCCAGTTTCTGGACGTCACCACGAGCGCTGGCACCTCGTTCGGCAAGCCCTACACGGGCGTGCTCTGTACCACGATTGGCGCGTATCTGTTGGCGGCGCGGGACACGATGGAATTCGTTATTCCGTGGGTAGCCGCCGCGGCCTATCCCACCAGTGGCCGCTTCTGTGGCCATGCCGCCACGACCTACTTACCAGTAGGACGCTACCGCACCAGTTTTGCCCCGTCTTTCACGTGGTACCAAAACAGCAATCCGACCACCGCAGGTCCCACCCATACCACGGATGCGCAGGAGTTCAGCCGGGAATTTGAGGTGACAGCACCAGGAGGACAATAAGCACAGAAAATCTTTGGACGCATTACGACCGACCGACCAAAGGCTAAGCCCTCCAAAAGAGGACAGGATGCTGGTTGTTTGCGGTATATACCTGAAGTGGTCGAGTAGAAGCAATCGTTTGAAGGCACTGGTTGGTGGCTGCCAGGGGGCTTTTGCCTGCCCTGCCCAGCAGACGAAGTAGTCCTTCTCGATAGCCCTGGGAAGCGCACTCCCCTACCCTCGGCGGGCTCACGGCCGCGCCGCTGCACCCGGAAAGCTATTGGTGCGTGGTCTCCACCTTCGCCGCGCACTTACTTGACGACCTCGACCCAGCCGCGCAGCTGCTTGCCCGATTGCGGATTGGTGAGTAGGTAGTAATAGATGCCCGCCGATTGGCCGTCCGCCGCCCAGCGGTTGTCGTAGCCGGCCTGCTGCCAGACGCGCCGCCCCCAGCGGTTATAAATTGCCAGATGCCAGTCGGGCAGGTAGAGCCCGTGGACGACGAAGTAGTCGTTGGCCCCGTCGTCGTTGGGCGTGATGATGTTGGGAATGGCGAAGGCCTCGCACTCGCCATCGGCGGCCGGACCACGCACTTCCACGCTATCGGCTGCCAGGCAGCCGTTGGGGGCGCGCACTTCGAGGCGGTAGCGGCCGGGACGACGGGCCAGGTAGGTGGCGGTGGTCGTGCCATCCTGCCAGCGGTAGGTCGTGCCTGCTGGTTGCGGGGTCGCTTGCAGCTCGACAAACGCCAAGCTTGGGCAGAGCACCGCCGGGGCCTGCAAGCGCAGCTGCGGGGCGGGCAGCAAGGTCACCTCCACCGAGTCGCGGACGCGGCAGCCAGCGGCCGTCGTGGCCGTGAGCACGTAGCGGCCCGGCTGCTGTACTTGTCGCACGGGTCCGGCCACCCCATCGCCCCACTGGTAGGTGACGCCCGCCAGCGGGCCGCCCACGGGCCCGAGCGTCAGGCCGGCCCCGGCACACGCTATCTGCTGGGGCGGCCCCAGGCGGAGTGTAGGCGGGCCCGATACGAGTATTTGCTGCTGCTGCACTAGGGCGGAGCCGCCGGCCAGCGGGGTCATGGTCAGGGTAATGGTGTATGAGCCAGCCAGGGTATAGGCGTGCGTGGCTGTGGGGCCGGCCACCGAGGCGCTGCCATCGCCGAAGCTCCAGGCGTAGCTATAGGTGTTCCAGACCGGGCCGACGGCCACCTGGATGGACGTATTGACGCACGCAACCCGCGGGGCGATAATAGTCGGGATGGGCGCAAAGGCGTTCGGGAAATTAGGTAGGTCTGCACCCGTGCCCGGCACCAGGCTAAGGGCATTCTGGCGAAAATTGCAGGCTACACCTGCCTGGTTAGGCGATTCTATCACAGCCAACACTTGCTGATACCCTTGTGAACAGTAGATGCGTCCGTCAGGCCCCCGAACTAGTGACCTCACCCCGGATTGTACCGTTCCCACCTTCACCAAAGGAGCGCCGTTGGCCGTAAGGTCCAGTTGTAGAACGACGCGGGTGCCCTGGGTGACGTAGAGCTTGGTGTTGTCGGCAGAAAATTCCGCACCGTAACAACCTTGGGTGTATATCCCCCGTCGTAGGGTGAGCAAACCAGTCGCGTTGTCAAAATCAAATAGCTCTACTCCAGCCCCGTGCACGGAAGCCACTAAATGGCCATCGGGCGAGGGCCGTAAGTAGCCGAAAAACCCCCTAGCAGGCACATCGCTGGCCCCCACTGAACTGATAACAGGGGTCAGGTTCAAACCGGCCGCTGTCAGCAGGTAACAGTAAAACTGCTCGGTATATAAGCTATGCACGAGTATCCAGTAGTCGCGACCGTTGGCGTGCAGCACAGCCGTGAGCTTTTCAGTTACTTGTCCATTACCAGGCACGGGCACCGGTATCGAGTTGGGCAACTCAACATCGCCCAGCCCACCGCGCAGTGCCATAGAGATGGTCGAATAACGGAGCCCACCGACAAATCCATTTGGTTCTCCATCAACGGTAAACGCGTAATAGCGGCCGAGCTGTTCGGGGGCCGGTACCAACAGTACCCCCTGCGTGGCCGAAAGATGAGAACCCGTTAGCTGCCCGTTGGGCATGGGGGTGTTGGTGCGGTCCCAGACCTGTTCCTGGTTGGCGTAGCACTGTAGCACGCCGGCTTTGTTGGAAATGCTGGAGCTAGCCTCGCCCGCCACGGCGGTAGTGGGTGGGTTCACCACTGGGGCGGCCCCACCCGGAAACGTGAGGCTGACGTGGTTGCCAAAATGCCAGTTGTAGATTTCGGGCTGGGCCAGGACTAACCGCGGGCTGGCCAGCAAACCCATAAGTAGTAATAGTAGTAGTCGAATCATAGCAGAAGGTGTGACAGCCAGATGTTTGCCCACGAATATAGTTCGTTAAACCAGTCACGGTTGGCTGGCCCTCCACCTGCTGGGTTACCTCGACCGGCATCCGCTACTCTTGCTCCTCTTCCGACTACCTACTCGCTTGGGTATTTGAGTCTTATTTCTTGGACTTTCCCTGTTCGTGATGGATGCCGAAACTGGCAAGGCCTAGTTATTACCGGAGGTTACGGGGTAGTACCGCTGGCCTACAGGCGGTAGTTGGAGCGCAGTACCCTACGTATGGCGCCTGCAACAATTCCTGGCGATTATGACTGCTTGGGAGCACACTGTGCCCGCACCCGGCATGCCACCACGGTGCAACGGCTGCTCTGCTCGCATTGCACCAAAGGGGCTTATAAAAGCTTCGACCTAGACCTGCTGCCCGAGGCAAATATCTTATTTACGAGAGCTGACCTTGTAAGTAACACTGGTAATAATGTAAACAC
>CAXUKA010000227.1:0-10529 GCA_964251335.1 uncultured Hymenobacter sp.
TGACCGACCTCATTCACCCCTATAACCTGCTGATGGCTGAGCGGGTGGCCGGCATTGTGGGGCTGGATATTTGCGGCATCGACCTGCTAACCAGCGATATCGCCATTCCGCTCAACCAGACGCGGGGCGCGGTGATTGAAGTGAATGCGGCCCCCGGCTTCCGCATGCACATCGCCCCCACCGATGGGTTGCCGCGCAACGTGGCCGCCCCGGTCATTGACATGCTCTTTCCGCCCGGCGCCCCGGCGCGCATTCCGATTATTGCCATCACGGGCACCAATGGCAAGACCACGACCACGCGCCTCATTGCGCACTTGGTGGGCAGCAAGGGCTACAAGGTAGGCTACACGACTACCGATGGCATTTATATTCAAGGGGTTCAGCTGCAAAAGGGCGATTGCACGGGTGGCGTGAGCGCCGAATTTGTGCTGAAAGACCCGACCGTAAACTACGCCGTGCTCGAAACGGCGCGGGGCGGCATGCTGCGCTCGGGCCTGGGCTTCCATACGTGTGATATTGCGGTGGTTACCAACGTAGCGGCCGACCATTTGGGCATGCGCGACATCCACACCGTGGAGGAAATGGCCGCCGTAAAGGGCGTACTACCCCGCACGGTGCGCAAAAACGGCTGGGCCGTGCTCAACGCCGACGACGACTTGGTGTACGAAATGGGCCGCACGCTCGATTGTCGCGTGGCGTATTTCTCTATGAATGAGAACAATCCGCGTATTCAGGAGCACGTGGAGGCCGGCGGCGTGGCGGCGGTGTACGAGGAAGGCTACGTTACGATTTACAAAAATTCCTACAAGCTGCGCATCGACCGGGCCGCCGAGTTCCCGGTGACGTTTGGCGGCCGGGCGGGCTTCAACATCGAAAACTCGCTGGCCGCCGCGCTGGCTGGCTACCTGGCGGGCTTCGACAAAGACGATATCAAGACGGCGCTCCGCACCTTCGTGCCCTCGGCCACCAAAACGCCGGGCCGCATGAACAGCTACAAATTCCCACGCTTTGAGGTGATTGTGGACTACGCCCACAACACGGCGGGCATCCAGAAATTTGCGGAGTTTATGCGCGCTACGCCGGCCACCCGCAAAATCGGCGTGGTATCGGGCCTCGGCGACCGCCGCGACGAGGACACACTAGGCTTCGCTCGCGTGGCCGGGCAGATTTTTGATGAAGTAATTCTGCGGCAGGACCGGGATTTGCGTGGCAAAACCGCTGATTTTCTGGTGGAGATAATGACACGCGGCCTGCGCTTAGACAAGCCGGAGCTGCCCATCAACTACATTGAAAATGAGCTAGATGCCATCGACCACGTGCTAGCGACGGCTCCTGAGGGCTCGGTAGTAGTGCTGCTGACCGAGAACATTGCCGGTACGCTCAAGAAGCTGGATGAGTACGAGGCCAACATCAATGGCGACGCTAGCGGTGAGCCTGCTTATCAGATTTAAGGGTGTATTGGGACTTTAAGCCGTCATGCTGAGCTTGCCGAAGCATCTCTACCGCTTCGTTAAGACTGTTTAACGAAACCGGTAGAGGTGCTTCGGCAAGCTCAGCATGACGGCTTAAAGACTTTTTGCGCAGTTGCGACATTTTACATTTAGCTATTCTTCAATGAAATACTTCGCGCAAGCGGCCGTGGCCGCTGCTGCTTTGTGGCTGGCCGGCTGCCAGTCCTCTACCTCTGACAAAACCAGCCAAACGACCGCCACCAGCGATAATAAAGACCTGAGCGGCCTGTTCAGCCAGTTTTGGGATAAGCAGTCGCGGCTCGACCCGCTGTCGGCCACGGCGCAGGGCGATAACCGCTTCAACAACATTCTGCCCAACGACCAGACGCAGGCATACCGCGATACGTTGAGCAGCTTTTATCAGGATTACCTGGCGCGGATAGAGAAATTTGACCGCAACACGCTGGACGAGAACGACAAAATCAGCTACGACATGTTCAAGTACGACATGCAGCAGCGCTTGGCGGGCTTGAAGCTGAATACGTGGATGATACCGTTTCAGCAGTTTTGGGGGCTGCCGCTGTCGATGGGGCAGTTTGGTGCGGGGCAGAGCATCCAGCCCTTCAAGACGGTGAAGGATTATGATAATTGGCTAGGCCGCGTGCAGGGCTTCACGGTGTGGGCCGATTCGGCTATCGGCAACTTCCGACGCGGCATGAAGGCAGGCGTGGTGCTACCCAAGACGCTGGTGGTGAAGATGATTCCGCAGATGCGGGATGCAACTATCGTCGTTACCGACCCCAGCAAGTCGCTGTTTTATGAGCCGATAAAGAACTTCCCCAAAGACTTTTCGGACGCTGATAAAAAGCGCCTGACTGAGGCGTACAAACAAGCCATTCTGACCCAGATAGTGCCGACCTACCAGAAGCTCGGCAACTTCCTGGCCACCGAATACCTGCCAAAATCGCGCGCTACCAGTGGCATCAGCTCGGTGCCGGGCGGCGCGGAAATCTACAAGTACTACGTGGGGTACTGGACCACCACCGCGAAAACACCGGAGGAAATCCACGCGCTGGGCTTGCGCGAGGTGGCCCGCATTCGCACCGAGATGGAGCGCGTGAAAGCTGAGTTGGGTTTTAAGGGCACGTTGCGCGAGTTCTTCGAGTCGCTGCGGCACGACCCGAAGGCTATGCCCTTTAAGTCGGCCGAGGAGGTGCTAGCGGGCTTCCGCAAGATTCAGGCGACCATCGACCCGAACTTGAAAAAGATGTTCGGGCGCACGCCCAAGACGCCGTTTGAGATTCGCGAAACCGAGAAATTCCGCGAAGCCTCGGCGTCGGCCGAGTACAACCAGGGCTCGCCGGATGGCACGCTGCCGGGTATTTTTTACGTGCCCATTCCCAAGCCCGCCGAGTACAACGTGACGCAGGGCATGGAATCGCTGTTTTTGCACGAGGCCATTCCGGGCCACCACTACCAGATTTCGTTGCAACAGGAAAATACCAGCCTGCCTAAATTCCGGCAGTTTGCCGGCTACGGGGCCATGACGGAGGGCTGGGCACTGTACTGCGAAAGCCTGGGCAAAGAATTGGGCCTCTACAAAGACCCTTACCAATACATTGGCGCGCTGAGCGACGAGATGCTGCGCGCCGTGCGCCTGGTGGTCGATACCGGCCTGCACACCGGCCAGATGACCCGCGAGCAAGCCATTGACTACATGCTCGATAACACGCCCGACAACAAGGAAAACGACACGGCCGCCATCGAGCGCTACATGGCCATTCCCGGCCAAGCGCTGGCGTATAAAATCGGGCAGCTCAAGATTCAGGAACTGCGGGCGCGCTACACCAAGGAGCTGGGCGACAAGTTCAAGCTCAGCGACTTCCATGACGAGCTGCTGAAAGATGGTGTGATGCCACTGGATGTGCTGGAGCACAAGATGGACGCCTGGGCGGCCCGACAGAAGTAAGCGGCAGTACGCTGGTACTTTCAGCATTTTTATTTGACTACAAGTTTGTAAAACATAGCAAAAAGGCTGCGAGTCCGGCCGATATTTAGCCCGACCAAACCTCTCTTTTTCGCTATGTTTCACAAACTTGTAGTCAGCAGTTTTCTGGCGCTGCGCCTGCTCTCCGCCAGTGCCCAAACCGCCCCGCCCGTAGCCGCGCCGCTCGACGTGGCGGCCGTCGATGCCGTGGTGGCTCGCACCCTCAAGGCGTTTGACGTGCCGGGCATGGCCGTGGCCGTGGTGAAAGACGGCCAAGTGGTGATGGCCAAGGGCTACGGCGTGCGCTCGCTAGCCACCAAAGAGCCGGTCGATGCCAACACGCTGTTTGGTATTGCCTCTAATACCAAAGCTTTTACGACCGCCGCCCTGGGGTTGCTGGTAGACGAGGGCAAGCTGCGCTGGGATGATAAGGTGACCGACTACATCCCGGAGTTCAAGATGTACGACCCCTACGTGACGGCCGAGTTTACGGTGCGTGACTTGCTCACGCACCGAAGTGGCCTGGGCTTGGGCGCGGGCGACTTAATGTTTTTCCCAGACTCCTCGGACTACACTATTAAAGACATTATTCATAACCTGCGCTACTACAAGCCGGTGTCGTCGTTTCGCAGTAAGTTCGACTACGACAACAACTTGTACCTGGTGGCCGGTGAGGTAGTGGCGCGGGTGGCCGGCCAGCCCTGGGCCGACTTTGTGGAAACGCGCCTCTTCAAGCCCTTGGGCATGAACCGTAGCGCCACTCTCTTTGCGCGCCTCCCCGACCCTACCAACGTCATCGACGGGCATGGCCCGGTAGATGGCAAGGTACAGGTGATTCGGCGCGACCTGGGCACTGTAGTTGGCCCGGCCGGTGGCATCTATAGCAGCGTGGCAGACCTGAGCAAATGGGCCATGATGCTGCTCGGCGGCCCCGGTGCCCCGGCAGCGCTCCTCAAGCCCCAAACCCAGTGGGAAATATGGTCGCCCCAAACCATTCTGCACGTGGGGCCAGTGCCGGAAAAATACGCCTCCTTCAGCTACAACACGCACTTTGCAGCCTACGGCCTGGGCTGGTTTCTGCGCGATGTGCGGGGCTATAAGGAAGTGTCGCACACCGGTGGCGAAATCGGGATGGTAACCGAAGTGAAACTGCTCCCTGAGCTACACCTGGGCATCATTGTGCTTACCAACCAGGAAAACGGAGCGGCCTTTTCGGCGGTTTCTACCACCATTGAGGACCACTATTTGGGCATGACCGGGCTGGACCGGGTGCAGCTATTGGCCGACCTCAGCAAAACCAACCAAAACGACGATGCCAAAGCGACGGCCGCCGTGTGGCAGCAAGTAGCCACCGCCCAAAAAGCCGCTCCTAAAAAGCCCGATTTCAAGGCCTTCGCCGGGCGCTACCACGACGACTGGCTCGGCGATGTCACTATCTATACACAAGGCAACCAGCTCTGGCTGAAGGCCAAACGGGCCCCGCGCCTGCTGGGCCAGCTGCTGCCCTACCGCGGCAGTACCTACGTGGTGCGCTGGAAAGCCCGCAGCCTGAATGCCGACGCCTTTGCCGCCTTTGCCCTCGACGAGCAGGGCAAGGCCACCAGCATCAAGATGAAGCCGATTTCGCCAGCCACCGATTTCAGCTACGACTTTCAGGACCTGGACTTGCAGCGCGTGGAATAGCTGCGGAGCTGCGGCCAGGGGGATTACTGCCGGGCACCAAGCGCAGTCTTTTAAGGTCGCTCGCAACCATTTCAGTGAAAACGGCGAATCAGTAGGTTCGCCGTTTTCTTTTTGTATGAACCTCAATAACTTCGAATTAGCCTTTGTCCTCGGTCGCCTGCTGCTAGGCGTTAATTTTCTGATGCACGGGCTGGTGCGCATTCCCAAGCTGCCAGTGTTTCGGGCGGGCATACTCAAAGAATTTGCCGCCGCGCCGCTACCAACAGAACTGGTGAGCTTGTTTGCCACGGTGCTGCCATTTGTGGAGGGCGGCATTGGGGCGCTACTGCTGCTGGGGCTCTTTACCCGGCCGGCGCTGGTGGCGGCTATGGCAGTCATAATAAGCCTGGTGTTTGGTAGTAGCCTACTGGAAAAGTGGAGCCTTGTGGGCGACCAAATGGTATATGGGCTGTTCATTCTTACCCTAATCCTGCACTTGCAACGCAACCGGCTGTGCCTCGACCGAGTTAGCGCTGTCTCGGCTGCCTAGCGCCTGACACTTACTCATCCACTCACTTACCCATTTACCGTGCGCCACATCACCGCCGCCGACATCGCGGCTTTCGAAAAAGTCTACCGCCTCAACCTCGTGAACGGCTTGCCGGGCTTCAAGCCAGCTAACCTCGTGGGCACGGCCTCGCCCGATGGGCAAACCAATCTGGCTGTTTTCAGCTCGGTGCTGCACCTGGGCTCTGACCCAGCGGTGCTGGGCATGGTGACGCGGCCCACTACCGTGCCGCGCCACACTTACCAGAATATCAAGGATAATGATGGCTGCTACACCCTCAACCATGTGCCGCTGAGCCTGGTGGCCCAGGCCCACTACACCTCGGCCAACTTTGAAGACGGTATATCAGAGTTTGAAGCCTGCGGCTTTACGGCCGTGCACCACGACGGTTTCCCCGCGCCCTACGTGGCCGAAAGTCCGCTTAGCATCGGGCTGCGACTGCACGAGGAGCATGCAATTTTCAATGGCACCATGCTGCTGGTGGGTACAGTCGAGCACGTGTATTTGCGCGAGGAAGGCTTGCGGGCCGATGGCACGCTCGACTTGGTGGCACTGAGCGAGGCAGCCATTTCGGGGCTCGATGGCTACCACGAGGTGCTGCCGCCTACACGCTTTGGCTACGCCCGGCCGGGCCAGTTTCCGCAGGCGCAGTAAAAGCGCAAGGAACGTACGCTGGTTTTGCGGGCAGCAAATAGGCCTTTTTACTAACGCAAAAAGCCCACTACCTATCAGTAGTGGGCTGACGGAGGCTTAGCTGTTGAAAACTACTGCGGGCTAGCTTTCGATTCGCTGCCGGTGGGCTTGGCGTCGTCAACCGAACCCATTTTGCCGCTGGCGTCTTGTGGAGTGGCGCTGCTTTTCCCGGCCGGGGCCGAATTTAGCTGGTCGTCTACGGTGCCGTTTTTGAGGGCCGTGGCCGAGCCTTCGCCGATGGGCGTGTGCACGTTCTGCTTGTAGTTGATGCTGTCGCGGTTGATGTCAGCATTGGTATAAGTAGGCGTGCCGGTGAAGCCGTGCTTAAACTGCGTGTTCATGCCGGGGCTGTATTTGTAGTCGCAGGCCGTGAGCAGGGCGGCCGAAGCGCCCAGCAGCAAGGCCAAGGCGGGGCGAAGGGAGACGTTCATAGAAAATTTAAGTAAATGTTGGTGCAAAGATGCAGCCCAACTGCGTATGCTGTTGGACGGTGAGGCGGGATTTTTGTTGCCTTGCCAGCCGCTATGTTGCGCCCCGTTATGCCAGCCCTCCCACCCTACCGCTATGTCTGCTGCTTCTAAGCCCTCGGTGCTACGCCGCGCTCTGGGTACCCTCACGCGCACCGCGCTGCTGCCGGTGCGCGGGGCCGCGCTGCTCTACCAGTCGGGGCGGGCACACCAGCATTTTTTCCTGCCTGTGCTCAATGGTGCACTCGGCGACCAGCTCGCCGCCCGCCACGATGCGCGGGCCATTCAGCTCAGCTTTCGGCGTGGAGGCTACGATGTGGCCGTGGCCGACCTGCGCCTGAGCGAGCCGCACCAGAAAACGGTAGTGTTCGTGCACGGCCTCATGGGCGACGAGCTCATCTGGCAAACTGGCTTTCAGGACGCCCCCGACGGCCCTCTACGCTACGGCCCGCGCCTAGCCACCGAGGCTGGCGTGCGAGTGCTCTACATACGCTTCAATACGGGCCTGCACATTTCAGAAAATGGCCGGGCGCTCAATCAGCTGCTTACTGAGCTAGTTGCCACTTATCCCGATGCCATCGGCGAATTGGTGCTGGTGGGCCACAGCATGGGTGGGCTGGTCATTCGCTCGGCGGGGTATTACGCGAGTGAATTGAAAATTAAAAATGACAAATTAAAAATTCCTGATAAGCCAAAATCCAGCAAAAGAAAGCAGCCTTTAACAGCTGACAATGAGCAATTTTTATTTGAAGACGCCTCTTGGCTCGCGCACCTGCGCTCGGTGTTTCTGCTGGGCGTACCGCACGATGGCTCTTACCTGGAGCAAAATGGCCAGCTGGTAGAGCGTTTGCTGCGCCGCATCGATTTGTTTCCGACGCGCTTCGTGAGCGAGGCCATCGCCCGCCGCTCCAACGGCATCAAGGATTTAGGCCAGGCCTTATTGGTGGATGAGGACTGGCAGCAGCCCGACGACCCTATCTTGCCGCGTCCGCGCACGGTGGTGCCGCTGCTGCCCGGCGTGCGCTACCACGTGCTGGTGGGAGCCTGGCTGCGAGCCAATCTGCCCCAAGCCGTGCGCGACTATTTCGGCGATGGGCTGGTGGGTAGCGCCAGCGGCCGGGGGCAGCTCTTCGGCGATGAAACTACCCTGCCCCCTGGCACCAGCGTGCGCACGGCTCACTTTGGGGCGCAGCACCACGGCGGGCTGTTGCGCCACCCCGAGGTGTACCAGTACCTGCGGCAGTGGATATAAACCCAACGCCCTGCACCCCGTACAAGCGGCTACCCATTCAAACTTAGCAACTCGCACCCCATGGCTACTTCCGTAAACACCCCCAAGCATACCGACCCGGCCACTAAGGCTAAGGAAAAAGCCAACGAAGAAGAAGTGAAGGACAAGCCTTCGGGCAAAACGATAAAGACGCAGAAGAAATAACTGATTCTCTGCGCTGCTTACAAAAAAGCCCGGTCGCTTATAGCGGCCGGGCTTTTTTGTAAGCAGCGCAGACTAAAAGTCCGCGTTACGGTGCGCTAGTGCTTACCACGAGCCACTATTATCGTCGTCGTTGGTGCTGTCGAAGCCGCCACCGCCGGTGTCGCCCGAGGAGGTGTCGTCGTAGGAGCTATCGTTGGAGAAGAAGCCGCCCGAGCTGTCCGAGTTGTCGTTGCCCGAGAAATAATCGGGGCCAGAGTCGTTGGCGGCATCGTTGCGCGAGGCGAAATAATCGCTACCTGCATTGGCGGGCGGCGTGGCTCCACCGCCAAAGCCAGCGGCCGTGCCCGAATTGAAGTTAGTGGTGTTGGAATCGCTGTCGTGGCCACCGGCCATACGGTTGCCGAGGTAGGCACCCGCCGCCGCCGCTGCCCCTGTGGCCAAGATGCCGCCGATGCCTGAGCCCGAGCTAGGGGCTTGGCCACCGTAACCCCCGCCGTAGTTGCCGCCTTGCGGGTAGCCAGCGTTGGGCGCGCCGAAATTGGGCGTGGGATTGTTGGGGCGGTTGCCCATAAAGTCGGGAGCTTGATTGGCACTGCTAGTATTGTTACGCCGAAACAGCTTTGAAATCAACCAAATGCCGCCGCCAATCACCACTGCTGCGATGAGCAGCGTGCCGAAGCCGAAACCCGACCCCGACGAGGTAGGCTCGGGCGTGGCAGCGGGGTAAGTAGCAGGTGTGGCAGCAGTATTATCGTTCAGGCTGCTGGTGCCGCTGGGCGCATTGGCCGTGCTGGCTACTGCTGGCGTGGAGGCTGACACCTTGCCTTTGCGAGGGTCAGAGCTAGGGTTGGCGGCCAACATAATAGTGCCCAGCCCTTTGCTGAGGCCGGCGAAATAGTTGCCCTGCTTGAAGGCGGGCGTCATTTCTTGGGTTATCACGCGGCGCGTCAGTTCGGGGGTAATAATACTGCGCAGGCCCGAGCCAGCCTCGATGCTCATTTGGTGTTCTTTGCCCGAGAGCAGCACCACGATGCCGTTGTTTTTGTCGCGCTGGCCCACGCCCCAGCTCGTGCCAAGTTGGCGGGCATAGTCGGCGGCGCTGGTGCCGCCCAGGGTGGGCACAGTCACGAGCACTACCTGGGTGCCGTAGGTATCAGCGTATTTGCGAAGGCCGTTTTCAAGCTTTTTGGCATCGTTGGCATTCAGCAGGTTAGCCTGGTCGGTGACGAAGGTAAAGGGCTTGGGCCGGGGCAGAATGTCGGCGGCGTTGGCCGGACCGGCCCAAGCCGCCAGCAGCGCAAAAAGAAGAAATAAACGATTCATGGCGAAAGGAAAAAGGTTTGGGCCTTTTACGGCAGTACTAATCAGGCGGCTATTGTGGCCTCGCTTCAGCTAGCTACGCGGGCGGCTAAACCGAATCTTTTACCTAGCCGTATTTGACTACCGAGTCTCCTAACCAGCTACTTCCCCCTTTTATTTCACTATGCCCACCACCCCCACCACCTACGTGCGCTTTGCCGATGGCGTCGAAGAAATCCAACCCAATGAAGACCAGCTCGGCGACGAGACCGTAGCCTCGATGGCCCGGGTTGCCCGCATGATGTTTGAGAAAAACCGCCATGCCATCCGCGATGCCCACGCCAAAAGCCACGGCATTCTGCGCGGCGAGCTGCACCTCTACCCCAACCTGCCCGAGCACCTGGCCCAGGGCATGTTCAAGGAAACCAAGGTTTTTCCGGTTATCATCCGGCTCTCGACTTCGCCGGGCGCTATCGAGCCCGACAACCAGCCGGCCGTGAAGGGCCTGGCGCTGAAAATCATCGGGGTCGAGGGCAAGAAATTTCTGGCCGAAGAAGCCGACGCCATTACCCAGGATTTTCTGATGGTGAACGATACCATCATCCCGACCGGCGACGTGAAAACCTACCACGACCAGCAAATGCGCATTGAGGCACTGGCCAAAGGCCCCGAAGTGGTGCAAACTATCGTGAATGAAATCGGGGTGCTGGCCGACAAAGTGCTCGAAGCCGTGGGCACCAAGAAAGAAGTAAAAATGGTGGTGCAGGCTCACCCCAACCGCCACATGCTGGGCGAAACCTACACCACGCTCGGGGCCATTCGCTACGGCGACTACGTGGCCAAAATAGGCTTCGCGCCTCTGTCGGATAATGTAAAAGCCCTGGCCGGCAAAGACATGGACGTGTCGGAGCCCGGCGCTTACCGCGACATGGTGGTGGATTTTTTCCGTACCCAGGGAGCCGAGTAT
>CAXUKA010000228.1:0-10420 GCA_964251335.1 uncultured Hymenobacter sp.
GGGCGGTACCATGCAAAATGGCACTAGCACTGGTACCATGACCCCCAACCAAACGGGTACTGGCACGATGCAAAACGGCACCGGCACCATGCAAAATGGCTCGATGAACGGCCGCACGGGTAGCAAAACCAAGATGAACGGCACCAAAGGCACGAAAAAAACCAAAACGTCGACCACGCCCAGCAGCACGGGCACGATGTAAGGAGCTATTGCTGCAATGCACCTAAAAAAGCCAGCTGGCCCGTCAGGGTTGGCTGGCTTTTTTAGTGTAAAATGCCTGATTCACAAAAACTTTACTTATAAAAGTAGCGTATTATAAGCAGCCCGGCTAGGGCTAGGTTGGCTGCCCATTTGTGGTGACCATAGCTTGATTTTACTACTCGTATTTTTTATGAAAACGCTATTCATATTGCTGGCATTGGGCGTGGCTGCCACCACCGCCCACGCTCAGGTTGTACCCTTCGACGCTACGGCCCCGATACGCGGCGGCGCGCAAAGCCAGACTGCTGTGCCCCCCGTGAACCCCGGCCTTAACCAAAGCACCATTCAGGGGCCGCCTGAGGTGCAGCGAACCCTTACCAGCTACGATGCGCAGCCCAGCCGCCTGCCCGAAGGCTCGGCACCAATAGGCGGCACGCCCGAGTTGTCGCCCAATACCGCGCCCGATGTGCGCGAGCAGCCCCTAGTGCGACAGCAGCGCAATAATAACTCGACTGACGTGGTGCCGACCCGCAGCCGCGCCTCCAACTCCAGCAACGTTCGCCAAACCTACCGGCGCCCCGCACAAGCCCCGCTTTCGCCTGTTGTAAATAACTGAGAACTACGGTTGCCATGCTGAGCTTGCATAAAAAAGCCCCGCTTGCCGAATTTGGCAAGCGGGGCTTTTTTATGCAAGCTTTATCGGCTACTTAGCTGAGGCGTGGTCGAGTAGCTCGTGGCCATGGCGGCGTAGGGTGTCAGCCAGCTTCAGCAAGTCGGCTTTGAGGTCGGCGGAGACGTGGTGGCTAGCCTGGCTGGTTTGGTCGCCGAGCATGGTCAGCGAGTTGCCGATGGCCGAGGCGCTGAAGTTTTCACTACTGAGCAGCGATTGCAGGTTGCCGATTTCGCGGGCAATATCCTGAAACTCGGGCAGGCCGCTTTGCAAAAATTGCTGTTGCCAAGCTTCGGTATTGTCCATTGCTGAGCCGAGCGGCAGGCTGGTAAGGCCATTTTGCAGGCCTGAGATGGTGGCGTGGAGTAAATCGTTCATGGGAAAAGGTAGGACTACTACCAAGGCAGAGAGTTAGAGAGAATTATTTTTAGAAACAGGTGCCTTGCGGGCGCGGGGTGCCTTGGCTGCCGGAAGGGCATCGTCAGTGGCAGCAGCTGCTTTTTTTCGCGGTCTGGGTGGGGTGCCGGCCTCGGGCAGCACCGGGCGCGGCGCAAATACTGGCGGCTCATAGCCAGCCAGGGCAGGCGGCACCAAGCCTTGCTCGCGCAGGATGCCCAGCGCACGGATAGCGCTGGCCTCCTTGTCTTTGATTTCGAGCATCATGTCTACATTCAGCCCGTCGAGGTCGGTGAGGAAGCCGCGAAACAATTCGGGCACAAGCGTATCGGTGTGCTTGCCCCGGCGCTCGCCAAGAGCCTGCGAACTGTAGTCCATCATTAGCACGCCGTCGCGGGTGGGGTGCCAGGTGGCAGCGGCCAGGCGCAGAGCCTCGCGCATGGGCTCGCCGTGGTTGAGGCACTCGTGGTGAAAGTTGTCGAACAAGATGGGCACGCCCGTTTCGTCGTGCAAGCTCAGGCACTCGCGCAAGCTGTAAAGGCGGTCGTCGTTTTCAACGACTAGTCGAACCTTCACCGCCTCGGGCAGCAGGCTGTGGAAGGTATCGACCCAGCGGGCCAAGGCCGGACCTTTGTCGCCATAAGCCCCACCAGCGTGGATTTGCAGCTTGGCCGTGGAATCGAGCTCCATCAAATCGAGCATTGAGCCTTGGTACACCAGCTCATTCACACTACGCCGCACGATGTCCGGGTTTGGCGAGTTGAGCACCACGAATTGGTCGGGGTGAAACGATATCCGCATATCGTGCTGCCGGATAAAATCGCCCAGCGCCTTGAAATCAGCCTTAAAGTGCGTTTGCCACGGAAAGTCGTTAACCTCGTGCGAGCCAAACGGCACGATATCAGAGCCCATGCGGAAGAAAAGCAGCCCGTGCTGCACGTTCCACGCTAAGATTTCGCGCAGGCAAGCCAGGTTGGCAGCTACAGTCTCGACCAGTCGCTCGGGCGAGTAAGAAGCCAGCCGAAAAGTGCGCGCCGCGCTGCAAGGCAGCGTCTCATTGACGCAGGGATACCCAATTTTCATATCCCTCCGGCTTACGCGAGAAGGGCAGTAGTAGTTGATAAAATGATTGCTATTGCAAAGGCCTCCTCTGAATGACAGTCTTATTTACCCATTCATTTTACTCATACCCCCGGTTATCCCGAAAGGCCTTATTGTACTGGCTGCGGGCTTTGCGAGCTTTTTCGGCAGCTTCGGCGGCCTTCACGGCTTCCATTTTGCGGCGCTCCTTGCCCTCGTGCGAAAACTGGTCGTAGAGCCAGTCCACGTTCGACTCGGCAATGTTCGGTTTTTCGGCTTTAGGCGCGGCCGAGTCCACGGCAAATAGTGGCTTGGGCGGCGGCGGGCGTTTGGGCACCTTCACCACAGGCGGCGCGGGGCGCTTGATGTTGCGTAGCGCCCGGTTGATGCTGGCACGGTCGGGCCGGTCGGCGGTCACGCGCACCTCGCTCAGTTTCACCGAGTCGCGTACTAGGGCCACCTGCACCACCAGCTGCGAAAGCGTAGTCCCGCTGAGGGCAAAGCGCTTGGACTTGAAACCCAGCGCCCGAAACAGCAGTGTATCAGTGGGTAGAGCCGTTATCAGAAAGTCGCCTTCCACATTGGAGGCCACTCCCCGGTGCGTGCGCTGCACTTGTACCGTGGCCCCCGGAATGGCCTCGCGGGTAGCCGCTGCCGAGATGGTGCCGCTCACGCGCACCGTGGGATTGGGTGCGCCCGCCTGCGCCCGTGCTTGGCGGCTGCCTAGTAATATACTGCTGACAATCAACAATAAAATACCTAGTCGGGGCGGGAATAAATAGCTGATAGAACGGGGGCGCACGGAATACTTAACGCAATAAGAATGCAAAGCTGCTACGGAAAGAAACAAAAAAAGCCTGCGTCGTTGCAGACACAGGCTTTTTATAGACTAACAAGGTCGAAATGGCGGCTACTGCCTACATCTTGGTTTTAGTGCCGTCGGCGTCTTTCACTTTTATCGTGCCGTCGCCTTTTACTTTCACTTTCGAGCCGTCGTCGAACTTGGTTTTCGAGTCTTTCAGGGCAGCGTCGCTATTGACATCGCCTTTAGTTTTTAAAGTGCCATCGTCTTTCAGCTTGGCTTTAGAGCCATCTTCGAGCTTGGTCTTCGATTTGTCAATGCCGGCTCCAACATCGGTTGTCGTAGTAGTGGTAGTGCTCTCCTCAGTCGAGTTGTCGGCTGGCATGGTCGTGCTGGAGGACGCATCGTCCATGTAGTTCGACTCGTCATAGGTCGTGCGCGACGACTGATACGATTGGTACTGCGTTGGGTCGGTCAGCACGCTCTGAAATTCAGTATCCGTATCGGTATTGTACTGGCGCATAGCGGCTGCCATACCCGTAGTATCGGCGGCGTATTTGCTCTTCATCTCCCCGTAGCGCTTCGAGCGGTTGTAATAGGCCGTGCGAATCTTGCTTTGCATAGCTGGGTCGGTGATTTTCATATCCGTGATAAACTTCTCGGATACGCGGCTCGAGCGGGTGCGGTAGGCCGCCGTGTCGGGCATAGCTGCGGCGGGCGCGGTGGTAGTCGTGGTTTCGGTGGTTTTTTCCTGCGAACACGAGGCTAGCGAAAGGGCAGCAGTGCCCACGAACAGCAAAAGGGAGTTTTTCATGACAAGAAAAGAAAGGGTGTGGGGCGTTTTAACGAAAAAGGCAGTAATGGGTTACCCCACCACAAACCACTATTTCCTCAGGCCCGCCGCAGCTCCAGCACCGTGATTTCGGGCAGGAAACCCGCCCGCATTGGAATGCCCAGATAGCCCAGGCCCACATTCACGTACAGCTTCTGGCGGCCCTGCTCGTAGAGGCCAGCCCACTGCGGGTACGAGTACTGCACAGGGCTCCATTTGAAGAAGGGTAGGTTGATGCCGAACTGCATACCGTGGGTGTGTCCGCTGAGCGTCAGGTCGATATCTTTATAATCAAGTACCTGTGCCTCCCAGTGCGAAGGGTCGTGCGAGAGCAGCAGCTTGAAAGGCGCGTTGCCGCTGGCGGCGTGGGTCTGCGCCAGCTTGCCGTGCTTCGGAAACTGTGGGTGGCTACTCCAGTTTTGCACGCCCAGCACCGCCAATTCATCATCGCCGCGCCGAATGGTGTGGCTCTCATCGAGCAGCAGCCGCCAGCCAATTTTGGCGTGGTTTTGGGCCAGGCGCTGGAGGTTGGCGCGCTTGGCTTCGATGCTTCCCCACTGCACATAGTCGCCGTAATCGTGGTTGCCGAGAATGGAGAAAATCGGTAAATCTGACTTAATTCCCGCCAAGGCCGGAATGTGCGGCTCGACCTCGGTGGCGCGGTCATTCACGAGGTCGCCAGTCATTACGATGAGGTCGGCTTTCTGGGCGTTTATCATGGCCACCGCCCGCTGCATGGGCTCAATGTTGTCGCCGAAGGAACCGGTGTGTAAGTCAGAGATTTGCAGAATTTTAAAGCCATCGAACGACGCCGGTAGGTTGGGGTAGCGTAGCACCACGCGGCGCACCGTGTAGTCAGTTTTACCCTTCACCATGCCCCAAAGCATGGCCAGCAGCGGCACCGCACCCAGCCCCAGCGCCAGCCTGCTGATAAACTCGCTGCGCGTGAGCGGCTGCGCCGTGCTACCAGGGGCCGGGCTGCTAAAGCCTCGCGCCGCCCAGCGCCCGAGGCGCGTGAGGTCTTCGAGCAGCAGCGGGAAAATGACGACTAGCTTGGCCGCTACCAGCGCCATGGGTATCACCAGCAGGTAGCCTTTCAGCGTGGTGTTACCATTGTGGCGCGTTATGGCACCCCAGATGCCCAGTGCCCACAGCCCCAGCGTCAGCAGCCAGTAGCTGATGGCAAAACCCCGTCGCTCGGCTGGCGTGTTGAACGTGAAGGCCGTGCGCACGGCCATGAAGCCATAAACCTCAGCCACGATAATAGCCAGAAAAATCATCTGGAAAACAAAGCGATTTCGCATACAAGTAAGCCAAACGGGCGGGCCACAGATTGGGTTGGCCCGGCGCAAGCTAGGGCGGCTAACGCGCACCCGAAAAATTTACTTTACCTTTTGGGCTTGCTTGCACTGCTATTTTGTGGAAACGACTGATTATCTGCCGGAAGAAGATATCCCGGCTCTCGAGGCTTACCCCATACCCACCAGCATGGGCATTAAAAGCTGGGCCGAAGAAGACCGCCCCCGCGAAAAGCTGATGCAAAAGGGCCGCGCCGCCCTCTCCGATGCTGAGCTTATTGCCATTTTACTAGGCTCGGGCACCACTAAGCTCACGGCCGTCGATGTAGGCAAGCTAATGATGCAAGCCGTTGACAATGACCTCAACGAGCTGGCCCGCCTCAGCCTCAAGCAGCTGTGCCGCCACCCTGGCATCGGCCCCGCCAAAGCCATCACCGTAATAGCTGCCCTGGAGCTGGGCCGCCGCCGCAAAGAGAGCGGCGCGGGCCGTCGTACCACCATCACCAGTTCGCGCGACATCTACAACGTAATGCGCCCGCAGCTGCAAGACCTGCCCCACGAGGAGTTCTGGATAGTGCTCCTCAACCGCGCCAACGTGGTGATGCGTACCGAAAAAGTGAGCAGCGGCGGCGTAGCCGGCACCGTGGCCGACCCCAAGATGATTTACAAGCTCGCCCTCGAGCACCTGGCCAGCAGCATCATCTTGGTGCACAACCACCCCAGCGGCAACCGCCAGCCTAGCGGAGCTGATATCAGCCTGACCAAGAAGCTAAAAGAAGCCGGCAATTTTCTCGATTTGCCGGTGCTCGACCACTTGATTTATACTGACTTGGGCTATTATAGCTTTGCCGATGAGGGGTTGCTGTAATTGTCTTGCTTTACGTTTGTCGTGCGTCACTGCGTTCAGCATGACAAACGTAAAATACCCATGCGAAAAATCTGGATTACTGGCCTCGTCCTAGCCGTACTTGGCCTCATCATCTACAGTATAGCAGGTAGCCAGCCGGCCGCAGTTTTGGATGAAGCCTATCTAGCCAAGCTGCGCCAGGCGCGCCAACAAAAAGACCAAACCCTGCACAACGCGGCCGATTCGCCCATCCCTAGCGCGCAGCGCGCCACTTTTGCCGGCCTGCGTTATTTCGCCCCAGCGGCCGCATTTCGGGTAACGGCCAGCATCACGCGGCAGCCGGTGCTGCTGCCGCAGCCACTCGCTATGAGCCTTGGCCAGCCCGAAAGCTACCAGCGCTGGGGCACCGCCGAGTTTGAGCTAAACGGCCAGCTGCAAAAGCTGACGCTGCTGCAAAAAACGGGTGATAAACAGCTATTCCTACCCTTCACCGACCCTACCAACGGTCAGCAGACTTACGGAGCCGGCCGTTACCTCGACGTAGCCCTGCCTCCCGCCGAAGCCACTGAAATTGAGCTGGATTTCAACCAGGCGTATAACCCATACTGCGCCTATAATCATGACTATAGCTGCCCAAAGCCGCCCGCCGAAAACCGCCTGACGGTGCCCGTAGTAGCAGGCGAACAAGCATACCAATTATAGTTAGCGGCCTACTAGCCGGAGTAAGTTCATAGAGTCCGCGTTACTGCCTAGTACCTTTGCCGGGCGCGCTCGGCCCGTACTCGCCGGCGCGCTTTTAGCAATGACTATCTCGTTCGACTGGCTTAAAACCTTATTCCCCACTACGCTCCCGGCCGATGAAATCGGCGCGCTGCTCACTAGCTCGGGCCTCGAAGTAGAGCACCTCAAGGAGGTCGAAAGCATCCCCGGCGGCCTGCGCGGCGTGGTGCTGGGCACGGTGCTCACCTGCGAGCGCCACCCCGATGCCGATAAGCTGAGCCTCACCACCGTGAGCGTAGGCGACGATACGCCCCGCCAAATCGTGTGCGGCGCGCCTAACGTGGCCGCCGGCCAGCGCGTGGTAGTGGCTTTGGAAGGCGCAACGCTGCACCCCAGCACGGGCGAGCCGTTCAAAATCAAGAAATCAAAAATCCGGGGTGCAGCCTCGGAGGGCATGATTTGCGCCGAGGACGAAATTGGTCTGGGCCAGTCGCACGCTGGTATCATGGTGCTCGATACCGACTTGCCCGATGGTACGCCGGCCGCCGAGTACTTCGGCCTGGGCTCGGATACGGAAATTGAAATCGGCCTCACGCCCAACCGCGCCGACGCCGCCTCGCACTACGGGGTGGCCCGCGAGCTGCGCGCCCTGCTGGGCCAACCTGCCCACCTGCCCAATGTGAGCGCCTTTGCCGCGCCCGAAGCTGGCGATAACATCAGCGTTACTATCGAAGACGACCAGGCTTGCCCGCGCTACGCTGGCCTGCTACTCGATAATGTGACCGTTGGCCCTTCGCCCGAATGGCTCCAGCGCCGCTTGCGTAGCATCGGCCTCTCGCCAATCAACAACGTGGTGGACGTGACCAATTTCGTGTTGCACGAGCTGGGCCAGCCACTGCACGCCTTCGATGCCGAGCAAATCACGGGCAATAAAATCCGCGTGAAGCGCGCCGAAGCCGGCGAAAAATTCGTGACGTTGGATGGCGTGGAGCGTAGCTTACAGACTGAAGACCTGGTGATTGCCGATGCCAATGGCGCGGCGATGGCCCTGGCTGGCGTGTTCGGTGGCAAAACCTCGGGCGTGAGCAACGGCACGACCCGCGTAATACTGGAAAGTGCCTACTTCGCGCCGGCCGTGGTGCGCCGTACCAGCCAAGTGCACGGGCTGAAAACGGATGCTTCGTTCCGTTTCGAGCGCGGCACCGACCCATATATGGTGCCCACCGCGCTGAAGCGGGCTGCCTTGCTATTGCAAGAAGTAGCCGGGGCGCGTATTGCCGCGCCGGTGGTCGATGAGTTTCCACACCTCATCCCGAATATGCAGGTACGCTTGCGCCTTGACCGCGTGACCCGGCTTATCGGCCAGGAAATAGGGGAGGAGCGTATCCGCGAAATTCTGGAAGGACTGGGCATCAAAATTGAGGAGGCTACCGCTACGGAATGGCTGCTTGCCGTGCCACCATACAAGGTGGACGTGACTCGTGAGGCTGACGTAATTGAGGAAATACTGCGCATCTACGGCTTCAATAATGTAGCCTTGAAGCCGCATAACTCGGCGTCATTCCTATCAGGCTTCCCCAACCCCGACCCCGAGGTGGTACGCCAGAAAGTGGCCGACCTGCTCAGCGGCCAGGGCTTTTCGGAGATTCTAACTAACTCGCTCACCAACTCGCAGTACTTCGAGAAAGCTGATGCACCTGACGCTTCGTTGGTGCGTATTCTGAACTACAACAGCCAGGATTTGAATATCATGCGGCCCACGCTGCTGACTTCAGGCTTGGAGGTGGTGCGCCACAACATCAATCGCCGCCAGCGCGACTTGAAGCTCTACGAGTTTGGCAAAACCTACCACCTCGGCGAAAACGGCAAGTACAAAGAAAAGAACGTGCTGGCCCTTTACCTGACCGGCAATGCCACCGCCGAAACCTGGCAACATGCCTCGCAGAAAGCGGCTTACCACGACCTGGCGGGCGCAGTGCAGCAGGTGTTGGCAGCACTGGGCCACGCGCAGCCCGGCTCGCAGCCCACGCAGCACCAGTACCTAGCGGGTGGCCTCACGCTCACGGCTCAAAACCAGCCAGTGGCCAGCGTAGGTGCCGTATCGCCGGCCGTGCTCAAGCGCCTCGATGTGAGCCAGCCCGTGTGGTACGCCGAACTGGATTGGGACTGGCTGCTCAAGAAATACAAAGCCACGCTGGTGGCTCGTGAGCTACCCAAGTTCCCTGAGGTGCGCCGCGACCTATCGGTGGTCGTGGACCAAAGTGTGACTTTCGAGCAACTGCGTACCATCGCGCAACGCACCGAGAAGAAATTGTTGCGCGAGCTGAATGTATTCGACGTATACGCTGGCGACCGCCTCGAAGCGGGCAAAAAATCCTACTCGGTGAGCTTCACCCTGCAAGACCCGACCCAGACGCTGACCGACCAAGCCATCGACCAAGTGATGCAGAAGCTGATTCAGCAGTTTGAAAAGCAGGCCGGGGCGTTGATTCGGAAGTAACGCGAAGCTCAACGGTGTCTGTCATTGCTTCGCTACGCTCGCAATGACAGCTGTGTAATGTCTTTGAAACCTTAAGCAAAGGATTCCGCATCCTCTCACACTTCTCGAAGCCCTGGCTGCTCTAACAGCCGGGGCTTCTCTTTTTAGCAGAGTAGCCGTTGGCTAGGTGACGTACCAAACGCGAGTGTAGCGCAGATACGGCCGTGCTTGCCGAAGAAAAGTGGCTTTGTAGGCATTGGGCTGTAATGACGAAAGCCATCTGGCGAGTAACATTGTAGGCCGGTTCCCCACCTTGGCCGGTTTTTATCCCTTTTCTTCTTTATGAAAGTACCTACTCTGTACCCGTGGCTGTGCGGGTTGGGCTTGGCGCTGGCTACCGTGCCAGCTTCGGCTCAGCAAAAGCCAGCGGCCAAGCCGGCCGGCGTTAAATCGACCACCCCCAAGCCGGCCACGGTGAAAGCTCCCACCGGTGCTACTGGTGCGCGGTTGGTCGAAAAAGTGACCAAGAAACCTGGTGAGCTGGTTATTCCCTACGAAAAGTACGTGCTGCCCAACGGCCTCACGGTCGTGATTGCTGAAGACCACTCCGACCCGCTGGTGCACGTAGATGTGACGTACCACGTAGGCTCGGCCCGCGAGCAGATTGGTAAGTCAGGCTTTGCCCACTTTTTCGAGCACATGATGTTTCAGGGCTCCGACCACGTCGGTGACCAGCAGCACTTTAAGCTCGTAACGGCCGCCGGTGGCACCCTCAACGGCTCGACCAACCAAGACCGCACCAACTACTACGAGACCGTGCCGTCGCACCATCTCGCGACCGCCCTGTGGTTGGAGGCGGACCGGATGGGCGGGCTGCTCCCGGCGCTGACCGTTCCCGCCACCGGACTCGTGGCCCTGATCCTGACGGTTGCCGCCGTGGACGCGGGGTTGGGGGCTTGGAAATCCGGGCGCGGGCTGCGGTTCGATTTCCCGGAAGTCGTCCGGCTGTCCAAGGACCGGGCGGGGACGGTCCCGCTCGTGGTCCACAACGACCGGCCGGGCAGTCCGGCCCGCGTCCTGCGCCTGGGGCTGGAC
>CAXUKA010000229.1:0-10373 GCA_964251335.1 uncultured Hymenobacter sp.
GATAACCAGAATGGCACCTTCGGGGGCGTCGAGCTTAAAATTGCCGTCAACGTCAGTGGTGACCCCTTGAGCGGTGCCTTTCACTAGCACGGTTACACCAGGAATGCCTTCGCCCTTCGCATCGGTGATGCGGCCGGTAATCGGCGCATTGGGTTGAGCTGAGGTACGGGCCACGTGAGCGGGCATTGCCGCTGCCGGGGCTACCGTGGCTACTACAAGGGGCAAGCAGCATGCCAATGCAGGCAGTAGCCGCCCAACTGTGGGTAGGGGCTTTATCATGGGTGGGACTTTGGTGGAAAGAAAAAGTAGTTGAATGGCAGCAAATGTAAGTAAGCTTGATGCAAACGATTGCACACCCTTAAAAATATTTTTTTCTCCAGAAAAGCATATTTATGCCCGCTCCTCGCCACCCACCTAAATACAGAGGAAATTTGACCAACAGCTAGTAGCATCCTCGCGATGATGGCAATCTATTGCTGGCAGGATATAGAAAACATACTTTATAAAGTAAATTACTGATTTTCAATGATTTTTATGAATTACTAAAGCTCGCCAGACTTATCTAAAAGTATCTTATACAATTTTTTTCAGGATTAAGCTTAGCTACAGCTGTAAGCACAACCGCAGCGTTGTTGCCGCGCTCGCTAAGCTGGGCGTTGCCATTTTAGCAGTGCTTGCCCGCTGGCTATCCTACACAAAACCAGCTATATGAGTGACGGGCTTACAGTACTTGGTTTCCGGTACCAACTTTTTGTGTATCAGTGATAATTGAAGCAAACCGCAATATTTATCCAGTTGTGGCGCTGCTCAGAAAATGCAAACGTTCGCATTTGCCAATAGCTTTGTGTTTTCTGGCGCATTCCCTGTTCAATACTTTTTTCCCGCTCATTTATGCTAGCTACTCTCATTGCCGAGCGCTTCCAGCAGCAGTTTGGCTACGCACCGCTACTAGTGCGTGCCCCCGGCCGCATCAACCTCATCGGCGAGCACACCGACTACAACGAAGGGCTGGTGCTGCCGGCCGCCATCGACAAGGAAATCTACTTTGCGGTGGGGCTGAATAATAGCACGGCTATCCGCCTGGTATCGCACGATATCAACGACTCCTTCACTATTGAGCTAGCCGAGGTACAGCCTACTACTGTGCAGTGGGCCAATTATTTACTGGGCGTAGTAGCGCAGCTGCAGAGGCAAGACGTGGCGGTGCCGGGCTTCGACTGCGTGTTTGGCGGCAATGTGCCGATGGGCGCGGGCCTATCATCGTCGGCAGCCGTGGAGTGCGGCCTGGCCTTCGCCCTAAATGAGCTGACCGGCGCGGGCCTCGACCGCATGGCGCTGGCCCGCCTGGCCCAAGCTGCCGAGCACGAGTATGCCGGCGTGAAATGCGGGCTCATGGACCAGTTTGCCAGCCTGCATGGGCGGGCTGGGCAGGTGGTGCGCCTCGACTGCCGCTCGCTCGACTACGCTTACTTTCCCTTCGATGCCGAGCGCTACCACGTGGTGCTCTGCAACTCGGGCGTGAAGCACGCGCTAGCTTCCAGCGAATACAATACCCGCCGCCAAGAGTGCGCCGAGGGCGTGGCCGTGCTGCGCCGCCACTACCCCGAGGTAGCCAGCTTGCGCGATGCCAGTGCCGCCCAGCTGCTGGTGCACCGCGCCGAGCTGGGCGAAACTGTGTACCACCGCTGTACCTACGTAGTAGCTGAAAACCAGCGCGTAGACGAAGTATGTGCCTCCCTCATGGCCGCCAACATGGCCCGCGTGGGCGAGCTGCTCTACGCCAGCCACGCCGGCCTGCGCGACGACTACGCCGTGAGTTGCCCCGAGCTAGATGTGCTGGTAGAGCTGTCGCGCCAGGCTCCCGGCTGCTACGGCGCCCGCATGATGGGCGGCGGCTTCGGCGGCTGCACCCTCAACCTAGTCGAGGCTAGCCAGACCGACGCCTTTGTGGCGGCGATGGCAGCAGGTTTCCGCGCCGCATTTGGGCGCGAGCTGGAAACGTACCAGACCACCATCGTGGCGGGGGTAGATGTGGTGCCCGCCTCGGTACTGGTAGCCTGATTAGTAAACCATTCGGTCATGCTGAGCGAAGCGCAGCGGAGTCGAAGCATCTTGGTCGCACCGTTATTAGCGTCAGACAGTTAGTAATCCTGCCAAGATGCTTCGACTGCGCTTTGCTCAGTATGACTGAATACACACGAAGTTGATTCCTAACCCATCCCTTTCTCACCCATGCCTTCCCGCCGTACATTCCTGAAAGGCTCACTCTCGGGCCTGGCCTTGCTGACTATGCGCCCCCAAGCCTTTGCTGCTGCCCGCACCTACACCAACCCGGTGGTAGCGCGCAATTTTCCCGACCCGGCCGTGCTGCGGCACGCGGGCAAGTACTACGCCTTCGGCACCACTGGCCAAGGCCGCACTACCGATGGGCGCATATTTACAGTGCTGACTTCGACCAATCTGGTTGATTGGCAGCCGCTGGGTGGGGCACTCACGCCGCCGGCGGGTACTGAGAAGGCCGATTTTTGGGCACCTGAAATAATTGAGCATCAAGGCACATTCTATATGTACTACTCGCGGGGCGGCGGGGCCATCGGGGCTAGCGTGGGGCACCGGCTGCACGTGGCTACCAGCCCCAAGCCCGAGGGGCCGTACACCGAAATCGCAGAACTGCCGGTGGCCGATAGTCTGTTTACTATCGATGCGCACCCTTTTCAGGATACCGATGGGCAGTGGTACCTATTCTACGCACGCGACTTTACCGATACCAACGACGGCTACTACCCCGGCACCGGCCTGGTAGTAGACCGCCTCAGCAGCATGACCCAGCTGGCGGGCACACCCCGCACCGTGCTGCGCGCTCGCCACAGCTGGACGGTCTTCGAAACCAACCGCACCATGCCGCTCTATGGCGGCCAGACCTTTGCGCAGTGGCACACCCTGGAAGGCCCCTTTGTGCGCCGCCACGAGGGCAAGTACTACTGCTTTTTCAGCGGGGCCAACTTTCTTACCGACCGCTACGGCGTCGATTACTGCGTGGCCGAGCACATCATGGGGCCTTATGCCGACTCGGGCACCGATGCCGGAGCACGGGTGCTGCACTCGGTGCCGGGCCACGTGCGCGGCCCCGGCCACCACTCGCACGTCATGGGGCCCGATGGCCGCACCGAGTACCTGGTGTATCACGCCTGGAACCCGGCCATGACCGAGCGCCAGCTCTGCATAGACCGGCTGGCCTGGACGCCGCAGGGGCCGCGCTGCCAGGGGCCTACGTACACTCCTCAACCCATGCCAAGCTAGCCCTTCAGGCCTAGTGCCCGCGCTTGCTGGCAATAGCTAAGGCAGCTAGTTATCAGGCTATGTACGAAAAAAGCCGCCAGCAATGCTGGCGGCTTTCTGGTTTCAGCCTTATTTGATTAACAGCTGCGCGTCCCGGCAACTTAGTTACTAAAATAGGATAATTTTTGTAATAATATTAAAATAAACTAATTCCAAACAGAGACGAAAAATTCTCGTCATTGTCCATATAAGATGTCCCCACATCTGTTTTTACAACCCTTTACTTAAAAATAATGCAATAATTTTGGTGGCTGAATTCGTTGCAAAACTAGTCACATTAATTGTAAAAATACAAAAATAATTGCACTTTTTATTTAATTTAAAACATTAGTCACTGTGTGACAGATTTTTATATTAAATAATGTTGTGTTTAGGCCTGCTTAGTTAAATACTATTAGCTAACAAAATGGCTTAGCACCTTGCTACAATCCGTTCAATTTACCAGGTAGGCGACCTGCTACTCAGTAGAAAATACTGGTACTGAGTAGAGCAAGCTACTATTGTAGGTATTTTCCGCAACTGAGTACGTATTAGTCGGTAATTATAGGGCAAACTGACAGTTAGCCTAGCTAAAGTCCAACTTACCTAGCAGATTTAGCCGTTAGAAGGACATACTACAGTCCCTCCCTAATTTTTCAATCCTGCTTCTATATGGAAACTAATCGGTCAGCTTCGCGCCAACAGTCACCCACCCCTGTAGTTACTACTGCCACAAAGGCCGGTGGCAAAGCTGTACGCCCAGCAGCCCGCATCGGCGACGGTAGCCGCCGCCGGGGCTTTGCTAGCATGGACCCAGCCCTTCAGCGCCGCTTGGCGGTAGAAGGTGGCAAGGCCTCGCACGTCAGCGGCCGTGGCCACAAATGGACGGTCGAGGAAGCCCGGGAAGCTGGGCGCAAGGGTGGCCTCATCAGCCGCCGTAAGCCTAGCGCCAGCGGCACAGAGTAGCTACTCTTACTGCTTACTACGGCAAAGGGCCGCCACGTCTTACGACGTGGCGGCCCTTCTTATGCGTAGGCTGAGCTAGTGCTACATGCCTTACGCGCTATTCCCAAGGTACACCGTACCACTATTTCATGCGCGGCTCAGGAGTGGGCCGGCATTATTGAAACCCAGTTATAAAGCACAAAACATAGGGCATGCGCCCCAGCGTGTACTCTCGGAAAAGCAAAAGGCCGTTTGCAGCTTGCAAACGGCCTTTTTAGTAGCGGGGACTGGACTCGAACCAGTGACCTTTGGGTTATGAGCCCAACGAGCTACCAACTGCTCCACCCCGCATTGTTTGGGAGTGCAAAGGTAGGATAAATAATTGGAGTGGCAAGGATTCCTCTTAAAAAATCAGCTCCATCTTATTACCAAGCTGATTATCAATGAAAATAATTTCGATAGTCGCCCACTGTTGGCGAGGCTACCTATCGAGCTAGGCGCGGTCGCCGGTGGCTTTTACCAGATTGATGCCGGCAAAAAAGAAGATGAGGCCGACTGCAAACGGCACAATGGAGTTCATTTTGCCTATGTGCAGGCCGCCAATGCCCAGAAAGCCCAAGGCACCGAGGATGATGCCGATGATGCCCAAAATGGTGAGAATGCTGCCGAAAGTGCGTTTCTGATTCATGCGAAAAAGGAGTGAAAGCGTGAAGGGTAGGCGTCGGGTGGAGTAGCCCAACCGAAATATGAGCCTGATACGGTAGTTGAGGCTAAATGGGCAAGGCCAGCCTGGCGTAGCCGCGCCGAAAAGCGAGCGGGGCGCGACCGGGTGCAGGGCAGCAGCCGTAACTTTGCTAGCATCATTTGCACTTATCGGCTACTGGTTTTAGCAGCCGCTACTAAGCTTCTTGCGCTATGTCGCCCAAACGCCCGGCCGCACTGGCTTTCATTTTTGTCACGATTCTCATTGATGTTATTGGGCTGGGGGTGTGCATCCCGGTGTTTCCCAAGCTGATAGAGCAGCTGACTGGCTTGGGCGTGAGCCAGGCAGCCTCGTATGCGGGGTGGCTCACGTTTGCCTACGCGGCGGCGCAATTTGGCTTTGCCCCGATAATAGGCGGGCTGTCCGATAGGTTTGGGCGGCGGCCGGTGCTGCTGGCCTCGCTGCTGGGGCTGGGGTGCGACTACGTGTTTCTGGCCCTGGCCCCGAGCATCGGCTGGCTGTTTGTGGGTCGCATTATTGCGGGCATCACAGGGGCCAGCTTTACGACGGCCACGGCATACATCGCCGATGTGAGCCCGCCCGAAAAACGCGCCCAGAACTTTGGGCTGGTGGGGGCAGCGTTTGGGCTGGGTTTTATTATTGGGCCGGTGCTGGGGGGCTTTGTGGCGCGCTTTGGGCCGCGCATGCCGTTTTTGGTATCGGCCGCGCTGAGCTTGGGCAACTTTCTGTACGGGCTGTTTCTAGTGCCCGAGTCGCTACCGGTTAGCCAGCGGCGGCCCTTCGAATGGGCGCGGGCCAACGCAATAGCCTCGTTGCGGCGGCTGGGCAAGTACCCCCAGATAATCGGCTTGGTGGTGGCGCTGGTGCTGCTGTACTTGGCCGGCTCGGCCACGCAGTCGGTGTGGACCTTCTACGGCGTGCTCAAGTTTAAGTGGACCGAGGACCTGATTGGCTACTCGCTGGGCGTGGTGGGCGTGGGCGCGCTGGTGGTGCAGGGCGGCTTGGTGCGGGTGGCCATTCCGAAGCTGGGCGCGGCGCGGGCCGTGGTTATCGGGCTACTGTTTTACATGCTGGGCTTTGTACTGTACGCGTTTGCGGCGCAGAGCTGGATGATGTTTGCCATCACGGGTATTTACTGTCTGGGCGGGCTAGCGGGGCCGGCATTGCAGGGCAGCATTTCGAGCCAGGTACCGCCTACCGAGCAGGGCGAGCTACAAGGGGCGCTCACGTCGCTCATCAGTGCCACGGGCGTGGTGGGGCCGCTGCTGATGACTAGTTTATTCACTTGGTTTACGCGGCCGGCGGCCCCGGTTTATTTTCCGGGAATGCCGTTTTTGGTAGGTGGGGGGCTCACGCTGCTGGCGCTGCTGGTGGCCCTTGGGCCGCTGCGGCGGCTGCCGGCCACCGTGGCGCTGCCCACGGCCGAGGCAGCCAGCGGGCACTGATTTGCGTTAAAGCTCTGGGTGCTGCCCAAACGCCCTTATTGCCAATACTCTATGCCCGACCAGCTACCCGACTCGCCACTCCTGGAGCTAACGCTGCGCCCCGACCTGGATGTGCTGCTGGGTCGCTGGCACTACCAGCCCGCACACCCGTCCGAGCTGCGGCCCTGCTACCAGCAGCTGGCCGATTTGTCGCTCAGCACCAGCTGCCGCTTCTGGCTGCAAGACCTGCGCCGCCGGGCCTCGCCCGACCAGGAAACCAAGCGCTGGCTGCTCGATGAGTACTATCCTGGCCTTGCGCAACGCTTCGGCAAGCGGCTGTTTGTGGCCTACCTCTTCAGCCCCGAGATGCACCGCCAAATAATAGAAGCTCCCGACTACGCCCCGGCCGAAGATTATTTGGATAAGACTTACCTGCTCGATTTTTTTGGTGATGAAGGCGCGGCCATTCAGTGGCTACAAACGTGGCAGCTGCGCGAAAGCAAGGCCTCGTAACACGAGTAATACTACATATTATCAATATTTTATCGAAATAAAAAGGGGAGAGGTGCCGCGTCTAGTAACGCGGCACCTCTCCCCTTTTTTGAGGTAGCCATCAAAAAAACTTAGGCGAACCACACACCTTATTACGAATTATTCGTAGTATTACGAAATATTCGTAATACCTAAATATGGACCGCCTCACTCAGCCCGAAGAAGATGCCTTGCGCGCCCTCTGGCACACCGGCCCCGCCTTCGTCAAAGACGTGCTCGACCAACTGCCCGAGCCGCGCCCGCCCTACACCACCCTGGCCTCGACGCTGCGCAACCTAGAGCGCAAGCAATACCTCACGGCCGAGAAGCTGGGCAATTCCTTTCGCTACTCGACCCTGGTGAGCGCCGAGGATTATCAGCGTCGCTCGCTGGGCACGCTGGTGCGCGAGCACTTCCAAAACTCTTATAAAGAGCTAGTTTCCTTTTTTGCCAAGGAGGAAAAAGTGAGCGCCGCCGACTTACAGGAGATTATCCGGCTCATCGAAAACCAAAAACCCGAGTAGCGATGGAAGCCCTACTGCTATATCTGCTGAAGGCCAATGTGGTGCTGGCGCTGTTTGCGGCGGCGTACTATGGGCTGCTGCGCCGGCTCACGTTTTTTGAGCTGAACCGGGGGTATTTGCTGCTGGCGCTGGTGTTTGCGGCGGTGTACCCGCTGCTGCCGGTGCCGGCGCTGCTGCCCGCCTCGGTGGGCAGCCTGCCGCTGCCCACCGAACAGTTTTCGATGCGAATACCTCGGGTGACTACCCTCAGTGAGACGCACGACTACCTGCCGTATGTCCTTAACAGCTTGGTAGTCTTGTACGTGCTGGGGGCGGGGCTGCTGCTGCTACGGCTGCTGGGGCAATTGCTGAGTTTGGGCGGGGTGTGGGTGCGCTCGCGGCCGGCCGTGGTGCTGGGGCAGCCGGTGCGCGTGGTGCCGGGTGCGAGCGGGCCGTTTTCCTTCGGGGGTACCATCTACCTGAGTGCCGCCACGCTGGCCGATGCGGCGGGCCTGCCTGCCATTCTGCGCCACGAGCAAGCTCATGTGCGCCAGTGGCATACGCTGGATGTACTGCTGACCCAAGCAGCCGTGGCGCTGGCCTGGGCTAACCCCGCCGCGTGGCTGCTGCGCCGCGCCGTGCTCGATAACCTCGAATTTCTGGCCGACCGCGCCGCCCTGCAAACCGGCCTCGACCGGCGGGCCTACCAATACAGCCTGCTGCACCAGCAGCCGAGCGGCGTGCCCGCGCCGGCCCTGGCCTTTCATTTCTCTTTTCCTACCCTCAAAAACCGCATTGTGATGCTCAATCAACCCACTTCAACTACTCGGCAGCTTGGCCGCTACCTGCTGGCCGCGCCACTCGTGATGCTGCTGGCCCTGGGCTACTCGGGTGCCCGCGCCCAAACCACCAACACGTTTGCGGTGCGCCTGACCGGCCCCAACGCCCCGAAAGAACCTTTCATGGTTACGGCTCCGGCGGTGGTCGACCACCTGGTTTACTACGTGGATGCGCAGCCTAGCACGGCTGCGGCGGCCAATGCCATTGACCCCAAGTCCATTGCCAGCATGGAAGTGCTGAAGGATAACACTACCATCCAGCACTATGCCAACGACCCGACGGCCACCGGCGTGGCGTTTATCACCACGAAGGCCAATGCCAACTCGCCCGCCGTGCTGGCGTTTGCCGATAAGGCGGAGCTAAGTTCAGGCTACACGTTTAAGCCCGCCGCCGTGAATGCAGTGGTGCCCAAAGCGCTGGCCTACATCACGAGCCACTATCCCGATGCCCGCCTGAGCGGCGAGGTAAAGGAACTAACCAAAAAATCGACCGGCGCGGTGAAATACCAGGTGCAGCTGATTATCGGCAAGCGGCCATTTTATGCCTACTTCACCCCGCAGGGCGATTTTCTGGCCGACGAGCGTCAGTAGATTTTTCATTCTGTTTTTCATTCCCTCTTTTTCAAACTTCGCCATGTTCAATTTCCTATTTGATTCTACCGTTCCTAAGCGCTTTGGCTCTGTCGTAGTACTGGCTACTATTTTTTGCCTGAACGGGTGCGCTGATACGGCACCCGTCGCGAAGCCGGAGCCCGACCGCTATTACCTCAATGGCAAGGCATCGACCAAGGAAGCAGTCGAAAAAATCGCCCCCGAAACCATCGACCGCATGGATGTGCTGAGCGGCCAACAAGCCATAGACTACACTCACGACGCGAGTACCAAGCGCGCGATGCTGATACAAACCAAATAGCCTGGCAGGCCAAAAGCGGCCAGATAGGGCAGGGGCGCAACCCAGCAAACTATCCGGCCGCTTTCGGCCACTTTTCCCCTTATTAACATGGTTGTAATGTGGAAACAATTGTCGTCGTTGCGCCAGCCGGGGCGCTATTTGCTGGCTATTTCGAGCGCGTTGTTACTGGCCTTCAGCAGCCAGCAAGCTTGGGCGCAAGCCACCGCCCCTACGCAGGCCTGGGCGTGGTTACGGTCCGGCACGCTTATCTACCTAGATGGAAAACCCAGCACGCTGGCCGAGGTGCGGCAGGTTGCGGATGATGCTATTAGTTCGGCAGAAGGGATGATGCTATTAGGTAAAGATTCAACCGATTACCCCTTCAGCAATATTCTCGCTCCGGGCGCTGAGATTATCACCACAAAAGCCAACGCTAACTCGCCGGCCGTGCTGGCGCTGGCCGACCACCTCGGCCTGATGTCGGGCTACACCGAAAAGCCCGCTACCATGCGCATGGTAGCTCCCAAGGCGCTGGCCTACATCACGAGCCACTACCCGCAGCACTGGCTAGGCGGCGAGGTAAAGGAACGCACCCAAAAATCGACAGGCGCGGTGCGCTACCGCGTGCAGCTGGCCGATAGGTGGGGCTTTCGCTACGTCGAGTTCACGCCCGAAGGTGAAGTAATCGAAAACCCGCTAGCATCGCCTGTCGCTAGCATACTGGCACTCACGTTGAGCCAACCCCGCATTGCGCCCCAGCCCGCCGCGGGCCGCAAGTACGCCCCGGTGTATTTGGATGGGCAACGCATCGACCCCAGCGCGCTGCGCACCCTCAGCCCCGATAGCCTGGCCAGCGTGGTCGAGCTGCGTAGAGAGGCCGGCCAGCTACTCACTCCCGAAGCCGCCGGGCTGGGTGCGCTCATTATTACGACCAGGCAGGGCCAAAACCAGCCAGTAGTAGCCGTATTCAACAAGCGAGTTCACCAACTGGAAACGATTCAGCAGCTGGCGAGTCACAGCCACAAAATGTGGGCTGCTGCTGCTACTGCATCACCCGAACCACAGCGGCAGGCAACCGGCGAAATTCGCTATTACCTGAATGACAAGCCTATTGCCGACGAAGCCATCGAAAAGCTTGACCAAAACACCATTGCCAGCGTCGATATAGTGCAAGGTGAGCCGGTGGCTAACTACACC
>CAXUKA010000230.1:0-10358 GCA_964251335.1 uncultured Hymenobacter sp.
ACCATGTCGAGCTCGAAGCGGGTGACTATGATGCCAATAGCTTTAATCTTAGCCGGCAATTCTGCAATTTTATGTGTCGTGCGCACAGCAGCCCAGGCGAGGAATCTGAAGCCAATCAAATTAGCCGCTTGACCGGCGTAGACTTCTCGCCGCTCTACGAAATGCAGAACTACATTCAGGCAGAAGACCTGGCCTCGATGCTGGAATACGCGGAAGATGAGGAAGAAAAGCAAGAGTCCATCCAGCAAGCCGAAGAGGCAAATGCCGCTGCCACTGACAACATAGACCGGGTAACTGCTACGATAAACGCGCTGCTCAAGAAACTCGCCGCCATAGAAGACTTGTCAAGCGAAATGGCTCCCAACTCATTTAAGCGAGCTTTTCACAGAAGCTACTTTTCGCATTTTGCCTTAGCCAAATGGAACGAGTACGACAACACCTTTGGCCAAGACCTGCGGAATTGTAAAAACTTCCTGGACTATGCCAAAAGCAAAGACAGCACCACCGTCTTCTTCGTGTTCGGTTGAGCAGGTCACCCGTTACTTACATGCACTGCAACTCAAAAAAGAATTTCCCTACCTGTTGCGGGTCGTAGAAGACGTAGACCAAACCCGAGTCGCCCCACATAATGCCTGCTTCGTCTTCCGAATCAATCTGAAATAGGAGGGGTAGGCGTCGTCCAGCCGCATCAACGGGCGTAGCACTACCCTGTACCCAGGCAGGGTGGCCGCCCACCGTTGACTTAAAATATTGCTCGCCAATAAGCTGTTCGACAGCTTGATTGTAAGCTTCCCAAGGCTCTTCTTCGTGGAGAGCACTAGCCAGCATTCCTGCTGTTGCACCTTCTGGATAATCATCTATCCCATCCCAATCCGGCAAGGTCTGAATAGGGGTGAAGTCGATTTCACAAAACACCGACTCAATCAATGAGGCTGGTCGCGCAATAAAGTATGCACGCTCCGGGGAGATAGTCGGGTAGGTTTTGACCAACCAGCCCTCTTGGTCAGTATCCCACGGAAACTCTTCCCAACTGTAGAATAATTGCACCAAGCCTATTCCATCCGGTAGCCCAGCGCCCTCGCTAGCCACTACTTGCATGATGAAATCAAGCGGCTGTCCTGTCTTAGTAGTCGGCCAGGCTTCGCCAGTTTCGAAATAGGGTGACCCGCCAAAATGCGAGTGTAGCTGCGATTCAGCAAATGGCAGCTGTGCCTCTCGAGGCGTGAGCTTCGTGGCGGGTAGCAGCAGTGGGCGGAGCAAGTTCACTAAGTCAGCCATTATTGAAAGGCCGCGTTGCGGTAGGTCCGCCCGCTGCTGGTCGAGGTCACTCATGGCTGTGCTAAGTAGGCTTGTGATAAGCCACAATAATACTAGCCATGCGCGACCTCGACCACTGTCTAGGCTGCGGCCATCACAGCGCACACCGCATTGTCCAACACCGCAGCGGCCGGCGTGGCCGGTCCGTCCCAGGCGGCCCGCATGGCTTGGTGCTGCAGCTCTTCCACCACCTGGGCATACTTCATAGTGTTTTGAATTTTGGAGTGGCCCATTACCCGTTGCAGCACCGCCACCGGCATCCCACGCAGCAGGCTTTGCACTGCAAACGTGTGGCGGGCTGTGTGCATAGTCACCAGTTCGTGCAGCGGCACGGCCTCCTTCACCACTCGGCCGCCGGCCGTGCTTACCACTTCCACCAGCCGTTTCAGCCCCGCTTGCTGCGTTATCTTCTTCAGATAGCGGTTCATGGGCTGGTTGGCCAGCACTGGCAATAGCTTGGCTCCGTCGCCCGAGCGCTCCGGCGCGGCGTAGCGGTCCAGAATATCCGCCGCCAATCGACTCAGGTAGATGCTCACAGTGGCCCGCGTCTTGGTTTGCACCAGCCGCAGCACTCGGTCGCCGTCGCCATTCGCACCTAGGGCGTGCAGGTTGCCGCCGTGCAAGGCTGCCACGTCAGAATAACGCAGCCCGGTGTAGCAGCAGAACAAGAACACGTCCCGCGCCGGCTCCAACGTGGCCGAGAGTTTTACCGCCGCTAGCGCGGCCAGGTCCGCCCCGCTCAGGTAGGTTTTGGCTTGGTCAGCATAGCGCACCTCCACCTGTTTCAGCTCCAGCCCCAGCGTCTGCTGCCGCTCATCCTGAGCGTAGCGCAAAAACGTTTTCAAGTCTTTTACCACCGAGTAAATCCCGTTGGCCCCCAGCCCGCAAGAGGTACGCAGGTATTTCACGAAGTCGTCGTGGGTGGCTCCGTCATAATTGGCCACGTTTATTTTCTTACGTCGCCCCGAGGCTAGAAAAGTAGCCAAATGGTTGCGAGCCGTGCCGTAGTGCCGCAACGTGTTGAAGGCATAGCCTCGCCCACGCAGCACCTCGATAAAGGCCGTCATCGCCTCCACGAATCCTAGCTCAGGCACAACTGCGGTCGGATTAATTACCTCCCGTATCAGCGCCAGCGCCGGCGGGGTGCCCGCCGTGCGCAGCTCCCGGTAGCGCTTCTGCACGCGCTCCGCAATTGCATCTAGCACATTGTTGGCTTCCTCATAGCCCTCTTTCGCTTTCCGAAACCGCTGCTTGTCGGCATTCCATTCTTTAGGCAGGCATTTCTCGCGAGTGAAGCCTTGTAGCCGTAGCCCCTCAAAGTGGGCGATTATGAACACTGGGGCCAGTCCGTTCTTGTCGGTCTTGTCTTCCCGAAGGACAAATTTTACTGTCATTTTTGGTAGCAGATTTGGTAGAACAAATGCGGCCGCAAATGGGAATAAATACAAAAAGGAACGGACGCAAAAAGGCCCTAAAAACTGCTTTAGTGCACAACTAAGCAGTCTTTAGGGCCTTTTGTCTGTACATCCTAGTACCCAGAGCCGGAGTCGAACCGGCACACCTTGCGGTAATGGTGTTTGAGACCATCGCGTCTACCGGTTCCGCCATCTGGGCAAGAACGATTCCACTCAGCCGGTAGTCATGAGCGGGCCGCAAAGGTAGTTAATTGCTGGCGAAGCCGCAATAGGTAGCGCTTTTTTAGGTAATAGGTTTTAACCTGAGCCAGAGCGGTAGGGCGATGGTCTACTGGTAAGCCATCGTAGCCGGCCAGTACTGGCTGAATACCAGCATCGAGCGTGTCTGCCAGGGCGGTTACTTCAGCTTCCAGCTTTGCAGTGGCATCAGCGTCGGGCTCAAATTCCAACTCCATTAGTTGCTCGTTCAACTCCATAACCTCCATTAAAAAGTCGGAAGGAAGCTGATTTTGGGCGCTACCTTCTTCTAACAACCCATGCTGGCCCAGCAGGTAGGCCATGCGGCGGTCGGAGTCTTGCAGAGTGCGGTAGGCATCGGTATTCAGCGTGGAAAGGCGCAAGGCTTCGGCCTGCTCAGCGGGCGTGTCTTGGGCATGAAAGTCGGGGTGCAACTCGCGGCTGAGCTGGTAGTATTTGGTTTTGAGGGCCGCTGCGTCGAGTAAGAAAGACTCAGGTAGACCGTAAAAAGCGAAGTAATTGGAAGAATCGGACATAGGGAGAACGCCAAAAACAGGCGGGTTACTAAGTACAGCCAAGTAGTATAACTAGTTGGCGAGGTGCAAAAATTTGCCGCGCTTTACGCCGCTCGCATTACCGAGAATGCCTGTGCTGGGGTTGCCAACAATCGTTTCGTTGCCGGCCAAACTTCCCCAAAAAGTGCCGATTGGCGGTAGGCATCCAGTGCCGCCGCGTCGTCCCAGTGGCTGTAGGTACAATAAATGTTGGGCCGGTCTGCATCCTGCCACAATTCGAGGTGCTGGCAGCCGGGCTGTTGTCGGATGCGGGCTTCTGACTGCCGGAATAATGTTAGGAAAGCCGATACCTGGGCGGGGTCGAAAGTAAGGCGAACGATACGAATGAGCATTGGGAAAAGAGAGTTTTGCATAGGGGAGCTAATTGTAAGCAGAACGCTAACGCGGCCAGATTCAAGCAATAGACTAACCTCTGATGCAGGCAGTACGTAAGGTTTGGCTCTCTCCCTTCACTTACTTGTTTTAGCTTATGAATCCGTTATCCTGCCGCCCGTTGTGGCTCGCTGGCCCGGCCCTGGCCCTGGGCGCACTACTCGCTTCCTGCTCTAGCGAGCCTAAAGCCACTGACCCAAGTAAAACGGCCGAAGTCGTTTCGGACACTAAAACAGTGGACGTTACGGCTGACACCACCAAAACGGACACGACGAAAACCAAGTAGTTGCCTGCTAGTGCCTTACCCAAACCGGGTAGCAAACGAGCCCCTGGTCCGCTTGCTACCCGGTTTTGCTTTCAAGCTACTGCCCTAGCGCAGGCTTTTCGGGCTCGCGTTCCTCAAACCATACATCAACCTGCGAGTCGAAATACAGGCTCAGCAGCTCGCTGGCGTGGCCTTGGTTGATGGCGATGCACAGGCAGCCCTGCGGGTCGAAGGTGCAGACAATTTCGCCGGGCGGAGCGGCAGCGAAGTGCGGGCGCAGCTCGCGCACCGCCTCGCGGCCAAACTTGATGGTGGCCGGGCGGCCCCGTCCCGTCACCTCCACCGCCTCGCGCGAAATGTTGGTAATCAGGTTGCCGTAGTGGTCTACGTGTACCACGTGGCCGGTTACGCGGCTGTCTTGCAGGCGCAGCTGGCGATTGGTGAGCGAGTAGAATTCGGTAGTGGGGAGACCCAGGCTATCAATAGATTGACCCAAAGCAAGGCACACGGCAGCGGGGGCCAATATGTCGCGGGTGGGATTGAGTGTGGCGGCGGGCGGGATGCTACTGGGCAGATTACTCAAAACGACTGGCGCGGTGGGTGGGGCCACGGCATTCAGGCGGATGAGCCGCTCGGGCAGGCCATCGCAGAGCAGCGCCAGCAGGCCATTGTCGGCCGCCACGAAGTAGTGGCCCTCGTGCTGGGCGGCGTGCCAGGCGGGCGCGGCCACGGCCCCGGCCGGACTAGCCCCGTAGTCGCTCACCGTGATGAGGTGGGTAGTGCCCAGCGGAAAATCCCGAAACACGGCCCGCAGAACGTGCACGGCGTGCGCAATGTTGTAGGGTTCGACACCGTGCGTAATATCCATTACCGGCAAGCTGGGCGCTAATTGCAGCAAACGGGCTTTTAGCGCGGCCGTGTAGTGGTCGCGGTAGCCAAAATCCGTCAGTAGCGTTAGTACTCCCATGTCCTCGGTTGCCGGGTTTTTTCGTAGTATTGTTTAAGCGGCCAGCAGCCCCGGCTGGAACGGCTGCAAAAGTACTTCCGTTGTAGTGGTTATCCGGCCAGTGCCGGGCTGGTATAAAAATGGTGCCAACCGGGCACCGCCCGTTTCAGCAACCCAAAATTCCCTCTTTTCTCGCTTTATTTCCCTGCTTCCTCGCTTGGTCGAAAAAGTCATCACCCTCGAAAACGTCTCCCTGGTTGAGTTCCTGGGGGCCGATAACCAGAATATCCGTCGCATCGCGGCAGCTTTTCCGGGTTCTAAAATTGTGTCACGGGGCAACGAAATCAAGATACAAGGCCCCACCGAAGTCATTTCGCGGGTCAATGATATTCTGAGTTCCCTCATTGAGCACTACCACCAGTATGGCGTCGTGACGGACCGCGACGTAAACCTGCACCTCTCTACTACCTCCGAGGAGGCCGAAAGCCGCGTGCTCGCCGCCTCGCCCGACGTTATTTTGTTCGGAGCCAAAGGCGGCATCATCAAGGCCAAAACCCCCAACCAGCAAAAGCTGGTGGATGCCGTGATGAAGCACGACCTCACCTTCACGCTCGGCCCGGCCGGCACCGGCAAAACCTATATTTCGGTGGCGCTGGCCGTGCGAGCGCTTAAGAATAAAGAGGTTAAGAAAATTATTATTTCGCGCCCCGTAGTAGAGGCTGGCGAAAGCCTAGGCTTCCTGCCCGGCGACATGAAGGAAAAGGTAGACCCCTACCTGCGCCCTATCTACGACGCCTTGGAGGACATGATTCCGGCCGAAAAGCTGAAATTCTACCAGGAAAACAAGATTATCGAAATCGCCCCGCTCGCCTACATGCGCGGCCGGACCCTGAACAACGCCTTCGTGCTGCTCGACGAAGCCCAGAATACCACGCCTTCGCAGATTAAGATGTTCCTGACGCGCATGGGGCCATCGGCCAAAGTGATGGTGAACGGCGACCGCAGCCAGATTGACTTGCCCACCCGCCAGAAATCGGGCCTGATGCAGGCGCTTGATATTCTGAAGGATATCCCCGGCATCGGCTACGTCGAAATGACGGCCGAAGACGTAGTGCGCCACCGCTTGGTGAAAGAAATCGTGCTAGCCTACGACAAGCACGACATGGCTGAGCAACGCCGCGAAATCGAGTTCAAGCAGCGCCGCCGCGAGGGCAACGACCGCGTCCGCGACGACCGTAGCAACGGGAATGGCTACCGCGACCGCCGCCACCCCGACGACCGCAGCTACGACCTGCCCGACACGGAACTACCCGTGAACCACGAGCAGACGCTGTAAAAAGCAACGCTCCGGCCGGTTTGGTCGGGGCGTTACTTTTTTAGGCTATTTCCTTTGCATCAGTAACGAAGCGAGCAAGATGCTTCCCGCGTTCAGCATGATAAAATAGTGCTGTGCCAGTGTTGCTATGCCACCGCCTGAAACAGCCGCCGCTCGGCATAAAACGCCCCAAACGGCACCACCGATAGCAGCAAACCCAACCCAAATTTGCCAGCCGGCCACCGTAGCTCAATGGTATTCTGCACGAGCAGCAGCGCGTAGGAAACAAATAATACACCGTGCGCTAGCCCTACCCAGTGCACTGCCGCTGGTTGCCCGGCCAGGTATTTCAGAGGCATGGCCACGCCCAATAGCACCAGTAGCGATAGCCCTTCCAAAATGCTAACGAGGCGTAGCCGGCCTAAAGGGGTTGAGATAAAATCCATTGATATTGAATAAAATAAAAATACTTAAAAGCGAAACCACGGCCGCGACGCAAACGGAATTCCTAGCAAAATTAATCCCGTCGCTAGTGAGTAACTAAGGGCGGCCCAGCGGTGCCGGGCGGCATCGGTAGCAGCGCGCTTGGCTACGCTTTGGCCGATTTGGGCCACCACGATGGCCGTGAGCATCAGGCTAATGTGGGTGATGGACCAGAAGCGCAGCGTGGGGTCGTGCCACGCGGCCAGGCGGTTGGCCGCTGCTAGTTTGGTCCAGGGGCTGAGGCCGAAATAGAGCGTCAAGCCCAGCAGCAATTGCAGGTGGAGCAGGCCGGTGAGGATGCCGCCCGCGAGGCGGTCGGTGCGGCGGTAAGGCTGCGCACCCAGCCACCCCCGGTAGGCCAGCCCCAGCGCCGTGAGTAGCGCCAGCAGCACGGCCCAGCGGTTCCAGGAGTGCACGGCGAGAACGAATTGATACATGACAGAAAATGGCCGAAAACGATGTGGCAAAATTCCGTTGGCCCGTGCAATGCCGGCTAGGATAAAACTGGCGAATGCTAGGACGTTTCAATCAATTGATTTAGGGCAGTAATGGCTGCCGCAGGGTACTGGGCGGGCGGCCTTCTAGTTTTTTGAATAAGCGGCTGAAGTACGACGCATCATGAATGCCCACTAGTGCGGCCACTTCGGCCACGGGCAGCGTAGTCTGGAAAAGCAGCGACTTGGCTTCGAGCACCAAAGCTTCGTCAATCCAGCGAGTGGGCGACTTGCCGGTGGCGGCCCGCACGGCTTTGTTAAGGTGGTTGGGCGTTATGTGCAGCAATTCGGCATATGCGGCCACTTGGTGCGTCTGACGGATGCGCTGGCTCAGCAGCTGCTTGAATGCCTGCGTCAGCCGTGTCGCCACCGAGGGCGTTGGGCCGGGCAGGGGCTGGTAAGCGTGGTTGGCTTCGGCCAGCAAGGCCGCTAGGTGGGCTTGCAGTAATGGCTGGGCGGCCATGCCAGCCTGGGTATAGATGCCTAGCAACCGTTGGAGCAGCGTTTGGACAAATTCTGCCGCCGTGGTATCGAAGTGAATGAGCGGATAGCCCCAACTCGTGAGAAAATTGAACTCGCCAGCTCGTTGCACTAAGTCGGGGTGGAGGTGGCAGAGGTAGCCGGTGTTTACATCGTCGGGCTGGAAGGAATAAATTTGGCCAGCTGGCACCAGCAGCAGGTCGTTGGTGCCAGCCGTGTAGTGGTCGTAGCCGATGCGCATGCGGGCCTCGCCAGAGGTGATGAACAGCACACTGTGGGCCTGCGAGCGCACGGGCGGCACCGGCCCGCGCAGGTGGCGGTACATATCCTCGATGCGCACGATGAAAAACTGCTCGGGCCGGGCAGTGAGCAAGCTTTGCAGCGCTGGGTCGGGCGCAAAAAACTTCGGAATAAACGACTGCGGATTGTGCAGCGGAATGGGCGAGGCATCAGTCATTGGAAGCCAAAATAGCACCGCGCCCGCCATGCCCACCCACGCAAGCGCGGGCCTGTACCGGATATTTGCTACTGTTAGCCGACCAACCTGCCTCCGCTGCCCACCATGACAACCGTCACCAAAATCTCCGACCTCCGCGACCTCGATGCGGCCTTCACCATTCGCGAAACAGTATTTGTGCAGGGCCAAGGCGTGCCCGCCGACGAAGAGTACGACCAGCACGACCGCCAGGCTACGACCCGTCACTACCTGGCCCGCGTAGATGGCCAGCCCGCCGGCGCCGCCCGCTGGCGCCCCACCGCTAATGGCGTAAAGCTAGAGCGCTTCGCCGTGTTGGATGATTTCCGCAACCAAGGCGTGGGCGAAGCCCTGGTGCGCCAAGTGCTGGCCGATGTGGCCGCCGAAGCGCCCGATGCCGCCCAGGTATACCTGCATGCCCAGCTACGAGCCATTCCGCTCTACGAGCGCACCGGTTTTCAGAAAGAAGGGGAGATGTTTGAGGAGTGCGACATTCAGCACTATAAGATGGTGCTTGCGTAGCGCTCCGGCTATATTGCGGAGCTAAACCTAGCTTCCGCTTTATGCTAAACTGGTCGTCGGCTCCCTTGCTGCGTGTGGCGCTGGCTTTCATTGCTGGCATCGCGGCCTATCTCTACCTGGGCCAGGACTGGGCCGGCAGCGCCGCACCCTGGGCAACCGGGCTGGTTATAAGCTATTGTTTGCTATGGCTCTGGAACCAGCGGCAGCCCAACCCAGCCACCACCGATGCGGCAGGCTTGGTAGCGCTGCTAGCAGTAGGCGCGATAGGTTTTGCCCGCATTCAAGGCTATACCGAAGACCGCCGCGCCGACCACCTCGGCCGCTTCGCGCCGCGCATCGAGTACTACCGAGCAGTGGTAGACGAAGCGCCCGTGGTGCGGGCTAACACCTTTGCCACCACCGTGCGCGTACAGGCCGTACGCATAGCTGGGCGCTGGCAAGCCGCCACTGGTGGCATCCGCGTGAGCTTGCCGCGCCACGAAACCAACGCCGATGTGCCCGCTCCGCGCTACGGCGAAGTATGGCTGGTAAAAGGCACCCCTGAGCTCAGTAAAGGCCCCGCTAACTTGGGCGAGTTCGACTATCGGCGCTATCTCCAATATCATCAAACGTATCATTCTCAATTCGTTCACCAAGGTCAATACAAAGTGCTGGGCCACGAGCCGCTAAGCGCACTGATAGCCATCAGCCAGCGGGCGGCGGGAGTGCTCGATAGCGTGTTCAAGCAGTATGTCAAAAGCCCCCGCGAGTACGCGCTGGGCACGGCGCTGGTGCTGGGCTTTCGCGATGATATTGATGCGGCCACCAAGCAGGCGTATGCCAATACCGGCACCACGCACATTATGGCGGTGTCGGGCTTGCAGGTGGGGTTGCTGTTTGCGGGCTTGCAATGGCTGCTAGTGCGGCTGCCGCTGGGCGGCTCGATGCTGCGGCGGCGCTTGCTCACGGTAGGGCTGGGCTTGGGCTTTATCTGGAGCTACGCTTTCCTGACGGGCTTATCGGCCTCGGTGCTGCGGGCGGCGGTGATGTTCTCGCTAGTAAGCCTGGGGCAGGCTTTTGAACGCCAAAGCAGTATTTTCAATACCCTGAGCGCGGCGGCTTTCCTACTGCTGCTTTACAATCCGTACCTGCTCTGCGACGTTGGCTTTCAGCTTTCCTTTCTGGCCGTACTGAGCATTGTGTACCTCCAGCCGCACATCGTGCGCTGGTTCGATGCCCGCAATTTCTTGCTCGACCGCCAGCGCAGCTGGCACTCGCCGGCCGTGCAGCGCTCGTGGCGCTGGGGAGCGTGGCTGGCGGGTTTTGCCTGGGAGATTACGGCGCTATCCGTTGCAGCCCAGGTTGCTACGTTTCCGCTGGGGCTGTATTATTTCCACCAGTTTCCGTTCAGCTTCTTGCTGTCTAACCTTATCGCGGTGCCCATTTCGAGCATGGCGGTGTATGTGGGCGTGGTGCGGTTATT
>CAXUKA010000231.1:0-10351 GCA_964251335.1 uncultured Hymenobacter sp.
GCCTTAGCCAGGTGCGCAAGCCCACCCTCACGGCCACCACGCACGTCACCCGTGTCCGCTTCGACGGCAACGTGGCCTCCGTAGTTGGCCTCGAAGTGCTACAAGCCCTGCGCCCCGGCTCCAACTTCACCTGGAGCCTCAACCTGGAGCAGCGCCTCACCAATGGTCTCAACATCACGGTGGCGTACGACGGGCGCAAGTCGAGCGGTCTCGACGTGGTGCACACCGGCCGCATGCAGGTGGCGGTGCTGTTTTAAATTGGTTGCTCGTCACGCGTCATGCTGAGCGGAGCGCAGCGAAGTCGAAGCATCTTGGCAGAGTAAATTTGAGTAATCCAACGAAGCGATAGAGATGCCTCGACTTCGCTGCGCTGCGCTCAGCATGACGAAAAAACACTAGCTTAACCCCCAAGATGACTGACCCCAACCCCGATTTCATGCGCGAAGCCATTCGCCTTTCCATCGAAAAAATGCAGGCCGGCTTCGGTGGCCCATTCGGGGCAGTAGTGGTAAAGGACGGGCAAATTATCGCCCGCGGCTTCAACCAAGTCACCACCACCCACGACCCCACCTGCCACGCCGAGGTCGATGCCATCCGCAAAGCCTGCCAGGCGCTCGGCACCTTTCAGCTCGATGGCTGCGACCTCTACACCAGCTGCGAGCCGTGTCCCATGTGCCTCGGGGCCATCTACTGGGCGCGCCCGGCGCGGGTGTTCTACGGCAACACCAAGGCCGATGCCGCCGCCATCGGCTTCGACGACCAGTTCATCTACGACGAAATAGAAAAGCCCCTCGACCAGCGCCGCCTGCCCATGCAGCAGTTGTTGTCTGACGAGGCCATCGCCGGCTTCCGAGCCTGGGAGGCGCACGAAAGCCGCACGGAATATTAAGAAATTCTGTCCTTGCAAGGGAGTACGACGAAGCAATCGCACCAAGACGAGCTGTTCGGGTGCAATTATTTCGTCGTACTCCCTTGTAAGGGCAAGCTTATATTGCTATCCAGTATATGATTAGCTTCTATCTCAACGACCAGCCCATCCATACCACCGAGCCGCAAGCCAGCGCCCTGCTCGACTTCGTGCGCTACCACGAGCACCTGACGGGCACCAAAATCGGCTGCCGCGAGGGCGACTGTGGCGCGTGCACCGTGCTAGTGGGCGAGCTGGCGCCCGACGGCCAGCGCCTTGCCTACCAAAGCATGACGAGCTGCCTCACGCCGCTCGGCAACATGCACGGCAAGCACGTCGTCACGGTCGAGGGCATCAACCAAGCCAGCGGCCAGCTCACGCCCGTGCAGCAGGCCATTGTCGATACTAATGGCTCGCAGTGTGGCTTCTGCACCATCGGCTTCGTGATGTCGCTCACTGGCCATAGCCTCAGCGAGAAGCCGGCCACGGAGCACAATACCCGCGCCGCAATGGATGGCAATATCTGCCGCTGCACTGGCTACAAGTCCTTGGAGCGCGCCGCCGCCACGCTGGCCACCGAGCTAGCCGAGCGCCCTAGCATCAATAGCGTGCAGTGGCTGAGCGAAAAGCAGTTTGTGCCCGCCTACTTCAAAGAAATACCGGCGCAGCTAGCTGCTCTTCGTGCCGAAACGGCCGCCACCGAAGCAGCTACTGCTTCGGCCAACGGTCATGCTGGCAATGGCGCTGCCCCGGTTTCGACTTCGCCCAGCGGCCATGCCCAAAGTCAAAATGGCCATACCAACGGCTCGTTTCCCCATGCCAGCCACCCCTTGCTAAGCGGTGGCACCGACCTGCTGGTGCAGCGCCTCGAAGAGCTACGCCAACAGCCCGTGCGCCTGCTTTTCGACCAAAACGGCCGGCGTGGCCTGCGCCAAGATGGCGGCCAAGTAGTGTTAGGCGCAGCTACCACGGCCAGCCAATTGTTAGAGTCGGAGCTAATGCGCGGCCTGCTGCCACGCCTGCCCGAGTACCTCAAGCTGGTATCGAGTACGCCTATTCGCAACATGGGTACAGTAGCGGGCAACTTCGTAAATGCCTCACCGATTGGTGATTTAACGATATTGTTTTTGGCGTTAGGGGCAGAGGTTACCTTGCTCAACGCCGCTGGCGCGAGCCGGGTGCTGCCGCTGGCCGAGCTTTACATCGGCTATAAAAAGCTGGCCAAAACCGCTGATGAGCAAGTTACCGAAATCAGCTTTCCGGCCCCGCAGGCGGGCGACTTATTTAACTTCGAAAAAGTCTCCAAGCGCACGCACCTCGATATTGCCAGCGTGAACACTGCCGCCTGGCTGCGCCTCGAAAACGGTGTTATCAGCGCCTCCCGCCTTTCGGCTGGTGGGGTGGGGCCGATACCGCTGCTGTTGGCCAGCACTGGCGAGTACTTAGTGGGCCGCGAGCTGAGTGCCGAAACGGTGGCCGGGGCTAATGAAGTGATGCAGGAAGAAATCAGCCCCATCGGCGACGTGCGTGGCACGGCGGCTTATAAGCGCCTGTTGCTAAGGCAGTTGCTATGGGCGCACTTTTTGCGATTTGCACCGGGGTTGGAAGTGAATAGTTTGATAGGACAGTAGCGAAACCAATATGCCCACGGCTTACCCCACCATAGTATGCACAGCAAATATGCTGTCCGGCTCACCTAGAATCGATGGGCGACGGCTGGCAGTGGGTGATGTAGTCAGCATAGTGTATGACTCGTTGCACCATGCGCTTGACAGTCACCAACTAACACTTGACCAGATTAAGCAGGCACTGGGCTACTGCGCAACGCTGCAATGCAAAAATGATAATCCATTGGTATTCTGTCATAATTGTTTGTTGCGAAGCGAGCAGGAAGACCCATTGAACACATCGGATTTAGAAGAGATTACTGTGGATGACTCCGTTGCGGTCAGGGGCGAAAATTTTTATTTTCCTGGGTCGATGGCGGAGCTATTGGAAGACTATCGCGGCTATGACTGGTGGATAATTGCCACGGATTTATTGATTGACTTAAGAACTGAATTGCACGACGAACCAGCCCACAGCTAGTAGCCATGAATCACCTCGACCCCCAGCGCCACGTGCGCGGCGAATCGCAGTACCTCGACGATGTGCCCGTGCAGCAAGGCACGCTCTACGCGGCCGTGTACGAGTCGCCGCTGGCCCACGGCGTGCTCCACAGCCTTGACCTGAGCGCCGCCCAAAAAGCGCCCGGCGTGGTACGTATCCTTACGGCCGCCGACATTCCCGGCCGTAATCAAATCGGGGGCATCGTGCCCGACGAGCCGCTGCTGGCCGAAGGGCACGTGCATTTTCGGGGGCAACCTACGGCGCTGGTGCTGGCCCGCACCGAGGCGCAGGCGCACGCCGCGCTCAAGCTTATCAAGGCCGATATTACCCCGCTGCCCATCATTACCAATCCGCGCCAAGCCGCCGCGCAGGGCGAGCTAATCGTGCCGCCGCGCACCTTCCGCATCGGCGATTCGGCGGGGGCATTTGCCGGGTGCGAGTACGTGTTTGAGGGTGTGGCTGAGAGCGGCGGGCAGGAGCATTTATACATCGAAACGCAGGCCGCTTATGCTTTCCCCACCGAGCTGGGCGGGGTGAAAATCATTTCTTCGACCCAAGGGCCGACGGCTGTGCAGCGGCACTGCGCCGTGGTGCTGGGCATCGGTATGCACCAGATTGAGGTCGATGTAACGCGCCTCGGCGGTGGCTTTGGCGGCAAGGAAGACCAGGCCACGCCCTGGGGCTGCCTGGCCGCGCTGGGGGCCTTCGTGGTCAAAAAGCCGGTGAAGCTGGTGCTCGACCGCATGGCCGACATGCGCATGACCGGCAAACGCCACCCGTACTCGTCCGATTTCAAAATCGGCCTCAGCGCCGACCTGAAAATCCTGGCCTACGAGGTAACTTATTACCAAAACGCCGGGGCCGCCGCCGACCTCTCGCCGGCCGTGCTCGAGCGCACGCTTTTCCACACCACCAACGCTTATTTCATCCCCAACGTCACGGCCACGGCCAACTCGTGTCGCACCAATCTGCCACCCAACACGGCCTTCCGGGGTTTCGGCGGGCCACAAGGTATGTTCGTAATCGAATCGGCCATTACCAAAGCGGCCGAGGAGTTGGGCGTGCTGCGCAGCGACATTCAGCGGCGGAATTTATTGCGTGAGGGCGACCTGTTTCCGTACCGCCAGCCCGCCGAAATGTGCCACGCCGAGCAAGCCTGGGACACGGCCGCCGAGCTATTTGACCTGGCCGGCCAGCGGGCGGCGATAGCAGAATTTAACCAGAAAAACCAACTCTTTAAGAAAGGCTTGGCGCTGATGCCCATCTGCTTCGGCATCTCGTTTACCAAGACCTTCATGAACCAGACGCGGGCCTTGGTGCACATCTACACCGATGGTTCGGTGGGCATCAGCACCGGCGCGGTGGAAATGGGGCAGGGCGTGAATACCAAAATCGCGCAGGTGGCGGCCCGCACGCTGGGCATTTCGATAAACCGCATCAAAATCGAAACCACCAACACTACCCGCGTCGCCAATACCTCGCCCAGCGCCGCCAGCGCCACCGCCGACCTCAATGGCAAGGCTACCGAGCTAGCCTGCCAAGCCTTGCGCGAGCGGCTGCTGCGCCACGCCAGCACCGAATTTTCGGTGGATTACGAAGGCATTGAAATAGAAAACGAGCAGGTACTAGCCGCTGGCATCCCGGCCGAAACTACCTGGGAAAAGTTGGTGAGCAGCGCCTTCGTGCGGCGCGTGGCGCTCACCGAAAATGCCCACTACGCCACGCCAGGCGTGCATTTCGACGCTAGCACCGAAAGCGGGCACCCCTTTGCTTACCACGTCTACGGCACGGCTCTGACTACGTCCACCGTCGATTGCCTACGCGGCACCTACACCATCGACGCGGTGCACATCGCCCACGATTTCGGCCAGAGCTTCAGCCCGGCCATCGACCGGGGCCAGATTGAGGGCGGCGCGGTGCAAGGCATTGGTTGGATGACGCTGGAAGAAGTGAGTTATAACGAAGAAGGTCGTCTGCTTAGCAACTCGCTGAACAGCTACAAGATACCCGACCTTTACTCGGTGCCCACCGTGCTCGATGTGCATTTCCTCGACACACCCGGCCACCCCAATGCCATCCTGCGCTCGAAGGCCGTGGGCGAGCCGCCGCTGATGTACGGCATCGGGGCGTACTTCGCCCTGCGCGATGCCATTCGGGCCTTTCAGCCTGATGTAGCCCTGCCGCTGGTGGCCCCTATGACACCCGAGCGGGTGCTGGGCAGCTTATACCCGGAGTTCGTAGAAGTGCTGGCGAAAATCGACTAGTTTCACAACAGAAAAGCCTTCCCAAACAAGAAGGCTTTTCTGTTGTGAAAGAATAGTTTAACTTTTTTTATTTAAGCAAGTCCACTTGCGAGCGCACTACCTCGCGGGCGATGGCCAAATTGGTATCGCGCGGGTTCACCACGAGGTGGATGAATTTCTTGCCATCGTTCACCAGCTTGAGCAGGTGCAACTGGTTGCTGAGGGTGATGAGGATGTCGTCGATGCTTTCGCCTTGCAGCTTGAGGGCGCTGATGGCTTTTTGCTTTTGCTTCACCACCTCGGTGTTGTAGGCAGCGGCAGTATCGGGGTTAATAGTAGAGTTGGTGTGCGACGCCAGGCTCATGCCCGAGCTGATGTCGACGACGGCAATGGCCATCAGGCTGGGCAGGTCGTTTAGAATATTTTGGACAGCTTGTCCGGCAGGGGTATTAGGTGAATAAGCCATTAGGCAATTAAAAAATAAAGGAAGAATAAAAAGGAAATAAATCGTTGTTAAGTAGCATCTTGATTGCGCTTGCGGCGGCAGTTGCCGGGGCAAACGGTGGCTTTGCAGGTAGGCTGCGGAATAATAGCTCCGGCCGGAATCTGGGTCGCGGCTGGGCGCAAGCAGCCGAGTGGCGTGGGCACTTCGGCGGGCTGCTCCGGTTCACCAGCCGCGCTTGCGGAGTCGGGAAGCAGGGCAGCAGAGTCAGGCATTAGCAGGCAGTAAGTAAGCAGAAATAAGCGCAACACTAAGTCAAGTGGCAATTGCGGGTACAAAACTATTTCGAGGCTCCTGGGGCTTACATGACTGCGGTTATGCAAACCCATGAGAGTTATCACCAGTCCTGCTGATGATTGTTATGAGCCCCACCTTTGCGGCTTGCGAAGCCGGTAAGTGCGTAAGTAATCATTATTCCGGCAGGCAGCGCAGAATGATTTGCCTGCCGATTAGCTTGATAAAAGTCCTCAGATAATCATGAAAATCATCCTCCTGATTGACCCCGATGAGGCGGCGCGCACCCACACGGCTGAGCTACTGACCCTGGCCGGCTACGCAGTAGCCACCGCCGAAAATGGCAAAATCGGAGTCGAGCAGGCGCTGGCCAAGCGGCCCGACCTAGTGCTCTGCGACATCGAAATGCCTGTGCTCGATGGCTACGGCGTGCTTTACAGCTTCCGCCAAACGCCGCGCCTAGTGCGGGTGCCGTTCGTTTTCCTCACGGGCCGGGCTGGGCGCGCCGATGTGCGCCGGGGCATGGAGCTCGGGGCCGACGACTACCTCACCAAGCCCTTCGAAAGCAGCGAGTTGCTAAGCGCCATTGCCGGGCGCTTCACGCGCTTGCAGCAGCTGTACCGGCCCGCCGAAGAAGTGCCCGCCGCCAGTGGCCCGTCCGATTTTGTGGCCTCGCAGCGCAGCAACCTACTCACGCTCATTGCCGACCGCAAGCCCCACCCCGTGCCGCGCCGCCAGATTATCTACGCCGAGGGCGACGAGCCTACGCGGCTCTACTTTGTGCAGGCCGGTCGGGTTAAAATACTGAAAACCACCGCCTCGGGTAAAGAGCTGATAACGGGCTTCTACCAGACGGGCGAGTTCTTCGGCTACAAAGCCCTGCTCGAAGGCTCTGTGTACCACGACTCGGCCATCGCCGTCGAAGATTCGACGCTGTTCTACATCCCGGCCGACGACTTCGCGCAGCTGCTGCGCAACCCCGAAGTAAGCCAGCAGCTGGTGCGCCTGCTGGCCGGCCGCAAGCGCGAGCGCGAAGAGCAGCTACTCGACATGGCCTACAACTCGCTACGCCGCCGCGTGGCCAACGCCCTGCTTGGCTTCTACGACCACGCCCGCCCCGGCGAAGCCACCGACGCGCTCATTCAGCTCTCGCGCGACGACCTGGCCGCCGTGGTCGGCATCGCCCCCGAGTCGTTGAGCCGCACCCTCAGCGAGTTTCGGCACGATGGGTTACTGGAAGTCAGCCCTAAGGGAATCAAGCTCTTGCAGCCAGAGAAGCTGCGGCGTACTGATTGGTAGATTGAAATAAAACCCCGTTTGTCATGCTGAGCTTGCGAAGCATCTTATCACGCCAGAATTAGTAATTCCAACGTGACAGGATGCTTCGCAAGCTCAGCATGACAGACGAGGTTTTAGCAAAAAATAGACTAAGCCTGCCCGCGCCGCCCTTGCAGAATACGGTAGAACGACCGGGTTTCAATCTCCTCCACCGTGAGCCCGGTAGCCACAATATCCTCCTTGGAAATGGCCCCGCAGTTCAGCGCTTTCAGGAAGAAATTGAGCAAACCCTGCCCGGTGGCGGCATCATCGAAAATATCGCCGGTGAGCGTCGAAATAGCGGCTCGCTCCACGAAAGTTTTGAGGCGGTACACTGCGCCCTCGTAGCTGCTGAGGAAGAAATTGTAGGTGGCCGCGTAGCGCATGGGCAGCTGCGCGGGGTTGAGGTCCCAGCCCTGGTAAAAGCCGTTGATGAGCGAGTGCGTGGTGTGCGAATAGGCCTGCCGCCAAGCGTTGTGTACCGATTCCTGGTTTTCGCGCAGCTGGGCAAAGCTTAGATTATCGCCCCGGTGCGGGCCGATGGGCATGACGTTGGTAGCGCCATCGGAGAGGAAGATGCCGGTGCCGCCGAGCGCCACCTTGGTCATGTGGTGGGCAAAATCGCAGACAGAGTGCGCCATGGTCTGGTACTTGGCCGTGATGCCGGCCGAGGCCGTATAGTCGTACGTGCCGAAGTGCGCCGCAATGCATCGCCCTTCACTGGCCCGGATGATACGCATGAGCGGATTGCGCCCCTCATCGTCCATGATAATCTGGGTGGCCTCCACCATCGTTTCCATCTGTAAGGTGCCGGGGGGCAGGTTGTTGGCTTTTTCCAGCAGCTCAAACAGGCGCACGATAGTCGTCATCTGCTCGGGGATGGTGACTTTGGGAAGCATCACTACGAAATTATCGGGCAGCTTGCCGCCGGTTTCGGAGAGCAGCGTAGTCAGGAAAATATCGAGCGTGCGCACGCCCCGCGCCTTGAGGTCTTCGGTAAACGGCTTGATGCGAATACCGATGAAGGGCGATAATGTGCCCTGCGCCATGCCTTTGGCTACTTCCTGCGCGGCCTGCATGGCGGTGGCATCTTCCTCGGCATCGGGCCGGTTGCCGAAGCCATCCTCAAAGTCTACCCGAAAATCTTCGACTGGCTCGGTCTTGAGCTTCTGCACAATCTTGTTGTACACGGTGTAGGCCAGCCAGGCTGGCTCCTGCCGCCGCTGGTCGGCGGGCAGCCGGTCGAGGTAGTCGGTAAGGTCGTTGATATCTTTCTCTAAGACAGGTAGATGCTCATGGCCGGCGAATTGAAGCACCCGCGCCAGCTCCACGAAGTTGGGGGCGTAAGTCTGGAGGTTGCGCAGGGCGATTTCGCCCATTCGCACGCAGGTATCGGCCTTGAATAGGTTGGCCCCGCCGTACACGGTGTGCACCGGCTGGCGGTCGGGGCGGTCGCCGGGATAGGTTTTCTGGAAAGCCAGGTTGGCCACGCCAAGCTGGTCGAGCAGGGCGGTAGTGTCGGTGGGTTGAAGGCTGAGTTTCATGGGAGGTGGTTTCAGTTTCACCGCGGAAGGCGCGGAAGATTTCGCGGAGGGGCGCGGAGGTCAGGAGCCGCGGTACGTGCTAAATCCGAACGGATTAAGTAGCAGCGGTACATGGTAGTGGCTGTCGTCGCTCACCACAAAGCAGATTTCTACAAAGGGGTAAAAGCCGGGTGTGCCCTCGCGCTCAAAGTATTCCTGGGTGAAGAATTTTAGCTTGTAGATGCCCTGCGCCAGTAGTTGCCCCTGAGGCAGCAAGTCTGGAATACGCCCGTCGGTATTCGTCGCGCCGCGCGCGATTTCGTGCCAATTGTCGCCGGTCTGCTCGTGCAACGCAATGGTAACGCCGGCCGCTGGCCTGCCTTTCGTAGTGTCGAGGATATGCGTGGTTATCTGGCTCATACAGCTAGTAGTTTCTCCAGGCGCAGGCGCGTAATCTTGGCCTGCTCACCCATGGCAATAGTGATTTCTGCTTCTGGCGTATTCGGCAGCCGCGCTTGCAGTAAGGCTAGCATTTCGTCGGCTGACTTACCCGTGGCGCACACAATGAAGATGTAGCCAAACTTGTGCTCGTAAGCATCATTGCCGGCCGCCAGTGCCTCCAATGTGTCTTGCGAAGCCTGCCGCACGGCCCCCTGCTCGCCCGCCGCCCAGGCGGCCGTACTGGCAAATTTCTCCTTTAGCGCATTCACGTCGCCGATTTTGGGGTGGTGTGTGAAGGCCTCGCGCCAATCGGTTTCATTAAGACTGTACCAGAGGCGGTCGGCCTCGGCGTACAAGGCTTCGGCAGTGGCGAAGGGAAATTGCTGGTTCAGAGCCGCGACCCAGGCCGAGGCGCCGCAGCACGTGGCTAGAGCCTCGGCGCGGGCGGTGGGGGAGAGGTTGTTGAGGTCGGAAAGGAGCATGATATTCAAAGATGAATTCAACTCGGCATGCGCTCGGATACGAGTCATGAAAGCAACTGTACCAACTTTCCGCCGCGCTTTTTCGGCGAAAACGACACCGGTCATAAGACCTAAGCTAGCCAGTATCAACCCAACAGCTACGCCTGCCGAGGAGCGCAGCGCGAGCCAAACACCTGCGCCTGCTGTTATGCCGATGAGGCTTGGTGAAATAGCAATTTCCAGCCACGCTACTGCTGCTACAAGCCGGTCGGGTAAGCTCATTATATCACCGTCGGAAATCGGTTAACGTTCTTGTAATAAATGTAAACCGAAGGCTCTTTCCCAATCGACGCCGCCCATTGCTGGCAATACGGCGCCATCCAGATAGAGTCGCCCTTCTGCACCGGATACCACTGCTGGTCGAGCATGTAGATGGCTTGGCCTTGCAGATATAGCAAGCCGTGCTCCATGATGTGCGTCTCCACCATCGGAAGGTTGCCGCCGGGCTGGTAGGTGAAGATATTGACGGCCATATCGAAGCCCAGCTCATTGGGCAGCAGCTCCTGAATGCGGAGCGCTTCGTCGCCCATGTAGATGGGCGCTTTGCTGTCGTC